>JBILUQ010000050.1:0-18758 GCA_044370935.1 Chthoniobacteraceae bacterium
GCGCGTTGATCATGAGATCGGCGAAGAGTTTCAAATCACCTGCGCTTTGCTTGATACCCATCACACCCGGCACTTCGTTCATGAGCCGCACGGTCAACTCAGGCGAGAGATAGCACCAGTGCACGACATTGTAGATGATCAACGGCATGCCTGTCTCCTCGTGGATCACGCGGAAGTGCTCGATCATCATCTCGTCATCCGGACGAAAAAGGTAATGCACCGGCGTGAGCTGGATCGCATCCACGCCGAGGCCTTCCACCGCCTTGATGCTGCGGATCGCCTGGCGGGTGCTATCGCAAATGGTGCTCGCGATTAGCGGCATATCCGCCGGCATCGCATCGCGCACCTCGCTTACGCAGGCGCGGAGTTCATCGGCGTCCAGAGTCTGCCCCTCGCCCGTCGAGCCGCCGACTGCAAGGCTGTCAGCCCGCTCACGCACAAGGAACTCCACCTGGCTGCGGATGGACTTCGGCATCAAGTCGCCGGAGGACGAAAAAGGTGTCGTCATCGGAGCGATGACCCCAAATGGGATTTTGTCGGGCATGATCATGGGTGGTTGCGGTGAGATGTTTGATTTGGCATAAGGGCGTGCCGGTTGGATGATCAAAGGCTTCGAAGATTGCGTTTACAATGATCATCCTTAGCGGTGCACACCTTTGACCTCTGCCGCATAGCCTGAAGCCCGATTTCGCATATGACTGCCATGACCACCACCGAACTGCGCCGACTTTCTGAACTACGCTCTGTGCTGGAAGGCTTCGCCGCCCGCCATGCTGCCACGCATGCCACGGCCTCACCCGGAACACTCAAGCAGCTACGTTCCATCTTAAAACGGCTTACCAACGCCCTGCTTGCGGGCAACTACAACGCCTTTCGTCAAGCGGACCTTGAACTCCACGAAACCATCGTCAACCTCGCCAACATTCCCTTGCTCGGGGAAACTTGGCGCTCGGTCTGGGACAATCTCGGGGTGCTGCACAAGCAGGGTTTTGACGACTGCTTCCCAGACCCCCGCACCATCGCAGAGGAACACGAGCACCTCGTCGAAACCATTGCCCTCGGCGATCCCGCGGCCGCCGAGGACGCCGCCCGCACCCACATCGAGGCCGTGTGGTTCGGCCTCGCCGAGCAAAGCAATTTCACCACTGAGTCCGAAGGCGACCCACTCAAGCGAGCCGTCGCGCATCTCGTCTTCCGGTTGCATTGCCCGCTCAAGCTCACGCATGTTGCCAACAAGATCGCTTTCACCAGCCCAGGCAATCTCTCCCGCCTCTTCCGCCAACAACACGGACTCAGCTTCCAAGCCTACCTGCAAAGACTACGCTTGGAAAAGGCCGCCGAACTCCTCCGCACCACGCGGCTGCCCATCGCCCGCATCGCCAAACGCGTCGGCTACCGCGACGTCTCCCGCTTCGGCCAGCACTTCAAGCGCCTGTTTGAAGCGACGCCTGCCGTGTATCGAGCGGCAGAAGAACGCTGAGCATCCCAAGAAGCTGAATATCGCCCGCGTCTTCATCGTCGCGCCCGGCGTGGGTCACGACACGCTCGCGCTGCGCGGAGGTCTGGGCGAAGCAAACTGGGAGTTCTATCGGTTGTTGGCTGCTACCAATGCGGTCACCATTTTCCGATAATTTCCCGATAAAACGGATGGGCACCTGCTTCCGCGGTTCAAACATAGCCGCTTTTCAACTCAAGTTCCTAAAGCAGGTCTAGTCAGAGCAGACTCGACCACGCACGATCTCCATCCCATTTTCCCCAGAGTGATTTCCATCAACATCTAGCAAAAAACTCAACTCTCGCGCCTTGTTGCCGCCGTGGAAACCCGCGGCGAAACGGTCATGCGTTGCAGCAATGGCCCCCTCGGTGGCCGTTTCGGCCAAGAACAGCAGCCCCGACCGCTGCAAGTACGCCGCCATGGTCCGCCCGGTGGACCAAAATGTCCGCCGCGTGATCTTGCACTGCTCGACAACCTGATGTCATTTACTGGCTTCTTTCACCGAGTTAATGCTCAAAGTGTTGTAGGTCAAATAAAGCTCACACCCGACCACCCGATCCAGCCCGCGATCCATACCAAGTCGTTTGCCATCATGAAACCGCTCCTCACCGCACTCCAGCTCCTCGTCCTCTGCTTGCCTCTTTCGGCTCAAGAAGCGAAATCAAAGACCAAGGCCAATCAGGCGAACACCGACGAAATGTGGGTGGCTTCGCCCGTGCCGGAACTGCCTGCCGGCGTCACGCATCACACCTTCCGCAGTGATTCAATGAAGCGTGATGTCGGTTACTGTCTGTATCTGCCGCCAAGTTACGAGCAGGACAAGGGTCAGCGCTATCCCGTCATCTACCACCTGCATGGAGCGGGCGGGAATGAAACACGCAGCGTATATTCCGCCAGCGTGCTCAATGATGGCATCCTCGCTGGAAAGCTGCCGGAGATCATCATGGTCTTCCCGAATGGCGGACGCTCCACAATGTATCAGGACAGCGGCGACGGCCGGTTTATGGCAGAGACGATGATGATGAAGGAACTCATCCCGCACATTGACGCGACGTATCGTACAATCGCCGAACGCAAGGCGCGTTGCATCGAAGGCTTCAGCATGGGGGGACGCGGCTCCACTCATCTCGCCATGCGCCATCCAGACATGTTCAGCTCGCTCTTCAATCAGAGCGGCAATGTCTATCACGTCTCCGATGTCTCGAAGGCCCCCAATTCTTACATCGGCAGCGATCCCGAGCTCCTGAAGGCCAACGATCCGTATCTGAACCTCATCAAGAACCTGGATTTCATTAAAGCGAACCTCCGCATTCAGGTTGCTTGCGGCACGGCCGATCCCGAACATCTAACCACCGTGCGCGAATACCACGGCGCCCTCACCACCGCCGGAGTGCCGCACAATTATTTTGAAGTCGAGGATCTCGATCACAATCAGAAGAAGATGATTGATGGACGCAAGGCCACGTGGTTCGACTTCCAGATCGAATCTCTCAAACTCAACCAGATTCCTCTCCGCTATCTCAAGCCATGAACAAATCCGCGCAGGAGAATAATATGAAGGTGTAGAGATGGAAGCCGGCCGCCCGCCACCAAAACCGGGCTGAAGGGAAGATGGAACACCGGAGTGTCCGAGAGAACGGGACACGAAACGGTTGGTGCGGTCGTAAGATGCGCTCAGGGATGGGGCAAGCTGATGTCCAATTTCTTTGTCGAATCCATCGGAAGGATCAAAACAGCTGCCAGACAAAAAACTCCGGAGAGGGTGAAAAATACAAACACCCTGCCGTCACCGCCCCCCATTTTCAGCAGCACCGGGATTAGGAGCGCGCCCGCGCTTGCGCCGATGTTGCCCCACATGTTTCCCCAGCCGCCCGCCACCGCGGTGGCCCGCCCGCCGATGTCCCCCATGAACGCCCACGTCGACGGATTGGCGAGATCCGTGAAAAAAGAAACCATCGCGCAGCAGCCCACCAGCACCCAGACCGAGTGCACGAACGGGCAGATCATGTAGGCGGTCGCGCAGAGAATCATCGAGGTGCTCACGGGAATCACCCGCCCCCAGCGCAGCCCAAACCGTTTGGTGGACCAGTCGCAAAAGTAGCCTCCCGCAATCTGGCCCAGCATACCGAAGGCCAGCACGCAGGTCAGCATGCGTCCACCTTGAAGCGGTTCCACTCCATGTGCCTCCACAAGATAAGTGGGCAGCCAGGTGACCAGAAACCCCCAGCCGATGTTGATGAGCACCTGACACGCTGAGTTGCACCAAAGGCCCACGTTGCGGGTGCAGGCCGCAAGCGCCCTCCACAACTCACCCGCGCGAAGCGGCCGGGGAATTGCCTCTGCGCCGATCAACGCCAGCTCGGCTTGGTTGATATCGGGATGTTCGCGCGGCTCCGAACGAGTCACCCTCCAAAACACGGTGGCAACCCCAAGGCCGAGCGCCGCATCCACCCAGAGGGAGGTGCGCCAGCTCCCAAGGGAAAGGATCATCCACGCCGTGAGGAAGGGCGCCAGCGTGCCGCCGATGCGCCCCCCAAAGGCCACCATGCCGCTCGCCCGCGCGCGGCCCGCGAGCGGGATCCACTTGCGAACCAGCGCCATCGAGGTCGGGTAGGCTCCGGCCTCCGCGACGCCGCACAGTAGGCGGGCCGTGAGCAGTCCGCCAAGGCCTGTCACCGCCCCGGTCAGTCCCGTGAACAGCGACCAGAAGACAATGTAGAGGGTCAGCATCGGCCGGGCACCAAACCGGTCGCTCAACCATCCGGCGGGAATCTGCATCAGGGCGTAGGAAAAAAAGAAGGCGCTCAAGACCCTGCCAATCTCCTGTTTGCCCAGCTCGGTATCGCGGAGAAAGGAGGCCGACTTGACTATCTCGGCCATGCAAATCCGGTCGAGGTATAGCACGAAGGCCATGAGCATCGTCACGAGGATGATCCTGTGCCGGATTGTGGTGGGCTGCGGTGCGGAGTCCATGGCTGCGGGAGAAGGATGGCTTGTGCCCTTGGCTGGGAACTAGGTTAGACCGGAACCGGTGGAGGCGCCTTGAGCCGTCGAAGGTCCGTACACAGCCCGGGAGAGCCGCCGTGGCTCGGATGGAAAGTCCTCGCGCAATCGGGACACTCCTCGTCTGGCGTCTCGGCCATTGTGGGGGGAAAACATCATAGGGACAGGGATGGCTAAACTGTGAAGCCGGGATCTAGGGGATCTAGAGGGTACACGGGCCTCTTGAGGTGATTGTAGTTGAGAGTGTCCAACCGGCTCGTACACGGGCCGGGAGTGTCCGCCCACAGCAGGCGGGCCGCGATCGGCTCGTACGCGCCGCGATGCGCCACAGCGGCCTTGACGCCGAGATAGGAAAAGCCGGCCGGATCGAGGCCCTGGCTCGTCCACTGCGCGACGTCCATGGGCGGCGTCGGACGGGTCGTGAGCAGCAGCGTGAGACCGCCAGCCAGCACCACAGCGCATTCGCCCATCTCAAAAAAGTCGCCGGCGACCGAGGCTAGATGACTGTTTTTGTCGGCGAGTTCAAACCGGCCGTCCGACAGGGAAAGCACCTCCACCTCGAGCGCGACCGGACCCGCGTCCAAGCGGCTCTTCCTCCCGCCAACCGAAATCGAGAGGCGGCCGCGGGCGGAAAGGTTCGGCAGGTCGTCGCCACGCGAGCCGGCCCAATCGTAGACCGCCCGGACCGCTTCGGCATCGGCAATCGCAACCGCCGCATTAGGCGCATCCAGTTCGAGAAAGGCACGCAGCAGGCCCGTTCCGTCGCCGGGAGCGCCGCCGCCGATGTTGTCGGCAGGCTCAGCAATCACCGTCAGTCCGGACACGGGCACGGCGAGCGCGGCGCGGACCACCTCAAGCGCGGGAGCCTCCGTGCAGTTGCCCTGCGCGCGGGTTTCCCATGCCAACCCCGCCAACTCGGCCAGCGCCGCCTTTGCCGCGGCCTCGTCGCCGGTGGTGCAGACCGTGAAACTCACGCCGGCCTCGGCGGTGTCCGCGAATGAAAACCCGGGGACCACGTTGACGCACCAGAAGTCAGGCTGGCCGGCCTCCATGGCCCTGGCGCGGGCAAGGAGAGAGCGCATCGGTTCGGTTGCGCTTCCTGTTCCGGTGGGAGGCCAGAGGATCGGCGGATGAGACCAATGGGTGCGCGGCACCTGCCCCGTGGTGAGGCAACGCTGCAGTAGGTCCACCGCTCGCCGGGCCGCCTCGCGCGCGTCACTGTGCGGGTTTTGGCGGTAGGCCACCAGACAGTCGGCATGAAGCGCCATCCGCTCCGTGAAATTCGCATGCAGGTCGAATACTCCAAACACCGGGACGCCCTCCATCCGGGCCTGCGAACGGAGCCGGGACAGAAGTTCACCCTCCACGTCCCGAAAAGTGTCTGTCACCATGGCGCCGTGTAGGACGAGAAAAACGGCGTCCACCCCGCCTGAAGCGGATTGTGCGGCGACGAGGGAACTCTCGAGAGCGCTCCAGAAATACTCGATCGTCCCGTCCGTGACGGTCCCCGATGGCATGGCGCGCAAATCAATGGAGGGAATGATGTTCCATCCAAACGCACCGGCTTTTTCAAGCGCGCCGCCCATCGGCGAACTGTCGCCCGCCAGCGCCAGCAGCGCTTCACCCTGCACCGCAGTAAAGTCAACGAGAGCGGTGGGGGTCTCGACGAAAGTGTTTGTCTCGTGAAACAAACCCGCGAAGAGGACGCGTTTTGGGGTGTTCATAACACGGCCCATTCCGCAGCGTGTTTGGCGAAGGCGGGTTCCGCACGCCTGATGGCTTCGGCGACATCCTCGCCGGTGTGGGCGAGACTCATAAACCAGAGGCCCCGCTCAATCGCGCGAACGCCATGCTCCAACAAGCAACGACGCAGGTGCGCCCAGCGCGAGGGATCGTGACGCTGCGCGTACTCGCGATACCCGCGGATTGGACCCTCTGGCGCGCCCGGTTTGAGCATCGTGCAGTGAAACACAAGTCCCGGCCCCTGCGGCCGCAACGGCACGTCATGCCGTGCCGCGATCGCTGATAAACCTTCCATCAGTACGCCGCCCAATTTGTTAAGTGAACCAGGGTGCTCGGAACCCGCGGCATGGACCCGGTCCAGGCACCAACGACTTGCCGCGAGACACAACGGGTTTCCATTGAGCGTTCCGGCGTGCACCACCCTGCCGCCAATCACCGTCTCGAACGCGGCGGCCTTGCCCGCCAGCGCCGCAAACGGGACCCCGCCGCCAATTGCCTTCCCAAGAATGGTCAGGTCCGGATCCGCCCCGTAGTACCCTTGCGCACCGGAGGCTCCGAAACGAAAGCCGGTGATGGTTTCATCCGCGATCATGAGCGCGCCCTCCGCGTCGCACAATTCGCGGATCGCCGACAACAGCCCTGGGTCAGGTTCAAGACAGCTGGTGTTGCAGCAGCAAGGCTCGAATACGATCGCGGCGATCTGCCCCTTGAACTGGGCAACCCTCCGCTTCAGGTGGTCGATGTCGTTCCACCGGGCGACGACGAAATGTTCGAGAACCGCATCGATCACCCCGGCGCTGGGATGCAGCCGCGTGGGCTCCTCCTCGGTGCCCCAGCGGTCGGCAGGCGGCGCAAACCCGACGAGCCCTTCATCGGCCCAGCCGTGGTAGTGGCCCTCGAACTTAAGGATCAACTTCCTGCCTGTGTGTGCTCGGGCGATCCGGAATGCAGCCGTAACGACCTCGGTGGCGGAGCTGTTAAAACGCACGCGCTCCGCGGAGGGGATCATCCGCTGCAGCCGTTCCGCCACCTCGCACTCCAGTTCGGACTGGGCGGCCCAGTGTACGCCAAGCCGGGCCTGGGCGGCGATTGCCTCCGCCATGCCCTCGGGCGCGTGGCCGTACAGGATGGCCCCCTGTCCGATTTGAAAATCGATGTATTCGTTTCCATCCACGTCAAAGAGACGGCTCCCTTTCCCATGCGAAAAGAACAGCGGAACGGGAACCTCCAACTTGCGGATGCCCGAGTTGACTCCGCCCGCAACCGCCCGTTGCGAACGTTCGAACAGGGCACGCGACTTTGCAAAACGATCCGGGGTGTGACTCATGGCTTTCCAAACCCTAGGGTGAAACTGCCCGAAAAACTACTCCCTCTCCGGTCCAGCGCTGATACTATTCCGACGTTATTTTCTCCCGGAGTTCAAGCCCTCCAAACCGTCGTGATTCGATATGAAACCGATTCTGGAAAGGATACCCCAACACCAGTTGGAATCTTACTATTGCGAGGTGGTGTCTGCGCGGACGGTGCCGACGCCTTGGCATTTCCACCCCGAGTGCCAGCTCACCCTCGTGGTCAACTCCGTGGGCAACCGCTTCGTGGGCGACAATGTGAGTGACTTCGCGCCGGGCGACATGGTGTTCGTCGGGCCTAACCTCCCGCATGTCTGGAACCATTCGGGCCCGCAACGCCCGGACGGCGACCCTGCTTTGTCAATCGTGGTCCAGTTCAGGGAAAACGTTTTCGGCGCCGAGTTCATGGACCTCCCCGAGTTGGCGCGCGTACGGCGTCTGATACAGAGCGGCGCGGTGGCGCTCCAGATCCGCGGCGCCACCCGCGACTACGCTTCCGAACGAATGCGCGAAATTCCTCACAGCAAGGGACCCCGCAGGCTTCTTCTGCTTTTGGAAATCCTCGACCGCCTTTCCAGGTCACGCGAGTTGCAGCCCATTTCCAGTCCCGCATTCCGACCTGACCTCAATCCGCTGGACGAGGAGCGGGTGGGAAAAGTGTGCGCCTACATTGACCAGCATTTGCACGACCCGATTTTCCGGGAGGACCTTGCTCGGCTGGTCAACCTGAGCCCCGACGCCTTCGGCCGTTTTTTTAAGAGCCGCATGGGCAAATCGCTTCCCACATTTGTGAACGAATTGCGAATCAGCCGTGCTTGCCGCCTCCTCTCCGAGACGAACACAAGCATCACGCGGATCGCCGAGGACTGTGGCTTCGAAAACCTGTCAAACTTCAACCGTCAGTTTCTCAGACACACCAACCGGACCCCGAGCCAATACCGCAAGACCCTTCCCAGCTTGGAATCCGAGGCCCCTAAACCCCGGCGCCGGCAGGTCTGAAAAAACACCCTCCACGTCCCGAAAAGTGTCTGTCACCATTGCGCCGTCCCCATTGCGCCCGAATTCTTTTGCGCTCATGCGCTGCGATGCTCTGTTTTTCACAACCCCGTTTTCCATACCCATGCACAATCTGATCGCTCTTATTCTCATCTTTAGCATCGCCCTGCACATTCCATTATCGGGGGCTGCCAGCCTGCCGCTGAAAGCCGGTGCAGCCGCCGTTGATGTCACACCAAAAGAATTTCCAATGAATATGCCCGGCGGCTTCAGCGCTAAAGCCGCGAGCAAAGCACACGACCCGCTCTATAGCAGAGCTATTGTTCTTGACGATGGAACGACGACTCTTGCGATCGTCGTTCTCGACAACCTCGGCGCAGGCCCCGACGTGCTTAATGAGGCCAAACAGATCGCATCCGCGCAAACGGGTATCCCGGCTGAAAGAATGCTGGTCTGTTCGACACACACGCACACAGGCCCCTCCGCATCCTCGAAAAGCACCGTGCCATCGGTGATGGCCTACCACTCAGTCCTTGTTGATGGTCTCGCGCAGTCCATCATTAGGGCCAAAGCTGCGACCAAGCCCGCGACGATTGGATTCGCAACAATTCCCATCCCTGACGAAGTTTTCAACAGAAGATGGTATCTGAAACCCGGCAAAATGCCACCAAACCCATTTGGCAAGGAGGACGCGGTTAAGACAAACCCTGGAACAAGCGCAGACATCATCGAGCGTCCCGCCGGACCAACGGATCCTACCTTTTCGGTATTTTCTATTCAGGACGTGAAGCGCAAGCACATAGCCGTTTTCGCAAACTACGCGCTTCATTACGTCGGAGGATCGCCCGATGGCGAAATGTCTGCAGATTACTTCGGAGAATTTGCGCGCCTGATGCCTTCGCGTCTTCGTGCGGACCATGACTTTGTTGCAATGCTTTCGAACGGTGCGTCGGGCGATATCAATAACATTCCGTTTGGGATTAACCGCCCACCTCGCGAGCCTTTTGAGCAAATCAGAATTGTCGCTCAAAAAGCGGCTGATGCAGCCTGGAAAGCTATTCAAAGCATTCCCAAGAATCAGCCCGAGATCCGCCTCGGAATGCGTGAGCGTGACATCACGCTTCAATATCGGAAGCCTTCAGCTGAGATGCTCGAAGATGCGCGCAAGGTTGCTGCCGTGAGGGACAAAGAGACTATCGAAAAACTGCCGCGCCTTGCAAAAAACTATGCAGGAAACGTGATCGCCGCATCTGAGCGCGCAGAAAACAGCATCACCGTAAAGCTGCAAGCAATTCGTGTTGGAGATGTCGGGATCTGCGGAATCCCTTTCGAGACATTTGTGGAAATTGGACTCGAACTAAAAAAACGGAGTCCGCTGCCGCAAACGGTTGTTGTCGGTCTTGCGAACGGACGGCATGGTTATTTGCCGACGCCGGACCACCACGCCCTTGGCGGATACGAAACATGGCTCGGGACAAACGTCGTGCAAGAAGATGCCTCGGTAATCATCACTGATGCATTACTCGAAATGCTCGGCGAGCTCAACGCCGAGTGATAGACGCCATGAGGTTCTCGAGCGGTATCACAACCTCATGTCATCCACCAGATCACGGTTGGAACTCGATCCAGTTCAATCCAAGCACGGTGGCCGGATCCGGACAGTGCGCGACAACGCAGACATCGGTGAGTCCTGTTGCATTGGCGAGCGTGGCGGGCAGTTCCAGAAATTCTCCTTCACCAGTGGGCTTGACCTCGAGGGTTGCAAGCAACGAACCGGTGGGAGAGCCGCTGCGCGGCGCGGTGAATGCACCACTCGAACCAGTTTTTGGGAGACTCGCGGGATCATTCTTGAGCGCGAGAACCCACGACACCGTTTGGCGGATTCGCTCGATGCTGTGCTGTGGGTGTGGTGGCATCAGAATCTGGCCCCCACCCCTGCCCCACCGGCTAGAATTTTTTGCGCCAATCGTTCGGCGGCCTCCGGGTCGTCCTTGTATTTCAGAGCGCCGCTTTTGTAGGCAGGACCAGCGGAAGGGGTCTCCGCCATGTGGCATGCAAAGCAGGTGCGCGGCGGTAAACAATCCGAACAATACGGCTGTCGTTGTCCTCCCACCATGGGTCGCCGTTTTCGAGCATGTAGAGCGCTCCGTCCGGTCCGATCTTCAGGTCGAAGGGCCGGAGCAGATTCAAGGCCTGAGTAAACGGCTCGATCTCCGGTCCTGGAGTGTCGAGTTTGACGGCTTGGATCCAGTTGCGCATCCATTCGTAAATGAAGAGGCTTCGATTGAGAGACTCCGGCAGCTTGAGCACCGATGGATTTGCCGCGTCAAAGTGATACCCCGGCCCCGCGCCGATACGGCGCGCGCGAGTTTCCGAAATGGAGCCAAAAGCAAACTCATGCCATTTAGACACAGTCCAGCAAACCAGCCCTCGACCTGGATCTACACCCGTACCTCGACTTATCCGCCCCACTCCCGGACCTTGCCGACGCGAAAGTGAAGTTCACTCGCGCCGTATCGCCTTGCCGTAGTACGGGAATTTGTCCCAGTCGTCATTCGATGCATCAATCCGGGGGTCAGCAGTCTGCCTCATCCAATCGTCCAGACGATCCCGGTGGGCCTGCAGCGCGTCGGCGTACTCGGGTTTCTCCACCACGTTGATAATTTGATGCAGGTCGTTGCGGAGATCATAGAGCTCCTCCGGCGGCCGCTTCGCGAAGATCAGCGCGAATTGCTTTGCGTAGACAGGATCGCTTTGATGATTGAGAAGAAAATCCTTCACCAGGGTTGTATCCACATCGCCGTAGGGCCTTCCAGCTAAGAACAAAACATCGGGATCTCCGGCAGGCCAGCGGTCGGATCGAAGATTGCGGACATAGAGAAAATCCCGCGTGCGGACTGCCCGCACCGGATAGCTCATGTTTTCACGGCGCACATTTGCATGCCGCTCGCGCTCTATGAAGACGGCATCACGCTGAAATGGATCCGGGCGACCAAGCATCAAGTTTTTGATGCCATGCATGCTCATCTCCTTGGGCACTGCGATTTCGGACAGTTCTAGAAATGTCGGGCCAAGATCCGCTACATTTACAAAATCGTCCACCTTCCGTCCCGCCTTTAGCTTTTGCCCCCATCGGATGGCCAGTGGAACACGCGAACCTGAATCGTAGCAGTTCGCAAGTCCTCGCGGCATCTGCCACCCGTTGTCGCTCGTGTAGATTACAACCGTGCCTTCCAACTCAGACGCCATCTCCAGCGCCTTGATGGCTTGCGCGGCCTCGTCATCAAGCTTCATTACCCCACCATAATAGTTCATCAAATCATCACGCACCTCCGGGCAATCCGGCAGCTCAGGTGGAACAGTCAACCGCCCCGCGTCCAGCCGCGCTTTGGCCTCTGCCAGATACGGCGTTTTTGCGTTTTTAGTGGCGGTATCCGTATTGCCCATCCAGAAAAAGAATGGCTTCGCTGGATCGCGCTTCGCCTGAAATTCGGCGAAGTTGGCAAACTTCGGCCCCACGGGATTCTCTTTCCAACCCGAGACCTCATGATTACCCGGGGCCCACGGTTTGCCGCAATAGCCGATGTCGTAACCGGCCTCTCGCAATAATTGCGTCACAACAGGGGTGTCCTTCGGAAAAGCGCTCCACAAGCTCGCACGTTCGCCGAGTTGATGAGCGATTCTACCGGTCAGCAGACAAGAACGCGTCGGCGAGCACGAGGGGACGGGGTTAAAAGTGTGCGTGAACAACACTCCCTCGTTTGCAATACGATCGAACGCCGGCGTTTTGGCCATTGGATCTCCGAGCACGCCTGCATTTGGAAAGCGCCAGTTGTCGGCGAGGATCAGCAGGATGTTCGGTCTTTTATCCGCCGCATGAAGCGTGCAACACAAAAGTGCAAAAAGAGCGGCAGCAAATTTCATAACCGTATGTAGATTTTGTGCCGATAGAGAAAACGCACAAACATCACTGGCAGCCCCAGCCCGATGAAGGCGATCAGAACGCCTCCCACACCCTGCCCGATGTGAGAATCCAGAAATGCCTGCGCATCTCCACCGGCCAGGCGCGTCGCGATGGCGGGGAAATCCAAGAGATTCACGGCAAAATAGACCGCAAGGGCGTTAGCACCAATCCAAAGAAACGGAGCGCACCACTTCTGCCAACGCCACACGTCCACAACCAAATAAAATAAACCTAGCATCACCGCAGAAAATCCCCCTGAGACGAGGCAGAACGATGGGGTCCATATCCGCTTAATCACGGGCATTTCGATTCCCCAGAGAAACCCAACGCATAGCGACGCTGTTCCCGCACCAAGCAACCACGCGGCCTTCTGCTTCTCCGTCCATCGCGTGCTCACGAGCAGCCACCCAGCCATGATCCCGAACAAGGTGGTGACCACGGCGCTCATGGTGCTGAGCAAACCCTCGTTGCTGTAGTAAAGGTTGCGCTTCTTTCCCGGCAGCCATTTGTAATCGATGTAATGCGCGAAATTACGGCCTTCTTCAAAAACACCTGAAACCGTAGGAACCTCACCGGCGAGAAGCGCGGGCGGAGTCTTCGCATCGGCCTGCGAGCCTTTCTTGCCAATCGGCCCGTGGGCCAGACTGACGTCGGGGAAAGGAGCAAAACTGAGGATCGCCCAGTAACCCGCGAGAAAAAGCACGGCGGCGGCGACAAGGCCTCTACGCGGCAAGATCACATACAGGGTTGCCGCAATAAAATAACAGAGTGCGATCCGGGGTAACACGCCGGAAACCTGCACATCAGGCCAAGCACGCGAAAATCCGCCGTAATAAAACACACCTAAAGCGAAGAGAAGCAAGCTGCGGCGTGCGATGCGTGCAAGCGCTCCCAGACGTCCAGCGCTTGCCAGCATCCGATCCATTGAAAACGTGATGGAGACTCCGACCAGAAACAAAAACAACGGGAAAATTCCGTCGTAAAAACGAAAGCCAGCCCATTCCACGTGCTTCAACTGCTGAGATACTGCTGTCAGCAGCCACCCGCCACCCAGCGCTTCCAAAGCTTTCGCGACCTCCTCTCCGCCAATAATCCAAAACATGTCAAATCCGCGCAGCGCGTCGACCGAGAGCATTCGCTTTGGACGGGCATCGAAACTTGCCTGCACGGGATCGTTGTTTGGAGGAACCGAGGTGGGGGTGTTCATGGGGTTGGCCGGGAGATTCTGGAAATCATCGCACAACGCCAAGAGCCACACGTTTTGGTCGCCCAAGCGGAATGCAGGCGGCGTCATACAACAAAGCCAGAGGATAGAACCCATCACATTTTTAAATCAATCTTTGCAGCAACTATTTACATCCGGCCTGCGCGACGCTCACAAAAAGTCGACCTCAGGGCTTCGCTTTGGATGATTCAACGCGTTGAAACATGCCTCGAGCAAACAACTCAGCCATCACTTTCTCAGTTGTCACGCACCGGGTGCCGCGCTGGTAGGCTTGATTCCCACAAAGGCCCAAATTCATTTAAGAGGTGTGATACGGCTCTTGAGGTTGCAACGCGTATGCGGTGTTTAGTGTTCGAAACGGCCTCACCGAATTTCAAACGCCGGATTGAAAACTCCGATCATTGGTTTGACCGCAAGCCGAGTCCGGATTTCCAAAAGAAACCGCGGATCAAGCCGTTCCTTGGGCGGACAAAACAGTATCCAAAATGTGATAATCGTGGCCTTATGTTGTGAGAGCCATGGCACGCATATTCGCCCTACTTTTCGCTATCAGTTTGTCTATGCATGCCGCCACAGAGGCGGATGTCATTGTTTATGGGGCCACACCTGGCGGAGTCTGCGCGGCCATTGCTGCAGCGCGTGAAGGGGCATCGGTCATCCTGCTGGAGCCGACCCAGCATGTTGGTGGCGTGAACACCGGTGGATTGTGCTTCAGCGACTCCAATCAAACGGTGCGTGGCACCGTGCTGGGTTTGTTCGAGGAATGGCATGCACGCATCGAGAAGGATTACCTGCAGCGCGGCGTAGCGCTGCCTTACAAGGTGAGCGAAAAAGATCACAAGCCCTGGACCTACGAGCCGCATGTGGCAGCAAAGATCACACAGCAGATGCTGGATGATGCCGGTGTAAAAGTGCTGACGAAGCAAGTTTTGAAATCGCTGTCGAAAAATGGCGCACACATCACGAGCCTCGCCACGAGCGGCGATCACTTCGCCGCCAAGGTCTTTGTGGACGCCACCTATGAGGGAGATCTGATGGCGGCTGCCGGAGTGAGCTGGACGATTGGCCGAGAAGGGCGGCATGAGTTTGGCGAACCGCTGGCCGGCAAGCAGTACCCAAAGGCGAAACTGGCGATCTCGGGTCTGGATGCCGCTGGCGGACCATTGCCGCTTATCACGACAACGGACGCGGGCCCCGAGGAGGCAGGGGACAAGAACGTGATGGTGTACAGCTTCCGTTTGTGTGTTACCAAGGATCCGTCCAACTGGGTGCCCTTCCCGCAGCCAGCCAGCTATGACCCCGCACGCTTTGAGGTTGTGCGGCGTTACTTTGCGCGGGAAAAACAGCCCCATTTGCTCTGGGACCTTTATCCGCTGCCGGGAAACAAGTTCGATGCAAACAACGGCATCGGCAAACAATTCTCCATGGGCCTCGTGGGTGGCTGCAATGAATGGAGCGAGGCGGATGAATCCGGACGCGCTAAGATCTGGGAGGCGCATAAGCAGTACACTCTGGAGATGCATCACTTCCTCAGCACTGATCCTGCCGTGCCCGAGGAGTTGCGCCAACAAATGGCGGAGATTGGTCTCTGCCGCGATGAATTCTTAGGCTACGACCACTGGTCGCCACAGCTCTATATACGCGAAGGGCGCCGCATGATTGGTGAGTTCGTGGTGTCTCAAAAAGACATCATGAACGAGCCGCAGAAGGATGATCCAATCATCGTGTCATCGTTCCCGATCGACTCGCACGACTGCCAGCGCGTCGGGAAGCAGGACATGGTCTTAAATGAAGGCACCATCATGCCCGTGCGTATGGCGGGAACGCGGCACGGCTATCCGTATCACATCCCTTACCGTGCTATCACGCCGAAGGCCGCTGAATGTGACAACCTGCTCGTTCCTGTGGCGCTCTCCTCTACGCATGTGGCCATCTCCTCGATTCGCGTGGAGCCGACATGGATGATTCTCGGGCAGAGCGCAGGCATCGCCGCCGCCTTAAGTGTGAAGCAAAAAGTCGCGGTACAAAAGCTGCCGTACTCTGCATTGCGCGAGCGCATGCTGGCACAGAACCAGGTGCTCGAATTGCCTGTGTTGCCGGTTGCTTCGGCCGATCGGAATACCGTGATGAACGTCGATCCGAAAAGCCTGCCGGGTATTGTGCTCGATGACTCACAGGCCGAACTCAAGGGCCCGTGGAGCCGATCAAACGGCTTCAAGCCGCATATTGGAGCCGGTTATCTGCACGACGACAAACGCGCCGACGGCCGGTCCATCGCAACCTTCCACTTCAAAGCTCCCAAGACAGGCCGCTATGAACTGCGCATGGCTTACTCACCCCATCAGACGCGTGCCACGAAAGTACCCCTGACTCTTGAGTCCCGCGGCCGCAAAACAGAGATCGTCGTTGATCAAACGCTACCGCTTGCGGCTGGAGAATCGTTTCGATCCGTCGGCAGCGTGCAGCTTCATAACGGTGTCGATACTGTCATCACCATCAGCAACACCGGCACCGACGGTTTTGTCATTCTGGATGCCCTGCAACTTATCGAAGCGAGTAACTCACCCCTGCCCTGATATCAGGGTTCTGCCACCATAACCCTCATCCTGCTCCGGCGACATGTACTGTGGGAAGGGCCGCTTTTGTTCGCGATTGCAAAGAGCGCGCTGGCGGTATTGGTACATAAGCTGCGAGACGGACAGCTTGGGTTTTCTCCATCGCAAGGACCGAATGATCTCCAAAACCTGATCCCACCCTCAGTCCCGTGCCCGACGCTCATCAGCCAACTCCTGACGGCAGCCTCCTCATCCGACTGCGACTCTTTTGAAGAGCGCATGCCAGAGGAACCCATCCATCATCCAAACGACAAACTTCTCAAAGCCACTTTTTCCAACCCGGACAACGCCCGCGGTTTCTTTGAGAACTATCTGCCAGAGCAAATCTCCCACGCCGTGGATTGGAGTTCCCTCCGCCTCGAGTACTCCACCTTTGTTGATCCGCACTTCGCCGCGTCCGAAAGCGATCTGCTCTTCTCGCTCAAACTCGCCGAATCAGACGCGTTCATTTACCTGCTATTCGAACACCAAAGCTCCGAGGATCCGCGCATGGCGCTGCGCTTGCTTTCCTACATCCTCCGGATCTGGGAGCGCTTTGCTGCGACGCATCCCGCTCCGGCAAAACTGCCCGCCATCCTTCCCATCGTGCTCGCGCAGGGGAAACGCCCTTGGAAAACGGCCCCGCGCTTGGAGGACCTCATCGATCTGCCGCCTAAACTTGCAGACATTATACGACCGTGGCAACCCACGCTCATGTACCGTCTGCTCGAGTTGGTGCGCATCCCATACGAGGAGATAGCCGGAACCCCAGAGGGCATTATTACACTACGCGCGTTGAAGGCCGAGCCGCTGGATGAACTGCTGAGCGATGCCTTGTGGGAGGAATCGATTTTATTTGCAATTTCCGACAGTGCCTTGGAGCGGATGTTGCGCTATGTTTTAAACGCTGACCTAAACGTGTCCCTGCTTAAAGCACGCCTCAAAACAATACGCAGCAAATCCCTTCAAGCCAAAACCATGACTCTCGCCGATCAACTCAGACTGGAAGGTAAAGAAGAAGGTCTATCCCAAGGTCTATCCGAGGGTCAGTTACGAGCTTTCCGGACGGCTGTACAGCGAGCCTTGGAAATACGGCATGGGCTTTGTCCGGGGGGGATCCGTGAGGCATTGGACGCCATCGGAGATCCGAAGCGACTTGAGCAACTCCACGAAATCGCTTTCCGCTCCGAATCGCTCGAGGCCTTCGCTCAGATACTTTAAACCGCACGCACCCGCGCTGCAGACAATCAGCGCAGACAACTCAGCCTCGACGCCGGCGAGGCTGCAATTCATCTCCTGATGAATCGCGAGAGTGCCCGGGGGGTTACCAAAAACGATTTCTTGCTCCGGGCACATCTCCCGCCCACCGCACCCTCGTTCTCCGCCGGAGTCCCTCCGGCTTCGCCTCGGGCGCATCACACCTCAGCGCTCCGCGCTTCAGCTCTAAGGAACTGAACTGAGGGCCACCCGGCAGCCGTAGCTGTTGCCCCGGGCCTCCGAGTAGCGGTTGTTGCGGTTGGCAACCTTGCAGTACTCCGTATAGCGGTCCCAGCTCCCGCCTCGGACCACCCGCGTGCCAGTCTTCTCATCCAGCCCATCCCACATCCACTCCCAGACATTCCCACCCAGATCATAAAACCCCAGCACGCTCGCTTTGAAGCTCCCAACAGGCGCAGTTCCTTTAATTCCGTCCACCCCCACTTTCGCTGGATCATCCTTTCCATCCTCAGCCACCGCGTAATTCCCATCATCCCAGTTCGGTGGATAGTAATCACCCCAAGGGTACTTGCTCGTTCCTACTGCCGCCTCCCATTCCTGATTTGTCGGCAGCCTCCATTCTTTCCCGGTCGCCGTGCTCACCCATTCGCAAAACTTCTTCAGATCATTCCAACTCACCCCCACCACCGGATGTTCGTCGTTCTGCTCAAAATCTTTGCTCGGCTGCGTCCAATCCGGCAGCCCTTCCGCCTTCAGGTACAACTTCCATTCTCCAACCGTAAACTCCGTCTTGCTAAGCAAAATCTTAGTGCCGGGCACAGGCAGCATTTTTGCCTCCAACCGGCGTACAAGCTCAGGGATGACGCTGAGGTCCTTCTTACGATCTTTCCAGAAATCGCCAAGCGTACTCGATAGGGCCATAGCCTCGTATTGGCGCCCTTGAGCGTTCAGCTCTTCAAACAGACGTCCTTTTGCCTTCGTGTCATTGGCGTCCTTCTCCGTTTGCTGAATAAGCTCTTCAGTCAGCTTCAGGTTCTTTAGCGCCTGTTCATCCTCTTTCGCGAACCGATACTCCTTCACCGCCTCAGGCCAACGAACCATGACTTGCAGAACATTACCTCGAATCCGGTGATACTCTGCCACTTCAGGCTGTAAATCCACAGCGTTGGAG
>JBILUQ010000200.1:0-7510 GCA_044370935.1 Chthoniobacteraceae bacterium
CCAGTGCCGCACTAGCCTTTCGTCCTTCCACCACCACCTTTGCACTGAAGCCGCTCACGACCACCAGCATGGCCGCAGCAGATCCAGCCAACACCTTATTGCGACCTACCCACAACTTGATCCGCTTTACGGTTCCAGCGTCCTCAGCTTGAGTCGCAAACCCGTTCTGGTATCGCTCTATGTCGCCAGCAAAAGCCTCCACGCTTGCGTAGCGTTTGTTGCGATCCGTCGCCATCGCCTTAAGTGTGACAGCCTGCAACGCCTCCGGCACTTCCGCACCCATTGCCGATGGCGCACCCACTGTCACCGGACCTTTGCCAACACGTTTCGTGACCATCGAGCTGATGCTCCCGTTCTTCACCTTGGTGAGCACTTCATCCAGGGTCGTCCCGTCAATCGGCGGGCGCAGCATGAGGATCGCATAGAGAATCCCGCCCAAGCTGTAGATGTCACTGCGCTGATCCAGCTCAGCCACCATGCCCATGGCCTGTTCAGGGCTCATGTACTGCGGCGTACCCATGACCTCGCCTTCCATCGTCATGCCGTAGTCACCAGTGTCGTTGACTCGTGAACTACTGGAGGCTTGCTCCTCACGTTCACCCAGCACCTTCGCCAATCCCCAGTCCATCACCAGCACCTCACCGTATTCACCTACCATGATGTTCTCGGGCTTGAGATCCCGGTGAAGAATACCCTTGCTGTGGGCGAACATCATCGCGTCGCAAACCTTGCGGAAAATAGTCAGCAGCGTGGCTCTTGGGTATTCTTTGGTCGCAGTAGCGTCACCATCGCGGATTAGATTTAACACTGCTTGAAGCGTACGTCCCTTGATCAGCTTCATGCTGTAGAAGGGTCTGCTCTGGGCATCCACTCCGATGTTATAGATCGGCACGATGTTCGGATGAGCTAACTGAGCAAGCACCTTGGCTTCTTTTGAAAAACGCGGATCTTCTCCGTCTTCGCTGATACTGCTGACTTTTACTGCCACCTGCCGCTCCAGCTGGGGATCTTCACCAAAATAGATCTGTCCCATGCCGCCCCTGGCGATTTCTTTGAGCAACGTGTACTTGCAATGCGTTGATGCTTCATCAGCTGAGCTGGGCTGTGCAGAGGGCGTCCCTATTGATGCAGCCCTCTGAACATTCGACCGCGTAGGCATCTTCTGCGGAATGGTCACTTCCAGACTAGCCTTGCTCTTGGTCACTGCCCGCTGGGGGATGGTGATGTCCATCGAACTCGGACTGGGTGACACAGACACCGGCTCCACCCTCTTGAGCTCAATCACCAGGGTAACTTGACCCACTTGCACACTCGCCGGATACTCTACCTGTACCCGTTCAGTGATCGTGTAGCCTTTGACCAGAGTGCCACCACCCAGATCTTCCACCTGCAGCCCTCCCTCGCTGATCCACACCCAAGCATGGCGCTCAGCAACTCCCTCGCCATGGACTGTGAACACGTCCGATGCAGTCTCCGTGCCGACCACGAACTGCGCCTCACCGGTATCAACCGTGCGGGTAACGCCTGAGGGTCCGTGGAGGGTGATTGACCATGTGAGCATGAAGATCCGTCTAACAGAAACCACGTAGCTGCTCATCTGCAAAATGCACCAGTGGTCAGCCTCATCTCTAGCCCACGCATGGTCAGCACCTCACAAATGTAAAAAAGCCTTTACAAAGGCGCTAAGAAAAATCGCCGAAAATACGATCGGTTACCCACGTCGTTGAGCGGTCCCACGCTCTTTCATTCACGACACATGAACGACACATGACAAATGTGTGACTGAAACATTGGAAGTGTCCGGGGAAGATTGAAGCATGGTTCGCCCAAATTCACGCCACACAGCCGACACGTTTCTTGTGGCGGTAAGGGGAGCTAAAAACCATGGCAGACGGAATTGTTTGTCAGGCATTTCTGGTTTAGGTACAGACATCGTAACTTGGTACTCGAATACGCTGCCATGCACACCCCTTTCGCTCAAACGACGCCCCGGATGAGACTGCTTGTAATCCTTGCATCGGTAACCTCCACCTAAACCCACGCGCCTGCTCAATGAAAATACTCACTGCGCTATTCACTCTTTTCACCGCCGCTCTTGTCGCCACGCCCGCTCTCGCCGAGGAAATCGACAATAAAACCGCCCAGTCGATTAAAACCATGGACTCCTACGTATTGTCATGGCAGTACACAGAGAATCCATACTCGGCGAAATACCCGCCATCGCCCAAACTCGCGGTGGGTGATCTGATCAAGTTGCGATTTTATGACCGGCGACTCGGGGAGTTAAATGAGGATGGCTCCATGAAAGCGGGCCTCTACGAATCAAATTGTCCAGGGAGCCTCAGCTTTAAGGTTCCTAAGGAGGGCATCCCATGGTTCACGAAAATTGTTGCCGAGAAGCGAAAAAGTGCACGGTATGTCTTCTGCCGGGTCATCAGCCTCAGCGGGAACCTTGAGCTTGAACTTCTCGGCCGTGAGCTCAGGTCCGACTCCAAAACTTCCCGTTTCGTTTGGTGACCCGATCAAAGGTCCGAATGCCAGCAGTCTCCTGCTCTCACTTCCAGCGTGAGGGATTGGCTACGGAGACACGCAGATCGCAACGCGGAATCCGAAATAGTTGAGGCTGCGTTTGGCTGAAAAAAAGTCGTACCGGCGCGTCACAAGGCCATCTTCCAGACCGTCAATCCAACTCCCGCCGCGGAGCATCCGTTTGTCGGCAACATCATCCAGCCCATCCCACATCCATTCTGCAACATTCCCGCCCAGATCGTAAAATCCCAGCGCGTTCGGCTTGAATGAGGCCACCGGCGCCGTCCCACGGGTTCCATCCAAACCCGCCAGCATGGGATCTTTGCTTCGATTCTCGGTCACCGCATAATTGCCGTCATCCCAGGCCGGTGGATAGTAGTCACCCCAAGGATACTTTGCGATGCCGACAGCCGCCTCCCACTCTTCGTTGGTGGGCAACCTCCACTCCTTTCCCGTCACCCGGGTGATCCACTCAAGGAAAACTGCAACATCCGCCCAACTCAGATTGACCACAGGGTGCTCTTCACTTTGAAAGAAATCATCGGACTGCGGCTGCTTCCACTCGGGCAACCCTTCCGCCTTCAGGTACAATTTCCATTCTCCGATGGTAAACTCCGTCTTGCTCAACAGGATCTTTGAGCCGGGGACCGGAATCATTTTTGACTCCAGCCGCTGCACAAGCTCAGGAATTTTGCTCAAATCCTTGTTACGGTCCTTGCAGAAATCACCCAACGTCTTCCCAAAAGCCATCGCCTCGTATTGCCGCCCCTGCGCGTTGAGTGCTTCAAACAAGATGGTTTTTGCGTTTGCTTCACCGCTTGTGCCCAACATCGCAATCAATTCTCTGGTGAGCTTGAGATTCTCCGTTGCCCCCTCAATCCTACCGAGTTCCAGTGAGCGCAGATAAGCAGTGGCCGCCTCAGGCCAGCGCAGCAACACCTGAAGCACGTTTCCACGGAGTGCGTGGTACTCGGCTGTGTCCGGCTCCAACTCAATTGCAAACTCAATGCTCTTGAGAGCCTCCGAAAAATTACCGTCGCCGAGTGCTTCACGAGTACGCAGCGCAAAAGTGGGAGCTGTCCCTTTCAAGCGAGACAAGGCTTCCCGCGCTTCGCGCCCTTTTTGGATCACGTGCAAGGTAAAGCCGCTCACCACCACCAGCAGAACGGCCGTTGAAATCGACAGCACCTTATTTCTTTCCACCCACAGCCTCATTTGCCTGAGGGCTCCGGCTTCTTCAGCACTGGTGGCAAATCCGTTCTGATACCGCTCGAGATCCGCTGCGAGTTGCTCCACGTCCTGGTAACGCCTATTGCGCTCGGTGTTCATCGCCTTGAGAGTCACCGCTCGCAACGCACCGGGCACCTCCTCCTCGATTGGTAAAGGGGGTTGCCCCGCTACGGCGCTGCGTCTGGTTTCCATGGAACTGATCCGGCCACTTCTGACTCTTTCAAGAACCTCGTTAAGCGTTGTCCCATCGATGGGCGCACGCAATGTGAGAACCGCGTACAGAATCCCGCCAAGGCTGTAGATGTCGCTACGCTGATCCAACTCCGCCACCACTCCCGCGGCCTGTTCCGGGGACATGTATTGCGGTGTACCCACCACCTCGCCCTCCAGCGTCATTCCATAGTCACCTGTGTCGTGCACCCGCTCTGTACGACCACTGCTTTCCTCGCGTTCACCCAAAATTTTCGCCAAGCCCCAGTCCATCACCAGCACCTCTCCGTATTCACCCACCATGATATTCTCAGGCTTGAGATCACGGTGCAAAATTCCCTTGCTGTGCGCAAACATCATTGCGTCGCAAACCTTCCGAAAAATGGTTAGTAATGTCGCACGAGGATAATCTTTGATCGCGTCGGCATCGCCCTCCCCAATGAGGTTCAGCACCGCTTGCAAAGTGCGTCCTTTTACCAGCTTCATTGAATAAAAAGGACGCCCCTGCGAATCCACGCCGATGTTATGGATCGGCACAATGTTTGGATGCGCGAGCTGGGCGAGAATTTCAGCTTCTTTTAAAAATCTTGGATCTTTTCCACCTTCACTCACGCTACTCACCTTTACGGCTACATTGCGTTTGAGCTGGGGATCTTCTCCAAAATAAATCTGCCCCATGCCGCCCCGTGCGATTTCGCGCACCAGTGCATATTTGCAAAGGGTCGACGCCTCAGTCGCAGGGCCAGACTGAGCAGAATATGTAAGGGGTTGCGCAGATTTCTGAACGGTCGAACAAGCTTGCGTCCTCTCCTGACTGGTAACGTCCATGCCGGCCTTGCTGCTCATCAATGAACGCTGGGCGATGGTGATGTCCATCGAGCTCGGAGTGGGCGACACGGCTGCTGTCTGCGCTGCCATGACTTCAATCACCAAAGTTAATTCGCCCACCTGCACACTCGCCGGATATTCCACCTGAACCCGCTCGGTGATTCGGTAGCCATTTACCAAGGTTCCTCCGCCCAGATCCTCCACCTGCATTCCCGCCTCGCTAATCCACACCCATGCGTGGCGCGGTATCACGCCTTCACAAACAACTGTGAACACATCCGAAGCAGTCTCAGTCCCCACTACAAACTGCGATTCACCGGTATCAACTGTGCTGATGATTCCAGAGGGGCCATGGAGGGTGATTGACCATGTCTGCATCTGACTGCACTTAGCAAAAACCTCTGCTCAAGGCATCAGCAAAATGCATATCATCAGCTCGCAAGCTTTGGAATTGCAGCTGGAGAGCACTCGAAAAGAAAGAAGAAGAAAAGTGCCTGTCGCCCACGCCTCGGTCGCGGTGAGACCAATTTCCTAACCGCGCGCGGGGAGTCTTCGCGGGTTGCATAAATCTTATCCTCGTCTCGTCCAACCCATTCCACCAATACCTTTGCAGGAGGGACTCGATTCCTCCTCACGGAGCCGCATTGCTGGACTTTTGGAAGCTTTTGGGCTGGTACACCTTGACGCCATGATCACGCACCTCGTTTAACTCCAAACCGCTTGGTGGAATCTCCACAAGAACCGGTTTGATCGTGGGGTCACTCACAAATTCTTCGACTCTTCGGAAGTCATCCCGATTCCAGATGCGGATGCAGCCATCCTTGGAGGCCGTCACAAGCAGAGGCAAGTTTGGATGCCATGCCACCCCGGTTACCGAGTCTTCATGCGCGCGGAACTCCCGCTCCACTTCGAGCGTGCGGCTGTTGCGAATCCGGACCCGCTTGTCGGCGCCTGCTTCTGCCAGATGGAGGCCATCGGGTGAAACACTGAGCCAGCTCGCATTGGATGCCTTGGCTTTGCCCGCCAAACGGCCCGTTTCAGTATCCCACAGGACGATCTGCACTTTTTCCCCCGTGCTTTGCTCGGAGTCCAATTCTCGCGGCGCATCCTTGAATGCGATTTCCGCGACACGGTTGGTCCCAACCCACACCGCCGAGTACGCCGCATTCAAGCCCTCTCGATCCGCTATGGTCAGCAGCTTTTGACCCGTGGAGAACTCATACACGGTGTTCCCAGTCCATAGCCGGTCTTCTATCGGATGAATGGCATAGGAGGCCATACCCCCAATACCCCCAAGAGCTGGAAGAATGTTAAGCCCTGAAATCTTCCTTGGCGCCCAAAGTTCCTCCAAACCAGCGTCGCCAAGGAGATAGGCGCCATAAATTCCACTACCCCCCGCGAGCCACCGCGAGCCGTCGGGCGTGGTGAAAAACAAGAGATTGTTTTTCCCTTTCCACTCACCAATCTCCTGAATCACTCTCTTTTCACTATCCGTCTTTCCTCCATTACGTAACTGCATTGTAGTGAGATTATTCCTAAACCATTGGGTCACAAACTGGCTTGTATCTCCCCGGCGCAACGTGGCGTAGTTTCCAGGCATGGATAAACTAGGTTTCAGGCTTTCCATACGCCAGATTTTCAAAGCATTTGCGGACCTAAGCACAATCGCCCCCTGTTTGGCCCGGAGCGAGGCGGATGACGCTTGGTTCGGCAGCGGCACCAGCACAGGAAGGCTTCGGGAGAGCATCCCAGTGGAAGCACTTCGTATCTCCACCACAGCGGCCTCCGCCGAGGTCCTGCCCAAGATCGCGATAACATCTCCTGGAGGAATCAGGGCGCAGGCGTAATTGCCGTAACGCGGTGCCACTTCAAACTCGACTCTGCCTGTCCACGGATTCCCCATTCGAAGCTTTGCGTAGCCAAACTCCGGTGAGAAAAACTTGCTCCAATCTGTAGATCCCACCGCGTTGCCAGGCCAATTAGTATGAATGCGCTGAGCATATTTCGCTCCCTCTGAAAGTACTTTTCCGGAGAACGCTTCTCGCTTTTCGGCAACCTCACCCTGATGACCAATCAGGAGTAAAATAGTTTTTTGATCTCCACTGAAATCTGCGCGAACGCACACGGGAACATCCCACAACAACTGTGCTGATGTATGATCCCAGACCTCGGTCTTCCTATCGCCCTGAGACCCTTCGGATTGAAGAATGCACAGCGACCCGCCGAGGAAAATTCTATGGAGGCGTTCGGGTCCGCTGAACTGCGCTACGCGCGAGCCGTCTTGCAGCTTGCAAACCTTTACTTGAGCCCGTGCGCTTAAGTCCTTTCCAAAATATCCGATAGCGACGAGCTCCCCGTCACGAGACACTCCAATCGGACCACATTCATTGCCACTCGGATTATCCAATTTCCAAAGTGATTCGATCGTCCCAGTGTTCACATTGACGGCGAACACCTCGCCATCACTTCGAAGCGCCAACATGCGCTCCGGATCTGAAGGCAAATCCTCCAACCCTTTCCATCCCTTGCCCCGGGGAGCTGGGATCGAGAACGTGCATGTGTCGATCCGGCCCTGAAAATAGTCCCAGTCTGGGGTTCGCAGATCTTCCGGAACCTCCGAAAGCACCTGCCGTAACGCAACGGAATCAGACGCGGATTCAGCCGCCTCTGCGAGGGAGAGCTGGGCATTGGCTGCGGCACGCCGCGACATCTC
>JBILUQ010000015.1:0-26208 GCA_044370935.1 Chthoniobacteraceae bacterium
CCGCGCAATCTCCACGGGAATCTCGATCAGCTGCGGCTTCTGGATAGAGCCGGTGATTTGAAAGAGACGCAGCGCCTCAAAATTATCCGCGTCCGGCGCGATCCCCATTTCCAGAAAACGCCGCGCAAACGGCACCTTTTCTGCCGCCCCAACCATCAGCCGCAACATGTAGCGGCCTGGGGGCGCCTCCGCGGGGACCACCACCTTCTCAGTGTCATGCAAATTCGAGCTCGAAAACATCAGCCACGCCCCTTCGTCGCCCTTCGGCAACGCCAGATATTGCCCCAGATACGGCCCCATCTCCGCATAAGTGCGCAGCCGGAACTTCGCCTCATGCTCGTCGGGAAAGCCGAACTCCTTTGCTCTTTCCGGCTTGGCGCCCGCCGCCTCCCATTCCTTGGCCTTCCGGTAGCCGCCAAGGAAATAGCCATTCAGCAGGCCCGCAATCTGACGGCGCGCTGCAATCTCCGGCTCGGTGCGCACGGTCTTCTTTTGCGGACCGGGCCGCACGGTGCGATCCCACGCCGCCAGCGCCCGCTCAGAGGCCTGCCTGCCGATCGCGTGATACTGCTCAAACTGGTCACTCGACACAAACAGCGCCGCGCCAAATGTGTCAAACTCGCCCTCGGCATTCCCGATCGCCAGGCTGTCATCGGGCAGCGCGCGAACCTCCGCCTCCACGCCCAGCAGCTCCCGCAGCGTGTGACCCAACTCCCTTCGGTTGATCCGGCGCAGCACAGCCACACGGCCTGCATCCCCAATCGATTTCCGAGCCGCCACCAGCGTCTCCGAGAGCGCTTCGAGAAAACGCGTCTTCGCCTGCCGCTCGGGTTGTTTGGCATCGTCCGGCGGCATTTCTCCTGAGTTGATTTGATTGAGAATTTTCTGCCAACGGTCCGCGTTCTCCACCGAATCGAGCAGGAACGACACATCGTCGAGGCGCAGTTTGCCCTTTTGTTTTTCAGGGCCGTGACAATCCACGCAGTAGGACTGGAAAAATTCCCGGTGGCCCTCGTCCAGACGCGCCTTCGGAGCATCATTGAGCGCCTCATCGCCATGCAGCGGCACGCTCAGTCCGGAGTTTCCATATATTCCGCAGAGACAGAGCGCCAGTAACCAAATCAGGAATGAGTGAATCCGATTCATTCTTTTTAAAAAGTGTCGTTGTGGCCACGTCCGTAGATCCGCTTGGTGGAATCGTCTTCCGATCCCTCAGAGCGCCGCGCAATGGCCGCTTTGAATCATCTACGCGCGCAGCTCCCGAACAGGCCCCGTGCTGTCACCATGGCGCTCCGCATCTATCCCGATGCCCTGCAGCAGCGTTAGCCACACATTCGCGAGAGGCGTGTCTTTCGACAGGACCAGATGCTGCCCCAACTTAACGGAGGCGCCCCCGCCGCTGAGCAGCGTCGGGCAGTTATCCAAAAAGTGGATCGACCGAATGTTGCTCCCGTACGCCAAGCACGTGTTGTCAAAGAGCCGGCTCCCGTCGGATTCCTTAACGGCTTTCAACTTATCAAGCAGCCCGGCGAGCAGCTGGCTTTGCGTCGCATCCCGCTTCTTGGAAGCCTCCATTCGTTCGCCGGGCAGATAATGGCTCATGTCATGCGGGGCCACCTTCAAATCTAAACTCTGCAGCAGCGTGCCCACGGGCTGCCGATACGTGATCACCCGCGTGCTGTCGGTCTGCAGTGCTGCCACGATCAAGTCGTACATCACACGGATCTCCTCCTTGCCCGCAAGCCCCGGCTTTGGCTCCGCCACGGGCGGTTTGAGCTTCGGCACCGTCAACCATTGCTCCTCCTTCGCGAGCCGCACTTCGATATCCCGGATGCTCTGAAAATATTCCTCCAGCTTATCCGTATCCGCCTTCGAAAGGCCCTGCTGCATCCGCTTCGCATCCATCCGCGCGGTATCGAGCACACTGCGCCGCTGGCTCAACATTGCCTGCCGATCGCTCAACGGAGTTTTTTCATCCGAAAAAAGCCGGTGGAATGCCGCGACCGGATTTTCGAGCCCCGCCATCGGTTTACCCCGGGCATCCCACGCGAGTGAAAGGCCGGGGCCGTGCCCGGAGTTCGCCACATCGGGCGAATTGAGCTGGATGGATGCAAAGCGCGTTTCTTTGCCGAGATGCGCCGCCGCGACCTGATCTGCGCTGACGCTGTTGTGAAAGCTCTGCCCCGGCTCCGCGTAACGGTTCGCCCCCGTCAGCCAAAACGTGCTGCCCCAGTGCGCTTCGTTGGTGAATTTGTTCGAGCAGCCCTGCACCACGGTGAGGTCCGCCTGATGCTTTGCCAGCGGACGCAGCCCCTCGGAAAGCTCCCAAGAAGCACCAGTTTTCTGGGGATCCGGAAACCATGTCTCGTTGGTGACTCCCCAGCCAAACCCGAGAAAAACCATGCGCTTGGGAACGGCGGCGGGTTTGGCGGAGGCGAAAGCCCTAAACCCGAACGACTCGAGAAAGGGCAGGGCAATGAGTGCGCCAGTGCCCCGGAGGAATTGGCGGCGAGGAAGAGTGGACATCAGAGGTGGTGGTTGAGGGCGGTGGGAAACAGGCCGCGCGACTGGGTCGAAAATTACGTTTCTCGGATCAAACACGAAGCGATTTCTGCAAAGCCTGATCCCGCATGCATTCAAAACTTAGGCAAGGGTCCGCGAGACGGGCTTTTATTTTGGGAAAGAAGTCGGTTCTTTAAGTCGGACCGCTATTACTGCTCTCGACTTCAGTAATCCGCCCTGCAAACGAGCCGTAGACCGCAATCGTTATGCAAAGCTCAAAGAGCGATGTTGAACTCAAAAAGAGTATCCCTGCTTTTGAGGAAGCTCTACTTGCTTGCCTTGGCTTGTTCGCAGGCAAGCGTGTCGAGAAATCCAAGATCCGGCTCGGGACTGGCAAGCTTGCGCGCAAGCCACGCGTACGCCGCCTTAAGAGCATCCCAACTTGGCTGGTGTCCGCTGTGGTGATCAAACATCTCCACAGCTTCGCGGCTCCCGTAAAGCACGTGAACTTTGCGGGCCTCCTCAAGATAAGGAAGGCTTTCGGCATTGTCATACTGGCCGGCAATCAGAAAAAACGAGCCGGGTGCGGCGCAAGCCAGCAGTTGGTGGTGCTGGAGGCCGCTACTGCGCATGCCTCGCAAGCGCGCGCCGAAGTACCAAGGGTCTCCCCAGTTGGTCGAGTCCCATGCGATTCCAAAATCGCTCGCTACAGTCGCCCGAACCCGAGCATCAAGCGCGCCCGCATAGAATGCCATCTTACCCCCGAGGGAATGGCCCATGAGCGCCAGTCGTGAGGCATCCACATTTTCGCAAGTCGAGAGCAGATCGAGCGCTCGGCGCGTGTCGTGAACCAATTTCCCCATGCCCGTCCAGTCCGGATGCCGGTTCGCAAGCTCCGCCGCCGCCATCCGCCAAATCGTGAAATCACGCCGGTTCGCCGGCTGCTTTGATTCGGACACCAGATTAAACGGGTACGCCTCGCAGGCGGCGACCACGTATCCCTGCTTCACCAAATGGAGTCCAAAAAGAGCTGAATTGCGCTCTGCGCCCAGCCGTTCGCGCGTTCGCAAGTCATAACCGCACATCCGGTCGGGGTCGTAAAAAGGAACCACCACTCCGGGCCTGCGCCCCTGGCATCCGAGGGGCAGCATCAATAGCACCTTCTGCCAAGTGTCAGAGCCGGTGCGCTGGCGGTAAACAAGCGCCTGAAAATCCGCCGTCTCAAAGCGATCCTCGATGACCGCATCGGATTGCGTGTTATCCTCGCTTGGAACTCCAATCGCCTCTCCCCAGCGCGCAATCAGGCGCTCGCGCTCCGCCTTCCAGCTCTCCAGTCCGTCTCCCGCTCCGAGCAATGGAGCAAGAGGCTCGGCCGCCTGCGCGGCTCCCAGCGCTGCCGCAACCATCAGGATTATTAACGTTCGTCGGCTTCCATTCACTTGCTTTTGGTTGAGAAAAGTTGGGCTGCGACACCCGCGTGGTCCTGAGTCGGTTGTTAACCGGATGGATGAAATTGAGCTATGACGTGACACGGTACGTTCGATTTTAAAGGCCGCGCGCGGCTCAAGGCGATGCCAATCAGGAGTCGGCGAATTCGGTTTTGCTCCGGTACCACCGCAGCTACCGATGGATCGCCCTAAAAACTGCCAATTTCAGAAAGCGATCATCCTCTCAGCAATAATTGCAAATCCGGCTAGCGACTTTCTCACGTCGCGCAGCTCCTCCACTTGCGACTCTGTTGTAGAACCCATGCCTGAGGAACCCATCCATCATCCAAACGACAAACTTCTCAAGGCCACCTTTTCCAACCCCGACAACGCTCGCGGCTTCTTCCAAAATCATCTCCCTTCCGATCTTTCTGACGCCGTTGACTGGGATTCCCTCTGCCTGGAATCCTCAACTTTCGTCGATCCACAGTTCGCCACTTCCGAAAGCGATCTGCTTTTCTCGCTCAAACTGCACACGAGCGACGCATTCTTATACCTGCTCTTCGAGCATCAAAGTTCCGAAGACCCGCGCATGGCCTTGCGGCTGCTTTCATACATGCTCCGTATTTGGGAACGTTTTGCGGCAACCCATCCAGCTCCAGCAAGACTTCCACCTATCCTTCCCATCGTTCTTGCGCAGAGAAAGCGTCCCTGGAAAACCGCGCCTCGTCTGGAAGACCTCCTCGATCTGCCCGATGCAATTGCAAACATCGTTCGCCCCTGGCAACCCACCCTTGTGTACCATCTGCTTGAACTGGTGCGCATCCCCTACGAGAACCTTGCCGGAACCCCGGAGGGGATTCTCACATTGCGAGCTTTGAAAGCGGAGCCGATGGATGAACTTTTAAGCGATGTACTGTGGGAGGAGTCGCTTTTATTCGCGATTTCAGAGAGTGCGCTGGAGCGTGTATTGCGCTATATTCTCAACGCCGACTCGAACGTTTCCCTGCTCAAGGAACGGATCCGCAAGATCCGAAGTAAACCCCTTCAAACCAAAACCATGACCCTCGCCGATCAACTCAGACAGGAAGGCAGACAGGAAGGTAAGCAAGAAGGATTGCTCAGGGGCAAACAGGAGGGCCGGAAGGAAGGTCTCTCCGAAGGTCAGTTGCTCGCCTTCCGGACTGCAGTTTTACGCGCTTTAGAAATCCGTCACGGGTCTTGCCCAGAAGGAATCCGCGAAGCGCTCGGGGCAATCGAGGATCCGAAGCGACTGGAGCAACTCCTCGAAAATGCGATCCGCTCCGACTCGGTTGAGGCGTTTGCGCAGGAGCTCTAAGGCGGGGCCGCTGGCTCGCTCTTCGAGGTGGAAGTGACTTTAAAAAGGCGAACCAGAACATCAGAACCCTCGATACGAGCAAGGCTCTGCATTAGCCGCGTTTTGTCAGGCAAAGAAGTGGTTTTCGGACGTCATCTTGCGCTTCGACAAGTAAACCCAACCTAGCTAACATTGATTTATGAACGCGAACTTCGAAGCCCTAGCTCATGATGCTCTCGTTCTCCCTGCAGAGCAGCGTGTCGCTCTGGCTTACCGCCTCCTTGAAAGCGTAGAACCCGTTACAGAATCAAATACGGAGACTGCTTGGGATACGGAGATTGCAGAGCGCATTGCTCGGTTTGATTCGGGCGAAACTAAACCAGTGAACGCAATAGACGTTTTTGCTCGGCTCCGCCAGATCGCTCCCAGACGATGAATTCGTTTCTGGAATTTCTTCCTGAAGCATTCTTGGATGCCGAATCCGCAGTGACGTACTACGAAGGACATTTGCAAGGTTTGGGGACGAAATTGTTTGGGGACGAAATTTTGGATTGAGCTCGAAGCGATCTGTTCAACTATCCCTCAAAATCCGTTTTTATGGAGAGAACGTACAGATGGTTTTCGAAGGGTTAATTTTCTAGGGTTTCCCTATTACGTGGCCTTTTTTATTCGCACAGATAAAATCCTTGTTTCCGCCGTTGGACATGCAAGCCAACACCCCGATTATTGGAAGCATCGGATCAACTGAATTCAACAGTCCGGACCTTTGCGCTCTATTTCATTCGATCAGAAAACGGCTCACCGCTGATCCACAACGATCGTTGAGCCAGGCAGCTCACGGCCCGCGCGATCGAGCAGCAACACTTCGAGTTTTTCCGTGTGCGCGGTTTCTGCAGCGATCTGCGGGCTCAATAGAATCATCGCGGTCGACCATGCGTCGGCTTCGACACAGGTGTTGCCAAGCACCGCGCTCATCTCGATGCCCGCCTCAATCGGTTGTCCGTTAAGCGGCGAAATTAAATGCGTTGCCGGACGCCCTTCGAGCATCTTCCGCGCACGATAATGCCCCGACGTGGCAAGCGCCTGGTCCTTGAGGCTCATCGTGCCGAGAAGCTTTCCGGGTTGCGCGGGATTTTCGATCCCTATCAGCCACGCGCCGCGCGCGCGCAACTCGCCGCCTATCTCCACCAAAAACTCCCGTACACCTGCCCTCTCCAGAACCTCGCATACCCGGTCCACCGCGTACCCCTGCAGCATCGCACCAAGATCCAACGTCAGCGCGGGGTGCTTCTTCCTGAGTGTATTCAAACTTACATCCACCTCCAGCTTGGAATAGCCGACGGCTTCTATCGCGGTCTTCAAAGCTTCATCGGACGGGATCGATCCGGACTGCGCCGCCGAGGAGTTCATTGGTCCGTGCCCCCAGAGCGACACTAGTGGCGCAACGGTGATATCAAACATACCCCCCGTGCGATCGCTCACTCTCGCCGCTAGCGACGCAAGCTTCACCAACTCAGGCTCAACATCCATCTCCAGCACGGTCGCGCTTGTGTTGAACTGGCTCGTTGCCGAATCCGGCTTCCAGTGCGAAAGCCTCGCTTCAATCCTGTCGATCTCCGCCGCGATCCGCCCATGAAGCCCGTCTGGCTTCCATCCGGCATCGCGCACTTTGACGCACCATGTCGTGCCAAACGCAGCTCCCCGCATCTCGGTCGCAGCGGAGCCGCTCGACGCCTCGAATCGCCTCACCGCCGACTCCGCAGCCGCTGCTGTTTTTGTATCTAACCCGCCCGGAGCGGACACCGGACGCAACACCACGATCCCCGCACCCACAAGCAAGCTCGCAAACGCCCAGTAATCCTTGCGCCCAACACCCTGGGTCGTGGAAGTCATCCGTATGAAATTCAGGAGCGCGCCCGTGGGACATCCGTAATGACAGTACGCCTGCGGTACAAAAAAGCTCGCGCCAAGGCCGAGCAGCGCCAACACCGCAGGAACAACGGCCGCACGCCCGAGAGTCCATGCGTCAAACGGCTCGAACTTACTCGCCTCAAACTCACCCACCGCCAGCGCCCCTAGAAACAAGCCGATCAACGTTGCAGCAGGAATCACGCGCAACGATTGATGCAAGGCTTGTGGAACTTTCACATGCAGCCGCGTGAAACCGCCCAGCACCTCCTGAGCCGCCCCATGCGGACAGACATGGTGGCAGTAAATCTGGCGCCGCGTTCCCCACGGCACGAGCAGTGCCACTGCCACCAACAACAGAAACCCACCCGCCTGCAATGTGGGCATCCCGTGCTGCGCCCAGCCCACCAACGGCGAAAGCGACAGCATTTGCCCGAGGCAAATTCCCAGCCCCCCGATCAACACCCCGCGCCAAATCAGCCGCAGCACGCGGCTCCCGCGCAGCGGCGAAAACGCCAGCGCCAGCGCGCCCGCGAGAATCGCAGCGATTGCCGCATCCAAAAGTCCGAGCCGCTGCCAGAAGCCTTGTTTCGGCGGATCCTTGCTTGAATGCGCCTGCCTCGCAAAAGTCTGCCGAATGCCGTCCGCAACTGCGTAACTCGTCATTGTGGCACCGGCGACACCCTCGATCCCTTCCTTTTGGAAATCCAAAGTCCGCCATTGATCCGTGGTCCACTTGGTGAGGAGCTTCATGTAATAAGCGTCCCCTCGAACCCTATCGGCGTAGTCGGGCGTGTCGTACGTCTTGCGCATCCGCACCCCGAGAAGCGTCCGCTCATCAGCCGCCACGGCCAGCAGGCATTCCGTGGGCCCCTGATACCCGATCAAATCGTCCGAGGCCGGAGAGGTGCGGACCAAGTACCCCATGAGCGCGCCATCCGCCGACTTGACCTTGCTCCATCCATCCCGCTTGTCGTCGATGAGGATTTCGGAGGCGCCCTTGAACATCGAGTCCGCCTCCTCGATGGTCACGGCGTCAGGAAACCGCAGCGAAACGCGACCGCCGGTAAAACGATGCGCTATCGCCTCAACCCACGCGAACGCCGTCAACGTTGAGCCTGCGACGCCCTCAACCGCGGGTGGCGGCTCTTTCTCGGGATGCCATCCCGACAACGCGTCCCAGAATTTGCCCGCGTTTTTGAGCGCGGCAACGTGCGACGGCGTGTCCTCGCTGTGCAAAAGACGGACCCCGCGAATGCGGCCGTCATTTCCAACCGCCAAGAGCAGGTTGCTCGGCCCTGCATAGCCGATGATGGAATCACTTTGCGGAGAGGTTAAAACCAGCAGCCCGAGAGGCGTGCCGGAATCATCCAAAACCTCCAGCCGCCCGTCGCCCACGGCGCGCAGTTGGGTTGCTTTTGCAAAATAAGCACGCGCATCTGAGAGCTTAAGCGCATCCGACAAAACGCCAGAGTTTTGCCCCGCGGGCGGGGCCGCAAGACGCAGCAGGCAGGCGGCCAGAACAAGAGCCAGCAGCCGCCAAACCTGCACCAAACGTCCAATCAGGAGACTACGCTGCATTCGGTTTGCAAGCGATCGGCTTCCGGACTGCCGTCCGCCGTTTCAGCGATCCGAAACGGAGTCTATTTTGCGGGGATAATTTGCACGGCATCAGCGTGAATCGTGCCATCGGATCCGGCGGCGCGCAACACGACGGAGTTCATGACGTCTGCCGCGAAATCAAAAGTACCGAGCAAATGCGCGCCATCAGGCGTGTTCTCCTTCTGGTTAAGGCGCAAAGTGACCGGCGACTGGCCCGGGCGTTCGATGCTACACGGGGCCTTGGAAGCGCGATTCTCGTGTCCGGCCCAATACACGCGGACCTCGTATTTTCCAGTGTTTGGGACTTTGAACTCGAAGCGCGCCTCGGCATCGGTGCCGGCGGAGGTGAACTGGTAGGCGCCGCCCACATTCGGGAGCAGGCCGTGGCTTGAAGACCATTTGCCGACCATCTTCGCCTTGCTGTCGTCGATCACTATGCCGGTCAATGGCTGGGGAGCCTCGCCGATACCCTTGTGAAGATGCGTGGCGAACTGGGGCAGATCCCGGTTCATCCAGCCACCGGCAAGTGTCGAGGGATCGGGTATGCTCGGGTCCAAGCGTAGCTCGCCATTTAGCCCGTCGCGACGCATCGCACCCGGCTGGCTAACCAGTTGGATGAGCTCCTTCAAATAACTCTCGTACACACCGCGAGGATCTGATTTGTGCAGCACTGCGAGGTAGGCGGCTTTTCCGACCACTTCACCCATCATTCCGCAGGTCCGCATCACACGGATCGTTCCCAGCGCCTGATGCGTCACGCTGATATTCCGGCCGGCCATGAAAAGATTCGGCACGTTTTTCGAATAAAAACAGCGGTACGGCACCGGATAGCCGTTTTTGCGGTCCACATGCTTGCCGAATTCCGCGCGGGAGATGAAAGGGTTGTCCGGAAACTTCGCCGCATACTGCTCACGTGGATAATGCAAATCAATGTCCCACGTGGTCGCCACCATTCCATCCGGGAAATCCTTCTGCGCGACAATGTCATCCTGCGTGAGCACCAGGTCGCCCTGCAACAAGCGCGATTCACGGGGTCCGCCCACGTGTGAGACCCACTTCAATGCCGCCTTCGCCTTCTCCTCATCGCTGCTTCCATGCTTGATGGCGGAAAACGCTCCAAACGCCGCGCGGAAATTCCAGTCGCGAATCAACTCGAGATCATTGATAGGATGTTTGTTGAATCCAGACTCCCAGAACCATTCTGCCTTGAGGAAGGGCTTGTCGTTGATCTTGGACTTGCTCTCCTTAACCTTTGGAAAATCTTCCATGGTAAGAGGAAGTGCCCAGGGCGTTTCGGGCCACGCGGATGGCTGTTCGTCCAGCTGATAGTACCACATGTTTGACATGCCCATGTGGCCCGTTTCTTCCATCGTGAATTGCGCGCCTGCAGCAGCACCCACCGTTCCATGGCCGGTGCAGTCCACAAACAGCTTTCCGCGGAATTCGCGCTCACGGCCGGTCTTCACGTCCAGCGCGCGCACTGAAGCGATCTTGCCCGATACATCCATCTTCGCGCTGTGCACGAAATGTCCCAGGTAAAGGCTCAGGGTTTTTTCGCTGTGACAAACCTTCGCCTTCTTGTCATCGACAAAATCCTCCGGCTTGCCGGGGCTGTCAGGTGCGCGGTCCGCGAACTCCTCAACGATTTCACCGATATGCGGATATTTGCCGCGCATGGTGCCGCCCTGCGCCCAGACGCCGATCTCGCTGCTGCCGTTGCCGCCCAGTACAAACCGGTCCTGAATCAACGCGACTTTTAGCGATTGGCGCGCCGCGGAAACGGCCGCAGCCACCCCGGCATAACCGCCGCCGCAGACTACGAGGTCAAACTCGCCCATGTCTTCAGGAGCGCCGCCGGGGTTAAGCCATTTGTTGCGTGCGTCCACAAGTGCCTGTCCCTCGGGCGGGGAGTAGGAGGGGTCGCTGCTGAGTAAAATAGCGTCGCAGCGTCCCTCAAAACCGGTGAGATCGTGCAAGGCGAGACTCTGCGCACCCGCCTTGAGTTTTACCGTGCCGCCCGACTGCCAGTGCCACTCGGCGCCCTCGGTACCGAACTCGGTGACTAGCGGCTTGCCATTCACCACCAACTGAAAGCGGCCGGGCTTGCCGGGTACCTTCCAGGGACCAACCCAGTCCTTAGTCCGCACCCAAACCCGGTATTCCCCCGCCTCGGGAATCTGCACCTTACCCGTCGCGTCCTTGACGGCCTTACCGAGGCCGTGTGCAAGCAGATACGGCGAGCCCACGATATGGGTGAAAGACGTATCCAGCGACCAGCCGCCATGGCTTTCAAACGACTCGGCCTCCACAAACACCGTTTGTGCGGCATGACCAATGGAACTTGCCGCAAACAAACATGCGGATTTGAAAACGAGTGCGGATAGTGAACGGAGCTTCATAGAACCGGGGAACAACAACGGATTGAGGTTTGAGGGGTGGCAAGGTGGATTGTCACCAGAGTGCAAAAGGAACACCTCTTTTTTCGGGTTTTTAAATTCCATCCTTCGGGCCTGCAAGCAAGCCCCAAACCGCCGGAGCGAAGTCTACCTAGCCATCCGCACCCAAAAGCCTGCCAGACGACCGGAAAAGACCCTCACAACGCCCAGTCAGCCTCGCCTCACGCCAGATGCCGCCGCTGACGCTTAGGCCCCCCGGCGCTACCCACCAACGCCGGCACAGGCGCGGCGGCTTCCTCGAGGAACGCCAGCCTTTCCCTCTTGATTCCACCCCTGAACCAGTCGCCCTTCAAAACCTCGGCGATATCGCATCCACGCACCTCGCGCACAAACCGGTGAAGCTGCTCCGCGAGCGCCACCAGCGCGATGGAGTGCGTTCGACCCAACCGCAGCGCAAGCCACTCGCTAAACTCCATGAACCCAGCAAACGGAGACTCCAACCCCCGCCACACCCATGGAAGCGTGTCAGTGAACCTGCCGCTGTTGGCGATAAGATCCCAGAACTTCGCAAACCGCCTCAAGCTCTGGAGCTGCGCGAAGCTGAGTGATTTGTTCTGCAAAATTTCATAAGGCGGGTGAGGGCTGTACTGCATCTGCCACTCCGCGTCGTGCCGCACAATGGGGGTGCCCCGCAGACGCTTGAGAATCCCAAGCTGTATTTCCTGAGGCGCCAAGGCGACGAGCCTGTCGAAGCCGCGCCCAAAACTTTCCATCGTTTCACCTGGCAGCCCGGCGATGAGATCCGCGTGAATATGGACGCCTGTATTCGCGCGAAGAAAACGCAGGTTCTTCTCAAGCTTCTCATAGTTCTGCCTGCGGCTGATGTTTTTGGCCGTGGCCTCGTCGAAGGTCTGGATGCCCACTTCCAACTGGACGCCCCCCGCAGGAAAACGCGCGAGCAACTCAAGCAACGCCTCCGGCATGCGATCCGGCACCATTTCAAAATGCACGAACATCCCGTCCTCCCAGCGATTCAGGAAAAACTCAAGGATCGCCCGGCTCGTATTGAGACTCAGGTTAAACGTGCGGTCGACGAATTTAAAAATACGGGCTCCGCGCGCAAAAAGCTTTTCGAGTTCGGCAAGAAACAACGCTAGATCGAATCCGCGAACCGGCACATCGAGCGACGACAAACAAAACTCGCATGTGAACGGACATCCCCGCGAGGCCTCAACATAAAGCACCCGGTTTTGAAGGTCTTCACGCGAATACAATCCGTACGGCATGCGCACACCGGCCAACTGAGGCAATTCGGCGTGAATGACCTTGTGCACCGGCCGCTCACCCGCGAGCAGCGCGCGACAAACTTCAGCAAACTTCAAATCCGCCTCGCCCGTGATGACGTAATCCGCGCATTCAACGATCGGTTGTCCGAGCGTTTCATAGCTGACCTCTGGGCCACCAAGTATCACCACGAGTTCCGGCTGAACTTTTTTGAGAATCGCGACCACCTCGGCCGTCAGCGCGGCATTCCAAATGTAAACACCCAACCCCACGATCCGGGCTCCCACTGCTAGAATTTCACCCGCGATATCCAGCGCGCGCTGCTTGATTTCAAACTCGAGGATCCGCGCGACGCTCTGCATTTCGCCGAGGTTGGCCATGAGGTAACGCAGTCCAACTGCGGCGTGAATGTACCGGGCGTTGATGGTTGCCAGAAGGATTTGCACGTCGCCAGCACACGGTTCCACAGGCGTTTCGACGCCTTCCTTGTGCTCAAAATCAGCTGGGGCTGCATTCATAACGCCAGAGGTCCAGTCTCACAGCGAATGCCCGCAGGGCAATGGCTAACTCACTTTTCCACCGTCGGCGCATCGCCGACAGCGATCTGCAGCTCCTGCTGCGCGCAGTTGAAGTCGACCACCGAGCGGACCCGCGCCAGCCGCGCCTGGCGCAACTCGTCGCGCGCCATCACGTATTCAAGCACGACGCCCACCTGGCTTGCCTGCCGCTCACCTGCAAGCTTCGTCATTTCCTCGGCTGCCGCAACCGCGTCATCCGTGATCTGGATCTGAGCATGCGCCGACTGCGAGCGTGCCACCGCCTCCACCACCTCGCGGCCGACAGACGCCTTTGTCCGGCTCTTTTGCAAAGCCACCGACTCGCGCCTCGTCTCCGCGATCTTGTTCCGCGTCGTGTCAAACATCCCGCCGGGCCCGACCTTCCACCCCAGGCCGACAAAGAAATCTTGCTGGTCGCCGAAGTTGCCGGTCCGCCCGGTCCGCCCGCCACCAAAACCACCCGCGGCGTAACCCCCTTGAAGCGTGGGGAACAGCGGCCCGACGCGCACCCTGTCCTCCTCCCGAGCCAAACCGACCGCCGCCGCGTCGACCGCCTTGATTTCCGCGCGGTTCGCCTGTGCGCGCGCCACCAAGTCCGTGAGCCGTTCGTCCTTCATCAGCCGCACCGGCGTCAAATCCACCTTTGCCGCGCGCAGCTCGGTTTCCGGCGCAAGCCTCAGGATTTCCGCCAACCGCGCGGCGCATACTTGCAACTCCTCCTCACCTAAACGAACCAGCAGGCGCAATCGCGCGAGCTGCGTGCCCACACGAAGCAGATCCGCGCGAAACGCTGTCCCGACTTTCACAGCACTCTCCAACTGCCGGTAATATCGCTCTGAGATGGCAATGTCTTCCGCCATCACCGCGAGGGACGCCTCTGCTTTCAACAACGCGTAGTAACGCTCGGTGGCAAGGCGGATCGTATCGAGCCGTACTTTTTCCACCAAATGATCCGCGGCGATCGCCCGCTGTTTTGCAGCCAGCGCACCATAATAGATATCGCCCGGAGCCCAGTCGAGAGCGAGCGCTCCACCCACGCCGTAATTAAGTTTACTTGCGTCCCGCACGTATCCGTCGATGTCCTGCAGTCGTCCCTCATGCCCGCGGTAGTTCGCGCCAATGCTGAGCGTAGGCCAGAAACGCTGCCACGCCTGTTTGGATTCCTGAACCGCCACCACATGCTGCAAGCGCGCAAACTCGATTTCCTCGTGCCGCGCTCCGGCAAGCCGTAACACGGCCCGATGATCGACAAAGAAAGGTTCCGCATTTGCCGATACCGCTAATGTGAGAAAAACTAGGAGTTGTCGCATGGGGCGGGGAAGGGGAATGAGGGCAATAGTGGGAGCATCGATACGAGCAACGAAGATCACGAAATGATTCGCTATTTTGCTGCGGGCGCCTTGAGCGTCACGGACTGTCCATCGTTAACCGCCGCTGTTCCCACTAACAACAGAACGTCTTCAGGCTTGAGTTCCGCAACCTCGGCGTTCACGCCGTCGTTGAATCCGAGTTTGACAGCGGTTTTAACGGCCTTGCCTCCAGCGTGCTTGAAGACAAAGGCGTTTGTCTTCTCCATCACAATCGCCGCGACAGGCACAAGCATGGCGTTCTCATGCCGTTCCACGCCGATGCGAGCGGTCACGCTCAGTCCGGGCATCAACTTGTTCTGCCCATTATCCAGATCCGCCTCCGCCAGCATCGTGCGCGATCCCGGATCGAGCACCCCGCCCAAACGCGAGACCGTGCTTTCAAAAGTCTGTCCCGGATACGCATCCACGCTGACCCGCACCGGCTTGCCCTTCTGAACCAGAGGCGTCTCAAGTTCCGTCACAGGAATCTGGCACCTCAATTTTTTATCATCCACCAAGCGCAGCAACGGCCCCGCCCCGGGCGAGACGTAGGCGCCGGGATCCACAGCCCGGCTCGCGATCACGCCCGCGAAAGGTGCGCGGATTTGCGCAAAATCCAAAAGCACGCTTCCGCGTGTCACGGATGCTTTGGCTGATGCGAATCGCGCCTCCGCATTATCGACGCTTTGCGGCAGCACAAGGTCGGGAGATTTCTGGCGCGCTTCACGCAGCCGTTTGACGTCGATTTCTGCGGCCTCCATTTCGGCCTTGGCTTTCAGCAAATCAGCCTCCAATTCGGGCACCTCGACCGTCGCCAGCAAATCACCCGCGGCCACCTTGTCCCCCTTGTCGACGGTGACCGTCTTCACGTACCCAGCCACACGGGCTTGCAGGCTGACCTGCTGAAAGGGCGCAAGCGCCCCGGGCAGCGCGACCCAGCGATGGATCGTTCCGGGCGCCGGATTCACCGTTGCGAACTCAGCGGCACCGAATGCGGACCCCATCGGCAGGGCGAGCACGACGGCCAAAATGGTATCTCGGTTGAACATCATGGAGAGAAGAGGCTTTCGGGTGCGTTTCAAATTTTTAGGAGCCAACCATTGCCGGTTCCGCGCGCCGCCCGGCATGCGCGGGAAGCGTGCACTCCGCGTCATCTGGATCCAGTGATGCGGAAGTGGAAATGGAGCGCGCGAGGAGCGCGTAGACCGCGGGCAAAATAAACAACGTCGACAGCGTAGCAGCCGCTAAGCCGCCCAAGACCGCCTTGCCAAGAGGCCCGGACGCCGTGCCCCCGAAAGCCATGGGCACCATCCCTGCCATCATTGCAACACTTGTCATCAGGATCGGGCGTACGCGGCCAGAGAGGCCTTCCAGCGCCGCCTGCTTGCGGTCGGCGCCCGCGCGCTGCGCCCGCTCCGCGAACGTGACGAACAAAATCGCATTGGAAACAGACACCCCGATCGCCATCACCGCCCCCATGAAACTTTGAAGGTTCAATGTTTCTCCCGTCACCCACAGCGCTCCCACCACGCCAACCAGCACGGCAGGCACCGCGCTCAACACCACAAGGGGCAAACGGACACTTTGAAAATTCGCCATCAGCACCAGCATGATCACCAGAACCGCGACGCCCAACCCGTTCTTGAGCCCCGCCTCCAACTCGCGCAACGGCTGCACCTGACCGCGCAACGCGACACTGACTCCGACCGGCGTTTCGATCTGTTTAAGCGCCCCCTCCACTTTTTGAGCAACTTCACCCAGACTTGCTCCGTGCAGGTTTGCCGTCACCGACACCGTGCGCGCCATGTTGTAACGATCATACTGGCCCACCACGGTTCCCTCCGAGATTTGGGCGAAATTGCGCATCAACGCTGAACGCCCCGAACCCGCGGACACCGGCAGATTCAACAAATCCTCGGCAGTCTTCATCTGCCCCTGCGGCACCTGCACCTGCAGGCTGTAGCTCACGCCGGTTTTTGTATCAGCCCAATAATTCGGAACCGTAAAACGACTGCTGGCCGTCGCGGTGACGAGACTGCGCGTCGCATCAGACATCCTGACCCCAAGCAGGCCCGCACGTTCGCGGTCGATCTGCACATTCACACTCGGATAATCCAGAGCCTGCGCGATGTGGACATCCCTAAGCTCCGGCATGGGCGCGAGCGCCATCCGGATTTTCTCGGCGTGCGCCCGCGTCGCCGCAAAATCTTTACCGCTCACCGCGATTTCAAGCGGCGTACTCGAGCCGAGCGACATCACGCGGCTCACGATATCCGCAGGCTCAAATGACAGCCGAACCTCGGGCAATTCCCTCGCAAGACGGGCGCGCAAGGTTTCACGCAATTTCTCCACGCGCACCGGCGTGCCCTGCTTGAGCTGCACCTGCAGCATTCCCTCCTCGGGCCCGCTGTTCCACTGGTGAATGAGGTTCACCGGATAATTGGACGCATGCACGCCGATCAACCCCATGGTGATGGCCACCTGATCCCGCCCCGCCTCCTCGGCAATCACGGCCAAAATCCGCTGCGCAATCTGCTCGGTGATCTCCAGGCGCGTTCCCGTCTGGGCGCGGAATCGCAGCTGGATCTGGCCGGCATCGACCTGAGGGAAAATCTCCGAGCCGAGCCGGCCCCCGAAAACGCTCACGAAGAGAAGCGCGAGGGCGAGATATCCAGGCACCACAAGGAAACGCATTGCCACCGTGAGGCGCACAAACGGGCTGACCAGCAGACCAAGAAAGCTCTGCTTATGCTCCTTCACACCACTGCTTCCATGTTCCTTGCTACCCGCCCACCACACGCTCAACACCGGCAGCAGCGTACTCGAGAGCGCGTAGGATGCCGCCATGCTTATTCCAACGGCGAGCGCAAGCGGCATGAACAGCGCACGCGCCGCACCCGTCATAAAGAACGCGGGCACAAACACCGCCAGCACGCACAACATCGCCAACAAACGCGGCAACGCGGTTTCACTGATCGCGTCCAAGGCCGCGCGCGCCGCGCCGGATCCGCGGTGCCGGTGCACGTGCAGATTTTCCATCGCGACCGTGGCTTCATCCACAAGGATGCCGACCGCGAGGGCTAGCCCGCCAAGGGTCATCAGATTGATGGTCTGGCCCGAAAGCCAAAGACCGACCACAGCCGCCGCGATGCTGATCGGGATGTTGAGAACCACGATCACCGCGCTACGGATATCGCGCAAAAACAACAGAACCATCAGTCCGGTCAAGGCGGCCCCGAGCAAACCCTCCTTCGCCAAGTCCATGATGGCACGCTGGATCCATGGACTCTGATCAAACTCAAAAGTCACATTGATATCTTCCGGACACGCCGCCTTGAACTTAGGCAGATTCGTCTTCACCAACTCCACCACCGTCAGCGTCGACGCATCGCTCCGTTTGGTGACCGGCATGTAAACCGTGCGCCTGCCGTTCACCAAAGCGATGCTCGTAACCAAATCACTTCCATCGCTGACTTCTCCCACATCACGCAAAAACACTGCGCCCTCGGTTCCCACGCGCACAGGCACGGCGGCGAGATCCTGAATGTTTTTCACCACTGCATTCGTCGGGACGATCGGATAACTAGCGGCGGTCGACAAATTGCCGCTCGGACTGATGGTGTTGGCTGCGGTCATCGCCGCCACGATTTCGTCCGGCGAAATCCCGTACGCGCGCAAACGATCAGGCTTCAGCGAAACCACGATGGTCCGGGCGCTGCCGCCAAACGGCGGAGGCGCGGACACGCCAGGCAGCGTTGCGAAAAGCGGCCGCACCATGTTGAGGGCCGCGTCCTGCATTTGCCCGACGGTGCGCATCGGATTTTCCGTGGAGAACACCAGATTGCCGACGGGCACGCTTCCCGAGTCGAAGCGAGTCACAAACGAACCGGGCGTGCCCGGCGGCATGAAAGCTCTGGCGCGGTTCACGTACGCGACGGTCTCCGCCATGGCGTTGCTCATGTCGGTGCCCGGATGAAACTGGAGTTTCATGATGGAGGCGCCCTGAATGGACTTCGACTCCACATGCTCAATTCCAGTGATATAAAGGAAATGATACTCGTAGTAATACGTCAGATACCCCTCCATCTGCAGCGGATCCATGCCTCCATAAGGCTGTGCCACGTAGATTGTCGGCACGCCCAGCGAGGGAAAAACATCGCGGGCCATCTGTTTGGTGGCCATCCAGGCCGCCATAAGGATTGCGAGCACAGCGACCACAACCGTCCAGGGACGACGCAAAGCTGATCTGGCTATGGAGAAGTCTGACATGAAAAATAGCGGCTGTTCAGACAACCCCAGCAAATAGTCAAAGTTAAGTTAAATAGTGTGAATTTTCTGTCACACCACTCCGGCAGCCAAATGTTTTAGCAACGCCAACCGCCCTGACGCTACGACAGCCGTTGAAGAATCACTGAATGCCAGTGGGTGCTATAAGTCTCGAATCCCGGTGCCTTGGCATGCGCGACCAGCAGCCGGCCCGCCTCCTCCTCCACTTCGGTGAAACACTTGGAGGAAGTCCATATGCTTTCCCGCTCCGGAAAGTGAAGTTCCCCGGACAAGGGCGCTCCCTGAGTGTCGGCTAGAATTGCGCCTTCTTCGGACAAAATGCAGACGCGTGAACGTGTCTTTTCCTCGTCGGTGAGCGGGGTGCGATCCACCACGGTCTGCGCAAGACCACGCCAGTTGAACAAAATGCCCAGCACGCCAATGGGCTCGCCATCGGCTTCACCGCCCCGCCGCACCGCGCAGGAGTAGCCCAGAATGTAGGCCCCGTCGACCAGAGGGGAGGCGTGCACGATCTCAAACCCGAATTCGTCTCCAGATCGAGTCTGCAACGCGCTTTGGAACCAACGCTGCTTGCCGGCGTTCATGCCGATCGACTTGTAGGTTTGCGGACGTCCGTTGGCCAGCACCTCACCGTCAAGGCCGCACACCACCAGATCAAAGTACACCGTGTAAGCGTTCAATATCACGCCGAGCCGCTTGCAGGCGTGCTCGACGCGCTCCGGAGTCGGTTCGGTGAGCAGATCCACCACGCTCGAATCCGTCGCCCACCAGCGTACATCGCAAGAACGCTCATAAAGATTGCGGTCGATCAGATCAATGTTGGTGAGCGCCAGATCCGCGAGCCGCGTGCCGAGAACATCCGAGGCCAGGCGCTGAGAAATGTTCTGCAACTCAGCGATGTCCCCACCCAATTTCGACGACAGCTGGATTGCCACCCTCTTGGTGGTCTCGGACAGCTCACCCATTTCCGTCGCAACCACCGCAAACGAACGGCCTGCGGCGCCGGCGCGTGCAGCCTCGATCTTTGCGTTGAGCGAAAGCAGGCTCGACTGCGTGTTGATCTCGTCGATTTGCTTAAGAGACGTTCGGACTTTCTCTCCAAGAGCATCCGCTAAATTTAAAATTTGCTCGGGCAATCCGTTTGATTCAGGTGCAGTAGGCGTGGTCGGCTGGCTCATGGGATCTGTTGCCTTTTCGAAAGTGTTGCCTCGATTGAGACCGAATCCTGTTTGGGTTGTGAGCGCAGAGGGCCCATCAGCGAAAACAGAACTTTCTCGGTTGCGTGGTGGTTGGTTTGGTAAAAGGCCCGCCAGCCGCGTGGGTCCCGTAGAACAGCGGCCGGCTGGAAATAAAAATATTCGCTGCGGAATTTAGCTAACGCTGCTCTGCAGAATTTGATTTTTGCTATCTGAAATTATTCGTTTCACCGGCTATTTGATAACGCAAGAGTCCCGAGACCGGCTTGAAAAGGCTTATAAAATGCGGCTTTGAAGGCGACATCGCCAATCAGATGTTTGATACGCGTGGTAGAGAATGCTTGTCAAACTGTTTAGGTTCACGTTTCATCGACGTTCCCCGCTTTTCACCGCAAACGCCATCCCTTGTTTAGTCATGAGTAAGCTAACGGAAGCTAATATAGCGGAAATCACTGCGCTTTTGCAGGGTGTTGCGACCGAATTCGCTTTTTTGGAACCCGGCGGGGCGACAGGCATTGAAGCACTGCAGTCCGCACTCGAAGCGTTTAGGAACGCTGCCGGGCCCAATCCCGCCGCGGGCTTCACTCAGGAGCTCAGCGCCGCCGCCGCCCTCGTGAACTCCGCGGCTGAAGCCGGAGCGTTTTCGGATGAGATCCTCCAGGAGCTCAACGCTTGGTACCCCCGGATGGAGACTGCCATCCACCATTGGATCCACGCACCCGAGGAATCCGCGCCTCCCTCGCCAGCGGGTCCGCCAAGCCCCGCGGCGCCTGCCTCCGCGCCCATGACAACCGCGGCCGACAACGCCCCCGGTGCAGAGTCAGGCGAAGGGGAACCCGTGGAGGAACCCGTGCTGATGATCGAAATCGGGGACGATGGCGATCTGCTCAACGAGTTTTGCAACGAGGGCCGGGATCTTTTACAGGACATCGAACAGGGTGTCCTCGTCCTCGAGGAAAACCCTTCCCACAAAGACACGCTCAACCGAGTTTTCCGGGCTTTCCATACGTTCAAAGGCGGCGCCGGCTACCTCGGCTTGGAGGCCATCAAAAATCTGGCGCACGAGCTGGAGAGCGTACTCGATGCGGCCCGCCGCGGGGAACTGGCGATCACCACTCCCGTGATCGACATCATCCTTGCAGGCGGGGACGCCCTACGCCAATTCATTGAGAAAATAAGCGAACGCCTCGCCGGCACCGGTGCTGCCGAGCCGATCTGCATTCCGACTCTGAGCATCATCGCCCGGAGCCACGCTTGCCTCCACGGCGAACCAGAACCGGAGGCCGCACCGGCCACGCCTCCACCGAAAGCCGCACCTGCGAAACCCGCGGCGGCAAGCCCTGCGCCCGCCGCTCCAGCTCCAGCTCCAGCTCCAGCTCCGGCGCCGACTCCGGCACCCGCAGCTTCAGCGCCGCCAACATCAGCGACGGTGATCGCTTCCTCTCCGGTTACTGCCGCCCCGGCGCCAAGCACGGCCACTCCTCCTCCGTCAACGCCGGCTGCGGCACCGCAAAGCGCCGCCAAACCCATCAAACCGAAGCCAGCGCCCCCCGCCTCGGGCGAGGGGCCCGCGAACTTCGTCAAGATCGATACCCTGAAACTCGACTCACTCGTTGACCTAGTTGGAGAACTCGTGATTGCTCAATCCATGGTGATCCAACACCCCGAAGTGATGGAGCTCACCGACCGCCAGCTGGCCCGCTGCATGCGTCAGCTCGCGCGTATCACCACGGATCTTCAGCACAATGCGATGTCGCTGCGTATGGTGCCCATTCGCGCTGCTTTTCAGAAAATGACCCGCCTCGTCCGCGATCTGGCTGGATCTCAAGGCAAGCAAATCCAGCTGCTCCTTTCCGGCGAGGACACCGAACTGGACCGCAACATCGTCGAGGAGCTCGCGGACCCGCTCATCCACATGATCCGCAACTCCGCCGATCACGGGGTTGAAATGCCCGAGGAACGCGTGGCCAAGGGCAAACCGGCACTCGGGACAATCCGTCTCCAAGCTTACCACCAGGGCGGGGGTATCGTGATATGCATCGCGGACGATGGAAAAGGACTGGATAAAGATCGGATCGTCGCCAAGGCCATTCAAAAAGGCATCATCGAGCCCCACGCGTCGCTTTCGGAAAAGGAAATCTTCGAACTCATATTCGCACCCGGCTTTTCGACGGCGGAAAAAGTCACCGACCTCTCCGGGCGCGGAGTCGGAATGGACGTTGTCCGCGGAAACATCTCGCGGCTGCGCGGCCGCATCGAAGTTGAGTCTACATTCGGACAGGGCTCCTCGTTCACGATCTTCCTGCCTCTGACGCTTGCGATCATCGATGGACTGCTGGTCTCCATCGGTGACGAAAAGTTCATCCTGCCCACGTTGTCGGTTCGCGAATGTCTGCGCATCTCGGAGAACATGATTTCCACAGTGCAAGGCACGGGGGAGTTGGTGAGTGTTCGTGGCAAACTCATGCCGCTGACTCGCCTTGGAACCATGCTGGGCATTCCCGGAGCGATCGACGACCCGACCAAGGGCATCATCGTCGTGGCGGAATCCGGGACGACGCAGCGCTGCCTGTTGGTGGACGAGTTGCTGGGTAAAAAGGAAGTCGTCATCAAATCGCTCGGCGATGCGTTCAAGTCCCAAGCACTGATGTCGGGCGCCGCAATTCTGGGCGATGGCCGCGTGGCGCTAATCGTCGACTTGGATGCACTCGCTAACCTCAAGCTGCTGCCGCGCGCAGCCGTGGCATAGAACTGCATTTACCGACACGCCCACATCAGCTTACCAACCATCCAAAAATCTCACTCCTGCCGCGCGCTAATTACTTCAGAAAGGAGATCGATTCATGAGCACCGAAACCACATCCAACACAGCAGCAATGCCGGGCAAATACCTGACATTCCGGCTCGGACAGGAGTACTACAGCCTGCCCGTTTTAAAGGTGCGGGAAATCATGCGCCTGTGCCCGATCACGGCGGTGCCGCGCATGCCGTCGTACCTCCGGGGCGTGATCAATCTGCGCGGAAAAATTGTCGCTGTGGTCGACCTCCGCTCCCGTTTCCAGCTGCCGCCCCAGGAGGACGCCGAGCGCGCCTGCATCATTGTCGTGCAGCTCGCGGGTGGTTCAAAAAACGTCATGGGTGTGATCGTCGATGCGGTTGAGGATGTGTCCCCGTTCGGTGCCGACGATATCGAGCCGACGCCGGACTTCGGCCCCATGCTCAACACCCAGTTCATTCTCGGCATGGCCAAGAGCAAGGGCACCGTGAAAGCGATTCTCGACATTGACCAAGTGCTGCTGGCGGAGGGTGAACTTTCTCTCCCGCTAATCGAACGGGCTATCGCCGCCGAAACGCCTGCCGCTTCAAGCCATTAATCATTCATCGCTAGCTATTTCAGAGATATTTAACCAACCCACTGACCTATGGTAAACCTCAAAAACTTCATCCGCCTTCTGGCCCTCATCGTGACCGTTGCGGTTCTCGTCGAAGGTGTGGTCGTCAACTTCCTGCTCGAGGATACAAAAATCAACGGGCCCATTTATCAGCGCATCACCGCCGACAAAGACCTGCTCGCGGACATCCTGCCTCCTCCCGCTTATGTGATCGAAAGTTACCTCACGCTGAGCCGCTGCTTGCTGGAGGAGAAGCCGGCCGATATTCGAAAGCTCGCGGAAAAAATTCCGACTCTCAAAGAAGATTACGAAAAGCGGCGCGCATTCTGGGCGGAAAGCAAGATGCTCACCAATACTATCAAGGCCAAGTTGACAACCGACTCGCACCAGCACGTGGTCAACTTTTTCAACATTGCTCAGACCCGCTTTTTGCCAGCCATCACTTCGGGGGATAAGACTGCAGCTCATGAGGCGTACAACGCGCTCTCCAAAACTTACGAAGCCCATCGTGCGGTCATCGATGAAGTGGTGACACTGGTCGAATCACAGGCGAAAGCGGATGAAGCCGTGGCGACCCAAAGCCAGGCCAAGTCACTCAAAGTCGTGCTTGGAGGCGAGCTCGCCATCCTGCTAGGCGTCTATCTGGCTATCTACCTGCTGTATCGGTCGACGATTCCCTCGCTGCGAGCAATCACCGAGGAACTGGCTCTCGGCGCCGAACAATCGCTGCTTGCCGCCGAGCAAGTGGCGCGCGCAAGCCAGCGGCTTGCGGAGGGCGCAAGCGAACAGGCCGCTGCCGTCGAGGAAACCGGTGCTTCGCTCGAGGAGATGTCGAGCATGATTCATTCAACCGCCAACAACGCGTTGCAGGCTAAAAACATGGCCAACGAGGCCCAGAACGCCGCACAGACCGGATCCTCCACCATGGTGGAAATGACAGCGGCGATGAAGTCCATCGAATCCTCAAGCGCGGAAGTCGCAAAGATCGTCAAGAGCATCGACGAAATCGCGTTCCAAACCAATATCCTCGCGCTCAACGCAGCCGTCGAGGCCGCACGCGCCGGGGAGGCCGGCGCCGGGTTCGCAGTGGTCGCCGACGAAGTTCGCTCGCTCGCCCAGCGCAGCGCAGCTGCTGCAAACGAGACGGCCGAAAAAATCGAGGCGGCAATTCTCAACAGCCGGAACGGTTCCAAAAGCCTCATTAAGGTGGGCGATGCGTTCACGAAAATTGGCGAGAAAGTCCGGCAGACAGACGCATTCGTTGCGGAGATCGCTCTTGCAGCGAAGGAACAGTCCCTCGGCATCGAACAGATTTCCGCCGCCATCGGCCAGATGAGCAAAGTCACGCAGAGCAATGCGTCCAATTCGGAACAATGCGCCAGCGCGGCCGAGGAGCTCAGTGCCCAGTCGAGCGTTCACAAGGGTCTCACCGACCGCTTGGAAGAAATCGTCGGGATCAACGACGCCTCGGGTCCTGCCACGCAGTCTACCTCGGCATTCGGCTCCCCATCAGCGTCCGCGAGCAGCTTCGAGACACCAACCGGCGGGGCACCCAGCAAGCCGCAGGCGCCCGGCGAGAAGTCTGCGGACACCGATGATTTCAAGGATTTTTAATCCATGAAAATAGACTCCATGGATGTCCTCTGACGCCGGCATTTCAAAACAGGCGTATGCCTACCTCGCCGAGCTGATCTACCGGTACAGCCGGATTCATCTCGGCGAGCACAAGCAGCAGCTTCTCACAAGCCGCCTGCGTAAGAGACGCGTAGAGTTGCGACTCAAGGATTTCGACGCCTACTGCGAGTTGCTTAGAACGCGAAAAAATGACGACGAAATCGCATTCATCGTCGACGCCATCTCCACCAACCACACCCACTTCTTCCGCGAGCGCGCCCACTTTGATTTCCTGATGGCGCATGCTCTGCCGGAGCTAAACCGCCGGGTTGAATCCTCCAAGGAGCCCATCCGCTGCTGGTCCGCCGCTTCCTCATCCGGAGAAGAGGTGTACACCATCGCGATCTGCTTCGCCGAATACGAACGACTTCACAAGCCGCTAAAGTGGGAGATCCTAGGATCCGACATTTCTTACCGGATGCTCGATAAAGCGGAGGCCGCAGTGTACGAGCAAGGCCGGCTGGAGTTGCCGTCACAGGAGCTGTTGAAACGTTATTTTCAAAAGGGCTCCGGAAAATTCGAGGGTTCCTGCCGCGTGAAAGAAGCGCTCCGGAAGAAGGTCACCATGAAGCGGGTGAATTTGTTCGACCCCACGTACCCAATTTCCACCGAACAGCATCTCATCTTCTGCCGCAACGTGCTGATTTACTTCGATAAACCTTCGCAGTCCGAGCTCATCCGCAAACTCAGCCTCCAACTCGCACCGGGCGGCTACCTCTTCATCGGCCATTCTGAGAGCCTGATGGGAATCGACCACCGGCTCAGGCCCCTGGGTCACGGAATATTCATGCGAACCAAATAGCTTTCACGCCCACCTCCCAGAAACAACTGTACCCAAATCTCTTTCCCATGAGCACTAGCGGTAAAATCAAAGTTTTGATCATCGATGACTCCGCGCTTGTCCGCAAAGCTATCACGGACGCGCTCTCCTTGGACCCGGAAATCGAAGTGGTCGGGTCGGCCAACGACCCTCTGGTGGCTCAGGAAAAAATTCCGAAACTTCAGCCCGACGTCCTGACGCTCGACATGGAAATGCCCCGCATGGACGGGCTCACCTTTCTCAAAATCCTGCAAAAGCAGCAGCCCATGATCCCGGTGGTGGTCGTGAGCTCGCTCACGCAACAAGGGTCCGCGATGGCGCTCGCCGCCATGGATGCCGGCGCCCGAGACGTGCTAGCCAAGCCCGATGGCAGCATGTCCATCGGCGGTCTAGCCAACAAGCTGGCTTTCCACGTAAAGGCCGCCGCGCGCGCCCGCCGCTCGACTGCGGCGCCGCTCCAACCCCTGCTTCCCCCGAAAAAGACGGCCTCCCTCCC
>JBILUQ010000205.1:0-7392 GCA_044370935.1 Chthoniobacteraceae bacterium
GGGCGCCATCCGCTTCATCTCAAAGCGTAGCGGCACTTCATGTCCGCTCACGCTTATCCAGCTGTGAACAATCGCATTATCCCACGTGTCGCAAGAGGCGGAGCCGCCTTTTCCATCCGGGCGCGAAGCGTACCCTTTTTGCAGTTGAGCAAAGAGCCGGCTCGGACGCCACCCCAGCCTGAGCGGGATGTGGCAGGCGTGCATTCCGAGATCGTTCAAAACGCCGCCCTCCCCACACTTGGCGCTCACCCTCTTCCAGTTCGCGGGTTTTGTCGGGTCAAGATCGCTTGAATGGTGAAAGCCAGACACCACCTCCAGCACCCGTCCGATGGAACCATCCCGCGCCGCTTCAAACGCCCGCTGTGCACCGGGGAAAAACGGCATCTCCGAACTGCAACGCACGAAGCGTCCGCTTGATTTCGCCGCGTCCCGAATACGGCGCGCGGATGCCAGGTCGATTCCAAATGGCTTTTCAGCCAGCAAATCTTTCCCCGCCGCAAGGACGTCAGTGTAGATTGATTCATGTTGGTCGTGGGGGACCGCCACGTACACCACCTCGACATCGGGGTTTTTGAGCAGCTCCCGGTAGTCGGCGGTGCGCTGCGTGCAGGATGCGATTCGACCAAACCAATCAAGGGCCGATGGGTTCAGGTCCGCCACTGCCACGAGTTGCGGAGTAACGGTCGCCTCGCTAAGGGCGCACCAACGCAGGAAGGCGCTGGCGATTTCCCGGCCCATGAGGCCGCCTCCAATGATTCCGACATTTGCGATTTTCATGTGTTTCTAGCAGGGTTCCTTTTCTTTCAGATTCGCACCGGATTCACGCCGGTAAGCGCGCGCGAGCAATGAGACCGGCTGGGTGACTGTCACCGGTATGTCCGCCTCACGCAGGCCGCGCTGTATTTGCAGATGACATCCCGGGTTGGATTGTGCGAGCAGGGTCACGCCGCTCTTGTTGACCGTCCTTTCGATGTTCGATATTTTTCGCGCAAGCAGAGAAGCCGATTGTTCGGGCTGCGTGATGTTGTAGACACCGGCGCTGCCGCAGCACCACGAAGCCTCTGGAAGCTCCACAAGTTTCAAGTTTGGGATGCCTTCAAGCAGGTCGCGCGGTTGGCGCACGACTCTCTGCCCGTGCGCAAGGTGGCAGGAATCGTGGTATGTAACCGACGTTTGTTCTTCGAAGGGCCCCTCGCAGGGTTGTCGAAATCCAGCCTCTAAAAGCCACTCGTGGATGTCTCGAATCTTGCTATCCCACAAGCGCGCCTTCTCCCTGTAATCAGGGTCGTCGGCGAGCAGCGCCGCGTATTGGCGTAGATGTGAACCGCATCCGCCTGCATTGGTGATGATCGCGTCAACATCTCCCGGCGGAATCAAGTCGATCATTCGGCGGGCGAGATGCGCTGCGAGCTGGTGCTCCCCGTTGTGCGCATGAAGCGAACCGCAGCACGGCTGCTCGGGTGGAGTGAAAACGGAGTAACCGTTCGCGAGCAGCACGTCGGCGGTGTCGCGGTTGATATCGGAAAATACGAGATCCTGCACGCAGCCCGTCAGAAGCGCCACGCGTTTGCCAGGCGCGGCTTTGCTGGTAGAGCCGGTCGAGGGGTGTTCGTTTTCGGAAATCAGTTCGTTTGAAAAGCACTGGGCGATTTGGGGTGTTTGCGGCTCGAGCCGGCGAAGATCCGCGGGCAGTAGCCGCGTTAGTCCAAGCCTCCGGAACAGCGACTCCGCACCGCTTTGCTGGTAGATCCGCAACAGGCGCCCGGCAATGCGCAGCAGCGCCGGGTTCATAAACAAGACACGGAGCGTCAAAGTCCGCCAGAAGGTGCGCATCGGCGAGGCCTTGATTCCCCAGTGTTCAACCTCGGCCCTCGCCGTCTCCAGCAACTGCCCGTATTGAACACCAGCTGGGCACGCCGTCTGGCAGGCCAGGCAGCCAAGGCAATAGCTCATTTCCTCCGCGAATTCGCTCGACGGTTTCAGGGCTCCATCGGCCACGCCGCGCATGAGGGCGATCCGGCCTCGCGGGCTGTTGCGCTCCCTCTTGGTGGCGTCGTAGGTGGGGCAGGTCGGCAGGCACATGCCGCAATGCATGCATTGTTGCAGAATCGAATAATCCAGTTCGGAGAGGGAGGAGGCCACGAGTTAATCGAAAATTTTTCCAGGGTTGAGCAGGCTTCTTGGGTCGAGCGTCTGCTTGATTTGCTTGAGCAGTCCGTAGCTCGAATCGCCCAGCTGCTTGCGCAACCACGGCTTCTTCGCAAGACCCACGCCGTGTTCACCGGTGATGGTGCCGCCGAGTTCGAGCGCCTTTTCCACGATGGCTTCAAGCCCCTCGTGGACCCGCTCCATTTCGGAGGCATCGGTCTCGTTTGTGAGAAATGTCGGATGCAGATTGCCATCGCCCATGTGCCCGAAAGTGCCGACCTGCAGCTGCAGACGTGATGCGGTTTGGGCGATGAAGGAGACCATCTTTGCAAGCTCGCTGCGAGGGACGGTGACGTCCTCCAAAATGGTCGTCGGCTTGACGCGAGCCAGTGCTGAAAAAGCATTTCGCCGCGCTGCCGCGAGACTCAACGCCTCTGCCTCGTCCCTCGCTGCGCGCACCGAACGGGCGCCGTGTTTTGACGCCAGTTGTCCCATCTTCTCCGCCTCTTCGGCCACGGCCGCCGGATGCCCGTCGGTTTCCATCAGCAGCAGGGCGTCGCAGTCCGTAGGCAGACCGATTTTCGCGTAGGCTTCAACGCACCCGATTGTCATGCGGTCGAGAAACTCCAGCGTACATGGGATGATCTTTTCAGCGATGATCGCGGACACGGTTTCCGCGGCATCCTCCATCCTATCGTATACCGCGAGCAGGGTTTTGCGCGCCTTTGGACGCGGGAGAAGTTTAAGCAACACCTCGGTGATGATTCCGAGGGTTCCCTCGGAGCCGATGAACAGGTCTTTGAGGGAATAACCCGCCACATCCTTTACGCATGCATTGCCGAATCTGGCGACGGTTCCGTCGGCAAGAACCACCTCAAGCCCCATCACGTAATCCCGCGTTACCCCGTACTTGAGCCCGCGCAGGCCGCCCGAATTCTCCGCGACATTCCCGCCAATCGTGCTGATGCGCAGTGATCCCGGGTCGGGAGGATAGAAAAGCCCGTGCGGAGCCGCCGCCTCGTCGATGCGCTGGGTGATCACGCCGCTTTGCGCACGGAGCGTCAGGTTGCGCGTGTCCACGTGGATGATGGCGTTCATGTCGACGAGGCACATCACGAGCGCATCCGGCAAGGGCACGCTGCCGCCGCTCAATCCCGTGCCGGACCCGCGGGTCACCACGGGCACGCCGTGCTGTGCGGCCAGCCGCATGCAGGCGGAGACTTCGTTCGTCGTTCTTGGAAAGACGACAGCGCCCGGCGACTGCCTGAGGGCCGCCGTCCCATCGAAGCCGTAGGGTAGGATGTCTTCCTCCGCGGTGAGTACTCGCTTGGCACCAAGAATCCCCTCGATTGCTGCAAGGATTGACGAATTGAGAGGCATGGCTTGGGGATGCGCCGCTTAAGCCTGAACCAAATTCAACGCGTCGTTTGCGGTGGCATTGTCGTGAACCATTGCCATGAGTGCGCGCGTGATTCCTGCCGGCTTGGGATGTTGGATAATGTTCCTTCCATAAACGATCCCCTGCACGCCCTGCTTGATGAGCACGCCCGTGCGCTCGAGGAGTTCCTGATCCGGCACGCGCCCTCCGCCTCGCACGAGAAGGGGCACGCCCCCGGCAGTTTCAACGACCCGGTGGTATACGGTTGGGTCATCCGTTGGGTCGGCCTTTAATACGTCCGCGCCGAGCTCAACGGCCTGCCTTACCAATGGTACGATTTTCTCGGGGTCACCATCCACCTCGTATCCGCCCTTCTCCGAGTTGGGCCGGAATACGAGGGGCTCTACCATCATGGGCATTGAGTAGTGGTCGGACTGCGTTTTGAGTCGGACGATATTGTCGATGCACTGCGCGTAGACGTCGGGAGCGCCCGGGATCAAAAACAGATTCACACAAACGCAGGCGGCGTCCATGCGCACGGCTTGGAGCATGGGCTCGTCGATCATCGTGCTGATGCGCGCGGCCGGTAGCGTCGACCCGTACACGTTTGCCGTGTCGGTTCTCAACACCAGTGCCGGCTTGGACTTACCCGGAATCGATTGCAGATGTCTCGCCTGTCCGACCGTGAGCTGGATGGCATCGGGTGCGGCGTCCACGAGGGTTTTGATCACCTTCGACATCGATTCGATCCCCTGCAGGAAATTGGCTTGGTTAAAAAAGCCATGGTCCACGGCCACGTCGAAGCAGCGTCCGGATTTGGCGTTAAAGAGGCGATTGAGGCGTGCGGATTTCATCTTGAGATTTTGGAAGGGGCGTTAGCGTAGTCCCATCAGGTGGCGGAGTATATAGAGTTCAAGCGCCTCGTAATCCCGGGCGTCGCGGTACTGGGCGACAAGAGTCTGGTCCAGCGTGCGGACTTTCTCCACCAGAGTCAAAAAGAGGCTTCGGCTGTTGGTGAGGTGGGCGGTCACCGGGCAGCCCGCCTGCGTGCGCATGGCTTTCACGTCCAAACCCACAAACTCGCCCTTGGATCCATATCCGCTTTCCTCCAGCACCCGCACCTGGTTGAAAGCTGCGCGCAGGTTTGCGCCGCCAAAGTTTTTATCCTGATCGTACTTTAATCCGTTCTGGTCGTTAAGATGCACGCTCCCAAGTTTGTCGTGTGCAAGCGCGAAAGCCATCTCGTCGCTCGGGTCGAGGCCCGCAAGGATCGCGTGGGCGCTTTCAATCAGTCCCTTGACCCGCTTGTGGTCGCTCGAAGCGTAGGCCAGTGCGATGGCGTGTCCTATGGTTGGCACGTAGGCCTGGTCGGTGGGCTCGTTCGGTTTGGGCTCGATCCAAATCTCGATGTTCTTATCGTACTCAAGCATTGCGTTCACCGTTGCAAGCAGCCGTTCGTAGGCAAGGCGCGCGTCCTTGGCTTCGCGAATGTAAGTGCCCTCGCGGCTCAGCCATAAAACGATGGCTTTGCAATCCAGTGCGCGGGCAATGTCGATTGATTTCTTTGTGCGATCCCAGGCGTAGGCCCGGTCTGCGGGACTATTGGCCGTGTAGCATCCGTCGACGGTGTGCTCTGAAAACCACAATCTGGGCGCCACAAACTCCGGAGTCAGCCCCTCGTTCTGTAGAACCGTTTTGAGATTGGTTGCGCTTTGGAGGATTTGGTTGGGGGAAAGCGCATCCAGATTCGGCACGGCGTCGTCGTCGTGAAGCTGTACGCCATCGAACCCGAGTTTCTTGTAGAGCGCGTATTTCTGTTCGTGCGGGAAAGCCTCGCGAACGTTCGGCCCGAAGGGGTCGGCGCCCTCACTGATGTTCCAAGGGCCAAAAGAGAATCGGTATTGGTTCTGAGAAGTCATAGGCCTGCGATTAAAGCGGCTGCGAATCGCAGGCGCTACGCATCCAGTTCCGATTTCTAAGACTATTGTGTCAAAGATGCAGGGGCAAAGTCCTAGGTTTCGGCAGGCTTTCATCGGGCAGGCGGAATCTGCTTCAAACGCGATTCAGTTAGTGGATGGCTGGAGGCTCAGGGTGCAGCTCGGGGAGGTGCTCCAGCTTCGGGTTTGATTTTCAGAGGCGGAGGATGAAGTCGATTCAAGTATACGATCCGGCGATGTGCTGTTCTACAGGTGTCTGTGGCCCCAACGTGGATGCAGATTTGGTGGCTTTCGCGGCGATGCTTTACCAGTTCAAGTCCCACGGCGTCGAAGTGCAGCGCTACAACCTCGGGCAGCAGCCCTTGGACTTTGTCCAGAATTCAACCGTCAAAAGCCTTCTTGAGACCGAGGGGGTAAAGGTCCTCCCTGTGATTTTTTGGGACAACCTTCTGCATCTCCAGGGTCGGTATCCGAACAAAGCCGAAAGATCCGAATGGTACCGGGCAGCGCACAATGAGCCGCAAGAATTGCCATGAAACTTCTGCCTTACAAACCGGACGCTGCGAGCGCCACGCGCTTTTTATTCTTCACCGGTAAAGGGGGCGTGGGAAAGACCTGCTTGGCCTGTGCCACGGCTCTGAAGTTCGCGAGTGCGGGCCGATCCGTGTTGCTCGTGAGCACTGATCCCGCATCCAACTTGGAAGAAGTGCTGCAAACAACGCTCACGAACGAGCCGAAGCCCGTGATCGGTGCGCGGGGTTTGAGCGCGATGAATATCAACCCATCGGCGGCTGCTTTAGCGTATCGAGAGCGGTTGATAGGCCCGATGCGGAGTGTGCTTCCGCCGGATGCCCTGCGAAGCATGGAGGAGCAGCTGTCCGGGGCATGCACGATGGAGATTGCAGCCTTTGATGAGTTTTCGAGCCTGATCGGCGATCCTGCAGCGGCGGCGGGGTTTGAGCATGTGATTTTTGACACCGCGCCCACCGGACACACTCTCAGGCTGATGGGCCTCGCCAAGGCTTGGGACAATTTTCTGGCGCAGAACACCTCAGGCTACTCATGCCTCGGGCCGCTGGCCGGATTGCAGAAACAGCGCCGCATCTATGAGGCGACGGTCGCGGCCTTGGGTGACGCTGCATTGACAACGCTTGTGCTTGTGGCGCGGCCGCAGACTAGCACTCTTCGCGAGGCGGAGCGCACCTCGACGGAATTGAGAGGGATCGGCGTGGGGAATCAAATGCTGGTTGTAAACGGTGTCTTCGAGTCGACCTGCACTTTGGATGCAGTGGCGTGCGCGATGCAGCAAAGGGGGGAGAAGGCACTCGCCGCGGCCGGGATTTTTATTCGGAGTATGCCAAGCTTCGGAGTTCCCCTTCGGGCGTTTAATGTGCTTGGAATTAGTGGTCTTAAGGTTCTGCTCGACGACCAAGGGGAAGAACCCGCTTCGGTGCCCGGCGCAGGCGCTGATTGGCGCCCGCCTAAGATGGAAGGGTTGCGCAGTCTTGTGGCCGAGTTCGAGGCACAGGGAAGCGGAGTCGTAATGACGATGGGCAAGGGCGGTGTGGGAAAAACCACGGTTGCCGCTGCCATCGCGGTGCTTCTGGCTAGGCGTGGGCATAAGGTGCATCTCAGCACTACCGATCCCGCGGCGCACATTGTCCAAACGCTGAATGGAAAAGTGGAAGGGCTTTCGCTGAGCCGAATCAATCCGGCCGCAGAAACCGAGTCCTATCGGCGTGAAGTGATGGCATCGCATCAGGTTGAATTGGATGAAGCGGCCTTGGCTTTGCTGGAAGAAGACCTCCGTTCGCCATGCACGGAGGAGATTGCCGTTTTTCGTGCGTTTGCGCGCGAGGTGGCAGTGGGGGAGCGTGGGTTCGTGGTATTGGATACTGCACCCACGGGTCATACCCTGCTGCTGCTTGA
>JBILUQ010000206.1:0-7362 GCA_044370935.1 Chthoniobacteraceae bacterium
CCCCGTGGCTTTTTGTCAAACCACCACAGTTACCCCGAAGCCGTTCGGCGGCGGAGCGACGATGTACACGCCCGGCCAGCCTACGACGACGGTGACGCCAAGGCCGTTTGGTGGCGGAGCGACGATTTACACGCCTGGTCAGCCTACGACGACGGTGACGCCAAGGCCGTTTGGTGGTGGAGCGACGATCTATACGCCTGGTCAGCCTACGACGACGGTGACGCCAAGGCCGTTCGGCGGTGGAGCGACAATTTACACGCCCAGTAAGCCGACGGCACCGGGCACAAACAGGCAGCCCGTCAACGCGGCTCTACTGTATTCCACCGGACAGCTATCCGTTCAGGGTTCGGCGAAACACTCTGGCTTGTCGAAGTAACAACTTCGGAACGGCTCTCGAGCGCCGTTCCGAATGGAGGTAGTAAAGCCATGCAGAGGTTGCGCGTGCGAATGGGAGTCCCGTTGATCGCCTGATTAATGGCTGTGGGCGGCCAGTCGATGCACTGCCTCGCTCACGATTTGATCGACTGTGACAGACCGCGCGTCGACTGCCTGCGTGAGGTCAACGCGCATGTCGTGCTCCCAGAAAGACTCGATGTGGCGCGCCGTGCATTGAACCGCATCCGCGCTCGGATCCGCGGCCCACTGGCGAGCGATCTGGTTCGCCATTCGCACAAGCGCGCTCAAGCGGTGCTCGGGATGGTCCAGTTCAATGTTTGCAGCCGAATGGCCAGGTGAGACTTGGACAGCCGTCACCTTGTACTCGGGACAGTTGGTCGCCCAATCCGAGTTTTCGGTGGTGATAATGTTCGCGCCGCTCACCGGATAATGAAAGGTGGTGTACACCACCCCGGGCGCCATTCGCTCGCTCAGATGCGCGTGCAGAACAGTCGACCCGATTCGACTTGATACAGTCACCTCGTCGCCGTCGCGAATCCCGCGCGCCTCCGCGTCGCTCGGGTGTATCTCCAGCGTGTCTTCCCTGTGCCACTCGACGTTTTTGGTCCGGCGTGTCTGGGCGCCCACGTTGTATTGGCTTAGGATCCGTCCCGTGGTCAGCAAGAGCGGGAACCGGCGGTTTGCTTTTTCTTCAGTCGGCACGTAGGGCGTGGGAGTGAATTTGCCGAGCCCGCGCACGAACTGCTTCAAGTGCATGATCGGCGTGCCAGTCGGCGTTTGTTCGTTGCACGGCCACTGCACGCTACCGAGCGCGTCCAGCTTGGCGAATGACACTCCCGCAAACGTGGGAGTTAGGGCCGCGATTTCGTCCATGATCGCGCTCGAGGATGGGTAGTGCATCGAATGCCCAAGTGCGGCTGCGAGCTCGCACACCGTTTCCCATTCCTGTTTTCCGGTTTTCGAGCGCATAGCCGGACGCACGCGGTTGATCCGCCGCTCGGCGTTGGTGAAGGTACCGTCTTTTTCCAAAAAGGAAGTCCCCGGAAAAAACACATGGGCGAGCTTTGCCGTCTCGTTGATGAAGAGGTCCTGCACGATCACCAACTCCATCGCCCGAAGTGCCGCCTGGACATGAATCGTGTTTGGATCGGACTGCGCGATATCCTCGCCCTGCACATACAGCCCTTTGAAATGCCCGTCGATCGCCGCGTCCAGCATGTTGGGAATGCGCAGGCCTGGTTCGGGGTCAATATGCACCCCCCAAAAAGCCTCGAAGGTTGCGCGCGACGTGTCGTCGCTGACATGACGGTATCCCGCGAGCTCGTGCGGAAACGAGCCCATGTCGCAGGACCCTTGCACGTTGTTCTGGCCCCTGAGCGGGTTGACTCCCACGCCGTCCCGTCCGAGGTTGCCCGTGGCCATCGCCAGATTTGCCATGCCCATCACCATGGTTGACCCTTGGCTGTGCTCGGTAACTCCGAGTCCGTAGTAAATGGCCGCGTTGCCGCCGGTGGCGTACAAGCGAGCCGCCGCGCGTACTTCCGCAGCCGGCACGCCCGTGTGGGATTCCATTGCCTCGGGGCTGTTCTCCGGAAGTGAGATGAAAGACTTCCATTTCTGATACTCAGCGGCCTCGCAGCGTTCGGAGACAAACTTTTCGTTGGTGAGCCCCTCTTCCACAATCACGTGGGCAAGCGAGTTGATGAGAGCGACGTTGGTTCCGGGGCGCAGTTGAAGAAAGTTAGTCGCCTGAATGTGCGGACTGCGGACCAAGTCGATCTTGCGCGGGTCCGCGACAATGAGACGCGCACCTTCGCGCAGGCGCTTTTTCATCCGCGAAGCGAACACCGGATGCGCGTCCGTCGGGTTGGCCCCGATGACGAGGATCACGTCTGCATATTCGACGGATTTGAAATCCTGCGTTCCTGCTGAAGTGCCGAATGCGTTCTTCAACCCGAAGCCGGTGGGGGAGTGACAAACCCGCGCGCACGTGTCGACGTTGTTATTGCCAAACGCGGTGCGCACCATCTTTTGGACTGCGTAGACCTCTTCGTTTGTGCAGCGCGACGATGTGATTCCGCCGATCGAGGCGCGGCCGTGGCGGGCTTGGATGTCTTTGAGTCTTGAGGCCGCAAACGCGATGGCCTCCTGCCAAGAAACCTTGCGCCACTGCTGATCAGTCGAATCGCGAATCATCGGTTCGGTGACGCGGTCCGGATGCGTGGCGTAGCCCCAGGCAAAGCGCCCTTTCACGCAGGAGTGCCCCTCGTTTGCGCCGCCGTCCTTGTACGGCACCATTCGCACGACTTGTTCGCCCTGCATCTCCGCCTTGAACGAACAACCGACGCCGCAGTAGGCGCATGTGGTCAGGACTGTTTTGCGAGGAGTGCCGTGTTCGATCACCGAGTTTTCCGTGAGCGTTGCAGTCGGGCACGCTTGAACGCAGGCCCCGCACGAGACGCAGGGCGAATCAAAGAAGTTGCCGTTCGCGCCCGCCGCGACGCGTGAACCGAACCCGCGCCCCTCGATGGTCAGCGCAAACGTCCCCTGAACCTCCTCGCAGGCGCGCACGCAGCGCGAGCAGACGATGCATTTGGAAGAGTCGAAGGTGAAGTACGGATTCGATGTGTCCTTAGGCAGGTCCAGATGGTTTTCTCCCTGATATCCGTAACGAACTTCCCGAAGGCCCACTGCCCCCGCCATGTCCTGCAGTTCGCAGTCGCCGTTGGCCGGGCAGCTCAAGCAATCCAGCGGGTGGTCGCTGATGTAGAGTTCCATGACGCCGCGCCGCATCCGCTCCAGTTTCGGAGACTGCGTGGTGACGCTCATCCCGCTTGAAACGAGCGTGGTGCAGGACGCGGGCGTCCCCTTGCGTCCGTCGATCTCGACCAGGCAAAGACGGCAGGAGCCGAAGGCGTCGAGCTTTTCAGTTGCGCACAGCTTCGGGATATCGACGCCCGCCAATGCGGCGGCGCGCATCACGGAGGTGCCTTCGGGGACGGAGACGGCCACACCGTCCACGGTTAATTCGATGGAGCGGGGAACCTCGTTGCGTGAGGCACGCCTCGGTTCGGGTGTGCCAAGGTCTTGTTCGACGAGGATCATGGTCTGGCTCCTTTTAAGGTTTGGAAATCTTCTGTGAAATGATTAAGTGCACTACGCACGGGAAGCGGGGTGAGGCCTCCCATCGCGCACAAAGATCCGTCGGCCATCACCTCGCACAAGTCTTCTAGCAGTTCAATGTTTGCGCTGCGGTTTACATCGGCCAGGATTTTATCCATCAACTCAACGCCGCGCGTGCTTCCAATGCGACAGGGCGTGCATTTTCCGCAGCTCTCGATCGCGCAGAACTCCATCGCGAAGCGCGCCTGCTCCGCCATGTTGACGGTGTCGTCGAAGACCACGATGCCACCGTGCCCGACAATCGCATTAACCGCAGCGAAGGACTCGTAATCAAAGGGCAGGTGGAATTGCTCGGGCGGGAGGTATGATCCAAGGGGGCCGCCCACTTGGACTGCGCGGATCGGCCGACCGTTTGCGGTTCCGCCTCCGAGTTCGTTCACGACTTCGCCGAGCGTAGCTCCAAAGGCAACTTCAAGGATGCCTCCGCGCGCGATGTTTCCTGCCAGCTGCAAAACCTGCGTGCCGCGGCTGCGACCGATTCCAAGCGCGGCGTATGCGGCCGCTCCCTTCGCCATGATCGCGGGAACCGTCGCGAGGCTCAGCACGTTGTTGATTACCGTTGGTTTTCCAAACAATCCGACGTGGGCGGGAAGGGGGGGCTTTGCGCGAACCACTCCGCGTTTGCCCTCGAGGCTTTCGAGCAACGCAGTCTCCTCGCCGCAAACATAGGAGCCCGCGCCCACCCGGACGTGGATTTGAAAATCAAAGCCCGACTTCAGGATGTTTTCACCAAGCCAGCCCTGTTGGTTCGCGGCCGTGATGGCGGCGTGCAGCGATTCGATCGCATCGGGGTATTCGCTGCGGACGTAAATGTATCCCTCGTCAGCGCCCACGGCACGGCCCGCGATTGTCATCCCTTCCAATAGCATGAATGGATCGCCCTCCATCAGCATGCGGTCTGCAAAAGTACCGCTGTCGCCCTCGTCCGCGTTGCATACGATAAATTTTTTTGAGCCCCGCGCCTCGAGGACCGTGCGCCATTTGACGCCGGTAGGGAATGCCGCGCCGCCGCGCCCCCGCAAGCCGCTGTCGGTGACCTCCTGAACAACGTCGGTCTGCGGCATGGCTAGCGCGCGTTTCAATCCCGCCATGCCGCCATTCGCCTCATAGTCTTGGGGCGACCGCGGGTCGATCATTCCCACCCGTTCAAAGGTGAAGCGCTGCTGCCGTTTGATCCAAGGAAGTTCAAGCGTAGGGCCAAGCCTCAGCGGATGTTCGCCGCCCTTGAGCAGACCGGCCTTTAGCAGGCTTGGAACATCGGAAGCTTGAACGGGCCCGTAAGCGATACGCCCCGATGCTGTCTGGACTTCAACCATCGGCTCAAGCCAGAGCATTCCCCAAGAGCCGTTGCGAACCACCCTGGCGCCGGGCTCCCTCGCGAGGGCCTGCGCCACGGCGTCAGCGCCCGCAGCGCGAGACGCCGCGTCGCGCGGTACAAAAACGGTGACGCCTTCGCCACGGCTGGATTCCGTCGCTGGCGCGGAGGAGTCGGGCTGCGCGGCATTCGCGATGATCCGCTCCATCGCCTCCGGGTTCACCCCGCCCGAAAGCCTGCCTTGCACTGCCACAGCCGGACCGAGCGAGCAGTGGCCCAGACAAAAAACCTCCTCGATCTCCACGGGCTTTCCAGCTCCGGCTCGCTTCGCGCGTTCCCACACCGCACGTCCGCCCCGCGCCTGGCAGGCTTCCGCCCTGCAGACTTGAATGATTGGGCCAGCAGGAGACTCGGTGCGGAAATCTTTATAGTAGCTGATCACCCCGTGCACCTCGGAAACCGTCTGGTTAAAAACATCAGCCAGCAGCGGGATATAGGCGCGGTCCACGTAGCCCAGGGCGTGTTGAATGGCGTGCAGCGCGGGGAGCAGTCCGCCCGGCATTTTTGCAAAACTTCGGACGGTTGTCTCCAGTGGGAGGGAATGAATGAGGGAGCTCAAAAGTGTGGAATCGGTTGAAGGAGACGTATGAGGGGGGAGGGGCGATTCGAGTTATAACTCACTCAAATAACCTTGTAGCTGAATATTTGTTGGCGGCAAACTCACATCCTCGCGTCCGAGCCAATGTGGGAACTACCCCGGGGACTGTGTCTGGCCGCATCAATTGCGGCATTGTGGGTGCTTGCCGTCTCTTCCGGCGGCTCTGTGCTTTTCCGTGTTTCACCCCGTTTAACCCTCGGTGATCCCCCTGTAGTGCCAGGTTGGATTACTCCCTCTAATTCGGGGTTTGACGGGGGTTCGGTCGCAAACCGCGCTTGAGTTTGGGCCCGGCTTTCGGATTCTTAAGGGATGCACCTACTGGATCAAATCGCCGAACACGTCCGCAACTCTCCCGGGAAAGTCGCACACATAAGCGATGCTAGGCAAATCACCTACGGAGAGCTTGGCGCGAGATCTGATGCGCTCGCGGCGTGGCTGGACCGGGAGCTCGGCAAGAAGAGCTGCCCCGTGGCGATCCTCGGACACAAGGAGCCCGAAATGCTCGTTACTTTTCTAGCCGCAGTCAAAACAGGGCGGCCCTACGTGCCCATCGACCAGTCCACGCCCGCCGCCCGGGTGGAACGCGTCATGGAGGTTTCGGAGGCCGGTATTCTGCTCACTCCTGATAGGGTGTCGGCTATCCCCGTTGGCGAGTCGTACGGGTGCGCACGGAGGGTAGAGGAGAACGATCCGTTCTATGTTCTCTTCACGAGTGGAAGCACCGGGGAACCCAAGGGTGTGGTGATCACGCTGGGCAATTTAAACCACTACCTGGCATGGATGCGTGGAGCGCATGATTTTGTGATCGGCGGGGAGGTTTTTCTCAATCACGCCCCGTTCACCTTCGACTTGAGTGTGCACGACATCTACCTGTCGCTGAGCACGGGGGGGACGCTTTTTTCGCTCACAAAGGAGACCGCGATGGACCTGCGGAAGCTCTTTGAAACCCTCCGCGGCTCGGGCTCGACGCAGTGGATGTCAACCCCGTCATTTGCTCAAATGTGCATGATTGAGAAGGGTTTCTCGCAGCAGATGATGCCGGATGCACGGCGTTTCTTTTTCTGTGGTGAAACGCTCGCGCCCGAGACTGCTGCTCAGATGCTTGAGCGTTTTCCTAACGCGGAGATTTTGAACACCTACGGTCCGACCGAGGCCACCATCGCCGTTACCGAAGTCGCCGTCACACGCGAACTCATCGAGCAACACAACCCGCTTCCCATCGGCCGCGTGATGCCCGGAACTCGCATCGTCATCCGTGGTGAAAACGGCCAGCCCGTTCCCGAAGGCGAGCGCGGGGAAATTGTAATTGCGGGGCCAAACGTGAGCCCTGGCTATTTGAACCGCCCTGATCTGACACAGAAGGCGTTCGCCGACTTCGAGCAGACGCGCTGCTATCGGACGGGAGACTGGGGGAGAGACCGGGGTGGGATGGTGTTTTGCGAGGGGCGCATGGACAATCAGATCAAGCTGCACGGCCACCGTATTGAACTCGGGGATATGGAGTCGAACCTGCGCGCCTTAGACGAGGTGGCTGACGCAGTGGTGCTGCCTGTGAGGAAGGGCGACCGGGTCGACAGCGTTGCCGCCTTCGTCGTGTTGAGCGGGCCCAAGCAGGGAAGCGATTTTGAGCAGGCGGCGAAGCTCAAAACCAAGCTGGGGGAGCACGTCCCGCCGTACATGATTCCCCGAAAGTTCATCTTTTTGGATAGCTTCCCAATGAACGCCAATGGGAAAGCCGACCGCAAGAAGCTGGCGGAAACACTCGCCTAGTTTTCACATTTGAAAGGATTGAGTCCTAGCCGGGGCGTAT
>JBILUQ010000207.1:0-7303 GCA_044370935.1 Chthoniobacteraceae bacterium
AACAGGCGATTGAGATTGATTGGATCGAGGCACAAGGGGCTGGAGCAAAGAAGCGCTGGGACTTCTGAACTGCTTTGTAAAAACTCGAACCAGTGGGCCTCCCGAAGTCAATAATCCGGCACTTAATTCATCGCTTTCTGCTGAAATAAACCCTCAAACGTGTCCCACTAAATACCCTGCACACCAGAGTTTTACATCGAAAAAACCCCTCCTCCGTGCCGCTCGGATTCCTTTACGCTAGCGGTGGTTTGAAGCAAAACACGCCAGCGAACTAAACCATCAAACCCTCACCGCCAAATGAAAACCCGCCCTCTAGCTAGACTACAACACCTGCTAGTTCCGATTGCCGCGGCCGCCTTGAATGCACCCACTGCTCGGGCCGCGAGCCAGGCAAACCCGGTTGCGCAATCTGCGGTGCTGACTGCAAGGAGCCCTCAGCGCGTTCACGAAGTCGAAGCGGACTTAAATCGCGCAAAAGAGCTGTTTCTAGCTGTGTCGTCCGAGGGCGACATCTCCTGCGACTGGGCAGATTGGATCGAACCAGAAATCGTGCTAGCGGACGGCGCGGTCATCGATCTTACGACCTTAAGGTGGCGGTCCAGCAAACAAGGATCGGGCTCAACCGTTATTGGACTCAACAACCAGAATAAGCCAATTACCGTAGATGGGAAATTTCTTACGAAAGGCATCGGCACTCATGCCGACTCCCTCATCGCTTACGATCTGCCCGCAGGTGCTTCCAAGTTCCGTGCAAAAGTCGCCATCGACGATGGCGGCATGAAACGAGATGGCAAACTCAGCGGAGCTAGCGTGAAGTTCATGGTGTTTACCGCGGAACCGACATCCGGCCAACTCACGGGACAAGAGGAAGCGACCGAGGTGCCGCTCGAACTATTCGCACTACCTGCAGGCCTCGAGGCCACCATTTGGGCTAAAACCCCGCTGCTCAGAAATCCCACAAACATCGATTTCGACGCAAAGGGCAGGCTCTGGGTTGCGGAAGGAGTCAACTACAGATCCAAAGGAAACCGCCAAACTGAAGGAGACCGCATCGTGATCCTCGAGGACACCACCGGATCAGGAAGTGCGGACAAGAGCACCGTGTTCGTGCAGGAAACAGATCTGGCCTCCCCTCTCGGGATCGCTGTTTTCGAAAATAGAGTCGTGGTTTCACAGCCTCCAAACCTTTTGGTGTACACCGATGTGAATGAGGACGGAAAGTTTGATCCCGAAGTGGACAAGCGCGAAGTCCTCCTCACCGGATTCGGCGGACGCCAGCACGACCATAGCCTGCACAGCGTCACAGCGGGACCGGATGGATTGTGGTACTGGAACCAAGGAAACACAGGCGCCGAGTTCACAGACAAATCAGGAAAGACCTTCCGCATGGGAAGTCCGTATCAGAAGCAGAATCTGGCTGGCCTAAAGAGCGACGATGGACACGTGTGGATTGGAGGGTTCGCCGTGCGGATGAACCCCGATGGGTCGAATGTAACTGTTATCGGTCACAACTTCAGGAACAGTTACGAGCAAGCCGTCACCTCTCTTGGAGACGTGTTTCAAAGCGACAACGACGACCCGCCGGCATGCCGCGTCACAGCGATGATGGAGGGCGGAAACGCCGGATTTGCATCGGCGGACGGCAAACGCTCCTGGGGGGCGGACCGGCGGCCTAACCAAACCGTGCCTGTTGCAGAATGGCGACAAGAGGACCCGGGAACCATGCCGGCAGGTGACGTGTACGGAGGGGGCGCACCGACAGGCGTCGCTTTCTACGAAAACGGCGCTTTGGGCAAAAACTGGGAGGGGCTCCTGCTTGCCTGCGAGTCGGGAAAAAACGTGGTCTTTGGCTACCTCCCCAAACCTGATGGCGCAGGATGGAAGCTCGAACGCGAAGATTTCTTCACGTCAAACAAAGCGCGCGAATGGGCAGGATCGGATTTTCTCGCGGGAGCCGGCTCAACTACTCTCAAAAACTGGTTTCGTCCGAGTGACGTCTGCGTCGGCCCTGATGGCGCAATTTACGTAGCCGACTGGTACGACGCGAGGGTGGGAGGCCACGGGACGCGTGATGACCGAACCACCGGGGCGATCTATCGAATCGCGCCCAAGGGTTTCAAATCGCAGGTCCCAAAATTCGACCTTACAACTACCCTTGGACAAATCACTGCGCTTAAGAGTCCCTCGGCAAACATTCGCTACAGCGGTTTCTCACGCCTGAAAGCGCAGGGCGAAAAAGCGGTCCCAGCCGTTGCTGAATTGCTTCAGGACCCAAATCCCTACATCGCTGCGCGGGCAATCTGGCTCCTAGCTCAGATGGGCGAAACCGGCTCGCTCAAGGTGCGCACGCTTCTCGACTCTAAGGACGAGAGCCTGAGATTAGTCGCTTACCGGAGCCTCCATCGCGCCGGCCATGACCGCATGGCTCTTGCCTGCCGTTTTGCCGATGACCCATCGCCTGCGATCCGCCGCGAGATTGCCCTGCATTTGCGTGATGTTTCTGCCGCAAAATCAGTCCCGCTGCTTGATAAGATCGCTTCCAATTTCGATGGCAAAGACCGCGCATATCTGGAGGCGATCGGACTAGGCAGCGACGGGAAGGAATCAGCCGTTTACGCTGAAATTTCAAAACGCTTCGCAAAGAATCCAGAGGACTGGGATGAAGCCGCGCAATGGCTCACCTGGCGTTTACATCCTGTCGAGGCAACCGAGGCCATCACGGAGCGCGCGCAGTCGCCAAAAGTAACTCCGGAGCAACGCAATTTAATGCTGACTGCTCTGGCGTTCATTACGACACGACAAGCCGCAGACAGCATGATTTCGATCGCCGCAAACAAAAAAGCAGACACGGCAGCCTCTGCGCTTTGGTGGCTGCTTTACAGAAAAAACAACGACTGGCAGCCCTTCGATATCGCCTCTGCGCTCAAAGAGAGAGGGATTTACAATCCAACCGGCATCAAGCTTGTGCCCGTGGAAATGCCGCCCGCAGTGACTGCTGCGTCGCCCCTGCCATCGATTCAGGAAATCTTACAAATGCGGGGAGACGCATCCCGCGGCAGCACTGCTGTGGGGGCCTGCTACGCCTGCCACAAAATCGCCGGTCAAGGCACGGAATTTGGCCCCAACCTCACAGAATTCGCAAAACAGCAAACTCCGGAGACAATCCTTGAAGCTATCTGCAAGCCCTCAGCCACTATTTCACACGGGTACGAAGGCAGCACTGTTATCACCAAGGACGGCATCACCATCACCGGAATCCTGCAGTCAAACGGGGACACCGTGATTCTAAAAAGCATGGGTAACTTGACCCAGCAAATTCCAAGAGAAATGGTGAAGTCCACAGAGAAACTGAACCGTTCGCTGATGTACGATCCGGAGCAACTGGGCCTGACTGGACAGACGATTGCGGACATTGTGGCGTATCTTAGGAGCCTTTAGATCCTCGACGGCACACAGGACTTTAGACGCGCTGCTTCGAGTCCGCGTTGACTTCCCTTCCAGAGTCCCTAGCGTGCGAACCACATGGCAGGTCTAGTAATTCAACCACGCTCACGCCTCTTTCACGGACACGACTGGGTTTATTCCACTGAGGTTCTTAAGTCATTTGGCGACCCTCAAGATGGGGAGATTGTGTCTCTCAAAGATGGCCGCGACAGGATGCTGGGGTCGGCGATTTACAACAGCCGCTCTCAAATCATTGCGCGTCGGTACTCTCGCCAGCGTCAGGAACTGGATCTCGACTTCTTCAAGCGGAGAATAGCAATTGCACTTGAATACAGGAAACGCCACAGCCTCGCGCAGCACGTCGGACGCATCGTTTGGAGCGAGAGCGACGGACTGCCAGGCGTCGTTATCGATCGCTACGGAAACGATCTCGTGCTTCAGACTCTCACCCTTGCGATGGATAGACGCAAGAGCATGATTGTCGATGCGCTTCGAGACCTGCTTTCGCCTGAAACCGTGATCGAACGAAACGACTCCCCGATACGCAAGGCGGAGGGGATGGAATTGCTGACGGGCGTTCTGCATGGGCCTGAGCCAACACCGCGCCGTGTCAAATGCGGCGAACTAGAGTTTCAAATCGACCTAATGCGTGGTCAGAAAACTGGTTTCTATCTCGACCAGCTAGGAAATTACGAGGCAGTCGCACGCTACGCGAAGGACCGGACGGTTCTTGACTGCTTCTCGAACCAGGGAGCGTTCGCCCTACACTGTGCCCGCGCCGGAGCGAAGGAGGTCACCGCAGTGGACGTCAGCGCAGAGGCCACAGAACTCTGCCGCAGAAATGCAGAGGCAAACGGTTTGAAGGTGAATGCCGTCGAGGAAAACGTTTTCGATTACCTCAACCACAAGGAACGTTCGGGAGAAAAGTTCGACCTGATCATTCTCGATCCCCCGTCCTTCACCAAATCAAAGGGACGCATTCACGACGCTCTTCGCGGGTACAAGGAAATCCACCTGCGAGCACTCAAACTTTTGAATCCGGAGGGAATGCTTGCAACATTCTGTTGCTCACACCACATGAGCAGGGAGCTTTTCGAAGGCGTCGTCGACGAGGCAACCGTGGACGCCAAGCGCACGCTTAGGGTAATTCAATCCTACTACCAAGGACTGGATCACCCCGTAATTTCAACCATCCCAGAAACGGGCTACCTGAAGGGATTTCTCTACGAACTGGTGCCCGGCCGATAACAGTCAAGGTACTTTCGGCGGACGGCTGCAAAAAAAGGCGGCGGTAACCCCGTGTTCGCGGGGAAAAATCTGGCTTCCGGACTGAGGGTGTGAGAGAGCTTTGGCACACCTCTCTCACGCATGCCAGACCACCCACGTTCCTCGCAGGAATCCTTTGATTTATCGGAAGATGAGATCTCTCCGGAGCACCTCGATTCACAAGTCCAGAAAGCGCAGGAGCAGCTCCTCTCGCTAAAGCGGCAGCAGGAGGCAATCGAGCGGCAGAAACGCGAGCTCGAGGAAATGAGCCGCAAACAGGACCAGCTGCAGGCAGGGCGGGCGGACATGATTGAAAAATTCACCCGAGCACTGGTGGTCGTAGAGAGGGAGGAATACGAGACTCACAAGAGAGTCGAGCTTTTGAGGTCCGTGAAGGAAGGATTCGGACAGCATCTCCAGTACTTCGAATCCCTCGATCTCAAAGGAATCGAAGGCCCCGATCTTGCCCGGGAGCTTACTCGCGCTCTCAGCGCCCTGGACGACGCAAGAACGGATTACAGCCAAACCATTCCAAAGATCAGCCCGCACGACACCGACGAAGCTCAGGCTGCGAGCTTCGGATATGGATCCGACGCCAGCGGCACGAACCACTTCATGTACTGGTTCAAGATCGGCATCGCCTTCACTCTTCCGCTGACTGTCATCGGCCTCCTGCTGTTCTTCGCCATGCTCACGAGCGGCACACGTTAAATTCAAACAGTGCTCGCAATCCTCTTTTGAGCCTTCCTCGAACTACAACGCCACACCCTCAAAACTTTAAAATGATATTCAAGTCTCTCTCGAAAGGCAGATCGGGAAAGAAGCCCAAGCCCACTTCTGAGACGCCTTTTGAAGCGCGCCGCCGAATGCTTGCCGAGGAGGAGAGCCGGCTACGAACGGCTACCGAGCTGCATCAGAAATTTATCGAATCCGCTCCGAAAATTGCAGCTGAAAAAGCACAAGCTCAGCGGGAGGTGTTTCTTCGCAACGCAGCTCGTGGTAGCCGGGACGTGGGCATGGGTGCAGTGAAACTGCCCGACAGTCGTCACCTTCACAACGAGGCCGCTCCGATTTCCCCAAGAATTCGCCGAAGCGACCAACAAAAGGGTAAGTTTCTCTTTTTCTTCCTGCTTCTGATGTTGTGCGTAGCCGCTTGGTGGGCATGGCTAACGCTCTCGCGCACTGCTTTCTAGTCGCTGCGGGCGACACCTTTCCTTCCTCTATCAAACCACAACTTTGAAAGCGCAATTTGATTCGTTAAGCCACTAAGAACAAGCCGCGAGGCATCACGCAGTACCCAAGGTTGACCGCATTCAGATGACCGAGGACTTGCTACACGAGAAGACAATCCCATGCGGCTCTCTCTCGCTGACCGTAAGAATTGAAACGCGCTCTAACCTGCTAATGGAGGTGATGCTCCCCTCCTTGGTTCCCTCCACCCTCACTGTTGATTGTCTTAAAGAGGCACACAGAAGGCTCATTGAATATGAAATCCGAAGGCCCGCTGATTCCAGCGCTATCAATTTTGCAGAGGCGTTACTTCGAATCCCTTATGGAACCACAGAGACGTACGGTCACCTCGCAAAGCACCTCGGTTCCTCGCCCCGAGGCATCGCCTCCCGCTGCTCTGCCAATCGGCTACTGATTCGCATACCCTGCCACCGAATTGTTTCGAGCCAAGGACTCGGCGGATACAGGGCAGGTGTCGGCTGGAAGAAGGCATTGATTCAACTCGAAGCAACCTCTGGCTCCGCTCAATACTTTCCGACCTCATGAAGATCTCTCCTATGCCAGTATGGAGGGAGATTGAACGGAGTTGAATCCGATTTCACGCAGGATACGCCTTTCGCGGGGTCGTATTTCAGTGCATGGTCTACTCGTCATGTCGCGCATTCAGCTTCTTCCCGAACACGTAGCAAGTCAGGTTGCCGCCGGCGAGGTGGTCGAAAGACCAGCCGCAGTTGTGAAAGAGCTCGTCGAGAATTCGATCGACGCAAAAGCCACACGCATTGAGGTGTTGACTCGCCGGGGTGGAATCTCGCTCATTCAAGTCACGGACAACGGAATCGGCATGGACCGGGACGACGCACTTCTGTGCCTCGAACGACACGCAACCAGTAAAATCCGGACCGGGACGGACCTTGCGTCCATTCACACTCTCGGATTTCGAGGTGAGGCAATTCCCAGCATCGCATCCGTATCGCGTTTTAGACTCTCGACCCGAGAGCACGATGCCTTGGTGGGAACGGAGATTCTCGTAAACGGAGGCCGGATGGAAACGGTGCGTGACGGCGGAGATGCCCCCGGAACGCAGATTGAGGTACGTTCACTTTTCTTCAACCTGCCTGCACGCCGCAAGTTTTTGCGCACGGAATCCACTGAAGCGAGCCACATAGATCATCAACTACAGCTTCTTGCCCTCGGACATCCGTCCATTAGTTTTGTGCACATCCAGGATGACCGGCTCGTCTACCAATTGGCACCCGCGGTGTCGTTATTAGACCGCATTCGGGATCTCAACGGACCCGCATTCTGCAATGAATTACTGCCGGTTGTTCCTTACGAAACTGAAGAGTTACAAATCTCGGGGTAT
>JBILUQ010000208.1:0-7299 GCA_044370935.1 Chthoniobacteraceae bacterium
ACCATTTAAAAAGCAAGCCCGCCTTACGAAGGATGCCTTCTCACTTGCGTTTCAAGCGCAGCTCACGGAGATGAAAGCGGCGATCGCACCTGAGGAGGCCCGCATTGCATTCATACGCGAGCTCACCGAGGGGGAGCTGAACACAAGTCTGCTCAGAGCACTTAGCGACGGACTCCGGAGAGCCGGCACTACGCTTGAAAAAGCCGACCGTGAAAAGCGTCTAGAGCCCATCTTTACCAAGGCGATTTCGGACTTACAGAAAGGCGCAGCATCAGAAAGCGCATCCATCGACTCTATCGAATTGCTCAAGCTTGCCCCCGCAGCAAAGGCATTGCCGGCACTGGAAGCCTGCCTGAGGCAATCAACACCGCCCTCGTTGCAAACGGCTGCAGTAAATGCGGTGGCCAAGCTGGCGGGAAGTTCAGCAGCTCCGCGTCTATTGGGCCACTGGAAGCAGCTCCACCCCACAGCACAAACCGCGGCCATCGCGGCGCTCACCGACCGTGACAGCAACACGCTCGCGCTGCTGAACGCGATCAGAGAAAACACACTCCCGCCGCAGTCCCTGAGCTCGACGCAGATTCAGGGTATTTTAAAAAGCAAAAACCCCGAGATTACGAACCTAGCAAAGACGGCCCTTGCCGCGGTAATACCCCAGCCCCGCAGCGATGCGGTTGCTAAATACGCAGGCTCCCTCGCGGCGAAGGGCGATGCAAGCAACGGCAAAACCCAGTTCATGCAGCGTTGCCAGGCGTGTCATCAGGCCGCCGGGGCCGGCATTCAAGTCGGACCTGATCTTGTGACGGTGAAAACCAAGGGCCGCGAGGCGCTTCTAAGCGCAATCCTCGAGCCCAACAAAGAGGTGGCCTCCGCCTACATCGTTTACCAGGTGGAAACCAAGGAGGGCCAAACGATGTTGGGGTTCATTGCTGACGACAACGCCGACGCATTGACTCTGAAAATGGCAGGCGGCGCCACGCAGACCATCAAACGCAGCCAAATCAAAGGAACCTCCTCGAGCGGCCAGAGCCTAATGCCCGAGGGAATTGAAACGGGCATGAGCGTGCAGGAGATGGCGGATCTTTTGACTTTTATTGAAACCTTGCCCTGAGCAGCCTGCGCTCCTTTAGGAAATCTTCTGCACCCTCATTTTCAAAACTCCAAAAAACACTCAATGCACACCACTGTCGCTCCAGAGAACTTCTGTGTCGATTCGCTCAGTGTACTAAAATTTGCAACACGCGAAGCACTCGACGCGCGGGCTGGAGCGGATGCCGCGGAGGCAATCATTGAAGCAGTCGCAGCCGAGGGCTCGGCGCGGATCATTCTGGCAAGCGCCCCATCGCAGACCGGTTTTTTGAACGCACTGCTATCAAAACCTGTGCCTTGGGGGAAAGTGCACATTTTTCACATGGACGAGTACGTCGGAATCGACGCGACGCACCCCGCAAGTTTTCGGCGCTACCAGCAGGAACATGTGCTGAGTAGAATCACCCCGGCGGCGTTCCACGGAATCAGGGGAGAAAGCAGCGACGCTTCCGGTGAATGCGAACGATACGCTAGCATGCTGGCGGAATCCCCGATCGACGTGGTTTGCGCTGGAATCGGCGAAAACGGACACCTTGCGTTCAATGATCCGCCCGCCGACTTGAATGACCCGCTGAAAGTTAAGGTGGTGGACCTCGACGAGGCTTGCCGCCAGCAGCAGGTCAACGACGGTTGCTTTCCAGACTTCGACTCGGTGCCAAAGCGCGCACTGACCCTGACGGTGCCCGCGCTTCTGTCCGGCAAGAAGATGTTTGTCATTGTGCCCGGACCGAGGAAAGCGGCGGCGATCAGGCACACGCTTCGAGACGCGATTACCGGGGCGTGTCCGGCGACGGCGTTGCGGAATCACCCAAACGCGACGCTTTACATTGACGAGGCATCCGCCTCCCATCTTTAAAAGAGCCGGCAAAGCTAGGACCCGCGTCAGGCTTTAACTCCCCTTTTGATTTTCAATTTATGAGCAACCAACCATTCAAACTCGCCATTCTCACCGACGAAGTTTCACAGGAACTAGATGCTGTGATCGCTTTCGCAAAGGAACTCAAGCTCGACGGCATCGAGCTCCGGAGTTTATTCGGGCGGGCATTCAAAGACCTGACTAACGACGACATTCAACACGTGGGCAAGGCGGCGCGCGACGCAGGCCTCGCAATCGCAGGCTGCGCCAGCCCTGTGTTCAAATGCGATCTTTTCAGCGACACGGAAATCGCGCAGCACCGCGACCTTTTCAAACGTGCGGTGGAAACCGCGGTAAAGCTCGACGCCGGCATGGTCCGTATTTTCACATTCCTGCGCATGGGGACACACAGCGAGAAAGATCATCTGCTCCGTGCGGCCGATCACATCGCAGAACTGCTTCCCATCGCAAATGACGCAAATGTTCTCATTGGCGTCGAAAACGAGGCGAGCTGCATTGCCGGATCCGGGCCGGAGACTCGCATCGTGATGGAACGACTCCCTCAAAATCCACGCTTCGGAGTGGTTTGGGATCCGTGCAACGTTCTTTATCTCGAAGGCACCAACGATCCTGTGCATGAGGACTTCAAGACGATCCTGCCGTGGCTCGCACACGTCCATTTCAAAGACGCGAAACGCGAAGGGAACCAGCCCGCGAAGACTTGCATCGAAATTGGAACAGGACAGGTGGATTTCCCGGGCCAGCTGAGGCTGCTCAAGGACGCCGGATACCACGGCTGGGTGACGCTTGAAACCCACTGGCGCAGCGTGGCGCTAGACGCGGAGTCGCAGCATCTCCCTGCGGGCTACGCGTTCTCCGCGAATGCCGAGCCAGCAAGCCGCATCTGTATGGAGCACCTTCAGCGCATGATCGCAGCGCTCGGTTAGCCTGTGACTCGTGATGCGTAGAGTGCAGTCCGTCACTGTCTCTCAACGGTGACGGGGGGCTCTCGCGTGTTTGCTTAAACCGCCTCACTGAATTCGGAGAGTCTCGTAGCCGGCACTACTTACGCTGGGCCTTGACCGCTTGGTCCAGCACCTTGAAAACTTCCTCCCTGCCCTTCTCCTCGTCCTCGAGTTGGCGGCGAAAAAAATCGTAACCGACACGCTGCGTCGCCTCCCTGACATCCTTCACGCTTGCGGCACGCAGGCCACTCAGGAGGTTCTCCGTGGTACGCTCCACCTCGGATCGCTGCATACCCGAGCGCTGGGCTTTTTCGAAAGTATCAAGAACCGCACGGATAGGCGCGGATGTGTATAGTCTTGTGGGCCGCCCAGCTTTGACTAAATCCGACAGCAGCAAACCGAGCTCTTCAGAAGTCTTCTCGATTTTTGCCATCGCATCGGCCTCCGCATAAAACCGAGTCCAATCGATGGCCTGCCATTTCTGGACGCTGTCCAGGCGGTAACCGAACCGCCGCACGCTCTGGCCGCCTGTCACACTGCGCCGCATCGTGAGGTATGTTGCGATCCCGATGACTTTACCGGACCGAATGTGAATGATCGGGCTTCCGCTGTTGCCCGGAACAAAGGGCGCGTCGACCTCCACAAGGTTGGGTCCGATCCCGACGATACGCCCCTCCAAGAGGTTCACAACTCCCGCGCCTTCCGCGTTGCCCAACACCACGACCGCATCCCCGATACTGCTTTCTGTCTCGACCGATTCCATCGCCGGAATGGGCGTACCGCCCGAAAGGACCGTCACCGCGACGATATCGTGCCCGACTGCGGCGGAGGCGGATCCAACGCCGACAGGAGTCCGGTCTAGGAGCGTAAACTTCGGGGGCCGCACTCCGGCGACTACGTGTGCGTTGCTCAGCAGATATTTTTGACCCTTTAAAATCGTGATAAAGCCGCTCCCCTGCCCTGTTTTGCCCTGCACAAAAGCCAATCCGTTCTTGTACTCCTTCACGATCGATGCAGCGCTTCCCTGCCCTAAAAGCAGAGAGGGCTGTAAAACAACCGCCGCCACCAATGCGAGAGAAAGCAAACGGAAGACGGATTTCATGGCTAGGAACTCAACAAATCACAAAAACGTTTGCGCAACATCCCGCCACAAAGCAATCCGCTAATTATGCTGTGGATCTGCAAATCCCGGACGACATCTGGGCATGCATGGAACCGACCATTGACCGCCGAGTCCCTCGGCTGTAGGGGTTTTCGCATGAGCACCACCCCTGCACGGTTCAAATCAGAACACCGCCCCGCCCGAAGGAAATATCAAATCGCATCTGCTCTCGCGCTTCTCGCCCTTGCAACATCCCATGCCGCGGACAAAAAGGACGAGCGCAAGAATGAAACGGCGAAGCCACAACGCACCGCTGAGTCGGTGCCATTGCCGGACTACCCGCGAGTGGATCTTGCGCCAGGATACGAGGTGGTGAAAGGCTGGCCGGAGCGGCCCAAAGGTTCGGAGCGCTCGGCCGTCCCGTCAATCGCACTCGATCGGGATGGGAACATTTGGATCCACACGCGCGCAAATCCCATGGTCCAGGTTTACGCACCGGACGGCAAATATCTGCGCGGTTGGAAGGAGGAGGATGCCCGAGCGATTCCGCACGGGATCGCGTTCGATGCGGACGGGAACGTCTGGCTGGTCGATGTCGGGCTTCACAATGTCCGTAAATTTACCCCGGACGGAAAGCTGCTGTTGACGCTTGGAGTGACAGGTGAAGCGGCAACCGATGACCGCCATTTCAACCGCCCAACCGGCATCGCATTCGCACCTAATGGTGACATCTTCATCGCGGACGGTTACGGCAATAGCAGGATTGTGCATTTGGATCGCGACGGCCGCTACAAAAACGCATGGGGCAACCTCGGGGTTGAGCTAGGAAATTTCAGCATTCCGCACGCGATTGCGATTGATTCGAAGGGTCGCATCTACGTTGCGGACCGCAACAACGTGCGCATCCAAGTCTTCAACGCTGAGGGAAAGCTGCTGGATGTGTGGTCGAACTTGATTACGCCCTGGGGATTTTTCATGACGCCGCAAGACGAGCTATGGGTGTGCGGTTCCTCGCCAATGGGCTGGAGTGTTGATCCAAAATATCCCACGGCGCCCCTCGGTTGCCCGCCGAAAGACCAGGTACTTGCCAAGTTCAACACAAGCGGCAAAATGCTCGAGCTTCACAGCTTTGCAAAGGGCGAGGATGCCCATGAAAAACCCGGCGATTTGAACTGGTTTCACGCTGTGGCATTGGATCAGGCGGGCAACCTTTTCGTCGGTGACATCATCGGCAAGCGGGTGCAGAAGTTTGCCAAAAAGCCCCGCTGAAATCCGGCCAAAGACTCAAGCGCGCTTGCGGCAGGAACGCCGGCCCCTCCGCAACATTCCTCGGTGCCGTCGACAAGCCCGAGCCGGGCCGTTGACTTTTGAGCCGGTTACCCCCAATTTACCTCAAATGAGGTCGTTACCCCCCAACGGCGTTTCAAGGCGCAGCGCAATCCAAGCAGGCGCCATCAGCCTGCTCGGGCTTGGGATGAACCACCTCTCGGCGCTCCACGCACTGGGCGCAAACACCGGCCCCGGTGAACGTGCGCGCGCGGCTGGCAAGGCGAAGTCCGTCGTATACATCTTTCTCTCAGGTGGCCTCGCCCAACACGAAACCTTCGATATGAAGCCGGACGCTCCGTTGGAGTTTCGGGGAGAATTCAAACCGGTTTCCACCAGCGCAAACGGAATTCAAATTTGCGAACATCTTCCTTTCCTCGCAAAGCGTGCGCACAAGTACGCTTTGGTGCGCTCCCTCACCCACCCCAGTAACGACCACTCGGCAGCTCATCACATCATGCTCACCGGCCGCAGCGAAATACCGCTGGGATTCGACGCGAGCAAACCGAAGGAGAGCAACTGGCCCAGCATGGTCGCGCTCGCAAACCATCTGCTGCCCCCGGGCAACAATCTTCCTCCCGCTCTGACTTTACCTGACAAACTGCAGCACCGCGAGGGACGCTTCATCCCTGGGCAATTCGCCGGACAACTCGGCAAGCAGCACGATCCGTGGTTTCTGGAAATGTCGCCATATCATCCGAAGCATTACGGCGCGTTTCCCGAGTACTTGTTCCACCACGAAAAGGGCTGGCTTGAAGAGGCCGCGCTCAAATTTCAAGCACCGCACCTTTCGCTTCCGGAAGGGATCACCCAAAGCCGGTTCCTGGACAGAATCTCGCTCAGAAAAGAGCTCGAGCAGCAGACCCGGGCGCTTTGCGAAGCCATCGAAGACACCACCTTCGACCGCTACCGGGAGGCAGCGGCATCACTGATCACCAACGGCGAAGTGCGACGGGCGTTCGATCTATCGAACGTTCCTCCCGCCGCAATCGAGAGGTACGGCAACAACAGCTTCGGCTGGTCGCTCATCATGGCCAGGCGCCTTCTGGAATCCGGCGTCCGGTTGCTGCAAGTAAACCTCGGCAACAACGAATCGTGGGACACGCATCAGGCGGCATTCCCGAACCTCAAAAATTTCCTCCTTCCGCCGATGGATCGTGCGGTGAGTGCTTTTCTCGATGATTTGGAGGCGACGGGACTGCTCTCCGAAACACTGGTAGTGATGGGAAGCGAGTTCGGGCGTACTCCGAAAATCTCAAAACTCCCCTCTGCGCTACTCCCCGGCCGGGACCACTGGGGGGCCACTCAAACGGTTTTACTTGCAGGAGGCGGGGTCAACGGCGGGACTGTCATCGGTTCCACCGACAGCAAAGGCGCATATCCTGCCAGCGATCCGCAAAAACCCGAGAACCTTGCGGCCACAATCTATCAGGCACTCGGGCTGCCACACACTTTGGAATGGCAGGACCCGCTGCAGCGCCCGCATTCGCTTTACCAAGGACATCCCATCCCCGGACTCACTTAGGTGTTACTGAGTCGGCCTCTTGAGCTTTCAAAGCGATTGAAGCGGCGTCGCACAAGTCGCGTCATCCCCCCTGGGACCGCGCAGCCCCAGCTGCGCTCATACGTCCTTACATCGGGATGGGTTGCTCCCCTTCGCTGCTTTACCAACTCTTTGGAGCATTCGCGTCTAGGCGCAGCTGGGGTTGCGCGCTTTTCGGGGGTGTCGATGGACCCCTTTGTTGAAAACACAGACGCTCGGCGCCCCCGGGCTCTTAAAGCACCTCGAAGATCGCCTCCACCTCGACCGCCGCACCCGTCGGCAACTGCGCAAAACCCAGCGCGCTTCGAGCGTGGTAACCGTTGCCTTCCTTGCCAAAAATCGTGTGCAGCAAGTCCGAGCATCCATTGATGACCAGATGCTGGTCAGTGTATTCAAGCGTCGAGTTCACGCATCCAAG
>JBILUQ010000475.1:0-7241 GCA_044370935.1 Chthoniobacteraceae bacterium
TGATTTCTCCGGCGTGTGCCGCCAGGTGACGTTTCCCTTCAGGTCCCTGATGACAAACTGCTTGATCGAGCCGTTGATTTCGCATGTGCCGGCGCTGCCGTAGAAGGAGTCTGTGTTTGCAGCTGCGGTGAGGTTGATCTGCCTGCTTGCGTGGAAGGCGCGCACGTTGTTCGGGTAGTCGTAAACGATCGAGAAGTGGTCGAAAATGTTACCGTAATCTTCGCCAGTGCGCACCTGCCTGCCGCCGTGACCGACGCATTTCACCGGAGGAGCGTCTCCGAGCGCCCAGCTCATTTTGTCGATGCTGTGGCACGCCTGCTCAACAATGCTGTCGCCACCCGACCATGTGAAATAGTACCAGCGGCGCATTTGCCATTCGAGGTCGCGTGGGGTGTTTTTGCGGTTCCACTTTGGATAGCGGTCCACAGCGCCTGTGTTGTAGGTGTTGTAGTTGGTGAGTAGCGTCCCGATGGCGCCGTCGGCGAGCCGCTTGAAGGTTTCCCGCATTCCTGGGTGGTAGCGCCAGCAAAAGCCCGCGCATACTCCGAGGTTCTTCCGCTTGGCTTCGGCCACGGTCTGAATTACCGACCGGAGCCCGGGTGAGTCGGTCGCCATGGGTTTCTCCAAAAAGCAATGTTTGCCCGCGGCGACGGCCGCTTTGAAGTGGATCGGGCGGAACGCGGGGGGGGTGGTCAGGAGAACGACGTCCACACCGCTGTCGATGACCTTTTGGTAGGCGTCCAATCCGACGAACTGACGGCTCTCTGGAACATCCACCTGGGTGGTGTGGTTCTGCTTCAGACCCTCGAGGCTGGAGGTGAGCTTATCTTCAAACGCGTCACCGACTGCCCACAGGATGTTGCTAGGGTTGGCCTTGAGGGCTTGGTTCGCCGCGCCAGTTCCCCTTCCGCCGCATCCGATGAAGCCGATTTTCAGCTTAGAGTCGGGTGAGGCCCCGCGCAGGATGTTTGGTGCACTAAGTGCCGTGCTTGCCAGAAGGGCTGAGGATGATTTCAGGAAGTCGCGGCGGGATGGGGGGGTGTTTTCCATTTGCATCTCAGTAGACCGTCCCGGTTGGGTAGTCAACCAACTCGGAGGGCGGATTTTAGTTGGGCGGGTAAAATTTGCCTATCTTGGCCATATGCACCGGTAGGCCACAGCGAAGAGTTACAGCGCTTTCAGTCCTTCTGGCACTTATCTTGCTCTGATAAGGCTCTATCTGATTTTTTTAATTCGATCGGCCTGTTGGCCGCTTCGTTAGCCGCTTCTTTAAAAACCTATTTAACCAGTTAAATTAAAAAGTTTTATATTTGTTTTTAGCTGCCGGCTTCTCGGACTTTGATTGTTTGCTCCCTAGATTGTCACTCCAGAACCACCCGAACTTATGCCTACCGACTTTTCCCAGCTGACGACATCTCAAGTGGCTGCATTGAATTCCGATGAAATCATTGCCCTGACAACTGCGGAGGTCCAGGCGATCGGCGCTGAGCAGGTTGTGGCGCTTTCCACGGGCCAGATCAGGCTTCTGACGACGGACACTACGACGGCGCTTTCAAACTCCTTTATCTCAAGCCTGACGACCTCCCAGCTCGTAGGGTTAGATACGATTCAGGTCTCGGTGCTATCCGCTTCTCAGCTGAGCTCGTTCTCTGAGCCTCAGGTGGTTGCGCTTTCGAGCGAGCAGTTCCTGGGCATGAGCACCACGCAGATTTCAGGTTTGAGCAACGCTCAGATTGCTGCGATCGAGCCCGGAGACCTGAGTGCCCTTGGGTCGGGGGCTGTCTTGGCGCTGAGCGTCTCACAGATCGGCGCGCTTCTCACATCTGCGGTTGCCGGCTTGGGTTCCGGCCAGCTTGCAGCTTTGGATTTGGCTCAGGTCTCTGGTCTGTCGCTTGAGCAGGTGAAGGCTCTCGGGACTTCCCAGGTGCGGGGGTTGGGCACGAGCCAGCTTGCGCAGCTGTCAAATTCTCAAATCGGTGAGCTCGATGCGGTCGACGTTGCTGCCTTGGTGAGCGAACAGATCACGGCACTCGGTGGCTCCCAGGTTGCGGCTCTTTCGGGCTCTCAGGTCGCGGTGATTGGTACTGCGAACTTCACCGTGCTGTTGTCAGACCAGTTGGTCAATTTGACGGCTAATCAGTGGCTGGATGTAAGTACTGCCCAGACGACCGCGCTCCAGTCGGATCAGTTGGCCAGTCTCGCTGCCTCGCAGGTGGGGGCACTCGGGACCGCGAACATTTCCGCCTTTTCCACAACGCAAATTCGGGCACTGACCGGGTCGCAGATCACAAATATTTCTGCGGAGCAGATCGTGGCATTCGGATCGGCGCAGGTTCAGGCGTTTGGCACCGCTCAACTGCTATCGCTCTCCGGGAGTCAGATGGCGGCGATGGAGGCTGACGATTTGGCTTCGTTGTCTACCGCCCAAATCACAGCGCTGGATTTGAACCAGCTGGTTGCGATCACTCCAGCTCAAGTCACTGCCATAACGAGCGCGGGCCTCAGATCCTTACGCGCTGCTCAGCTCGTGGAAATGACGCTGGACCAGATTCGGGCCCTGAGTTCGAGCCAGGTCGTGGCTCTGACGACGAGCCAGATTAGCGCCCTGACCCTCACCCAAATTGTTGAGATAGAAACAGGGGAGGTCGCGCTTCTTTCCAGTGCTCAAGTGCGAGCTCTCACCGTCACGCAGCTTGAGACAATTACGGCGGCTCAAGTGGTCGCTTTGACGACTGACCATATCGCGGGACTATCGACTTCCCAGATAATGTCTTTCAAGGTTGAGCAGATGGTTGCTCTTGAGAGTGAGGATATTATCGCGCTATCGACGGCGCAGACCGCCTCCTTGACGGCTGCTCAAGTGTCAGGGCTACGCACTGGTCAAATTTCTATCCTTGAGGATTCCGATGTTAAAGCTTTCACGCCAGCTCAGATCGTGGAGCTAAGTCCAGACCAGTTGAACTCTTTCACGAGCGACCAGTTTCTTGCGCTGACGACACTGCAGATTGCGTCTCTGTCTCAGACCCAAGTGGCGTCGATCAAGAATGCGGATCTTGTATTCATTGGGACTTCGCAGATTAGGGCGCTGGCGGCCTCACAGATATCGTCACTCACTGTCAGTCAAGTCACCGCGCTGACTCCTGACAGGGTTGCTGCTTTTTCTTCTGCGCAAGTTTCTCAGTTTACCAACGAGCAGATCGCCGCGCTTGAGACTGAGGACGTCGTTGCCTTGACGCCTTCGCAGATGCCTGCGTTCAGCGCGGCCCAGTTGACATCTTTCACGACGGGGCAGGTGGCCTCGATTGAAACATCCGACTTGCGCGCCCTTACCGCTTACCAGATCGCCGAGTTGACGGCGAATCAGTTGGTGGCGTTGAAAAGCGACCAATTTCTCGCTCTATCCACCCAGCAAATCGCCTCTCTTAACCAGACGCAGATCATCTCGATAAAGACGGACGATGTTGCGATCATCGCATCGAACCAGCTTCAATCCCTTACGGTTACGCAGGTCGCGAATTTGACTGAAGCTCAGGTGAAAGCTCTGACTTCGGAATCCGTTTCATTGCTTGCGAGTTCGCAGATCTCCCAGCTGACGGCTTCCCAGCTCGGTGCGCTGGAGGCTTCGGATGTGCAGGCGTTGAGAACCTCTCAGGTGCGGGCGCTGCTCGCGAGCCAGATCGCAACGTTCTCCACGCAGCAGATTGTTGCGCTTTCCGAGAGCAGCATCCGCTCGCTCGCTCTGTCACAAATGATGGAGGTCACGGTTGAGCAGATTTCCGCGCTAACCAGTTCGCAGGCGCTGTCGCTCTCGAGCTCTCAGATTCAGGCTCTGAGTGTTTCTCAAATCGTGGCGGTCAGCACCGGCGATCTGAGTGCGCTCGCCAATGCGCAAATCAAGGCGCTTTCTCCGACGCAGGTCGAGACGCTCACGCCCTTTCAGATCGTGGCGTTGATTTCAGACCAAGTCGCGGCTCTCTCGAGCTCGCAAATCATGTCTCTCAAGCAGGAGCAAATTGCGGTGCTGGAAACGCAGGACATTCTTGCTCTTTCGGCCGCACAGGTCCGTTCGATTACGGAGGTTCAGATGGTCGCGGTGACCACCCGCCAGCTGTCGGTGCTCTCGACTTCCAACCTGATCGCGCTTGGCGCGGCCCAGGTGGCAGCGTTGACGGATTCGCAGGTCGCGGCGCTGTTGACTTCACAGGCGGTTGCCTTCGCGACAAGCCAGATTTCTGCGCTCACATCCCTTCAGATCTTGGCGGTGGAGACGGAGGATCTTGTGGTCTTGTCGACTTCGCAGGTTCGCAACTTGACGGGCGCTCAGCTCGCGTCGCTGACGGTGGCGCAGGTGATTGCTTTGTCACCCGATCAGGTTAGTTCGATTTCAACCTCGAGGATTCCGTCCCTTTCAATTGAGCAGGTAGCGGTGCTGGAGTCCTCCGATTTACAGGCGTTAGGGGCAGCGCAGGTGCGGGCGTTCACGACCCAGCAGTTGGGGGCGCTCACCACGGCCCAGATCCAAGCTGTTCAAACGAGCAATTTGAGTGCCCTTTTCAACGCTCAAGCTGCCTCGCTTCTTGAAGCGCAAATTTCTGCTCTGACAACGGGCCAGACTTCCTCACTGACTTCAGGGCAGGTGGGCTCTTTGACCATCCTCCAGTTGAATGCGATCACCTTGAACGGAGTGGCCGCACTGGGCGTTGCTCAGGTGCGCTCACTGAGTTCAACGCAGGTCTCCAGTCTCGAAAACAGTCAGGTTGATGCGCTCATCACAAGCCAGCTCGTCGCGCTGACCACGACGCAGGTGGCCGCCTTATCCGAGGCGCAGTTCACCGTCTTGGAAAGCTCCGATTTGGTCAATTTGTCGACTGCTCAGATTGCTGGGATCACCTCCGCACAACTATTGGTTATTTCGGATTCGGAGTTTTCGAGCCTCGGCGGGTCTCAGGTCCGCGCTCTAACATCCGGCCAGATTAGCTCGATAGCTTTCTCTCAGGTCGGAGTCCTCTCTACGGATCACGTCGCGGCGCTTTCAACCGCTCAGATTTTGGCGTTAACGATCGATCAGTTGGTGACTCTCAGCGACGCCAATGTGATTGCCCTCGCGGCCCATCAGGTGCGGGCGTTGAGCACCAGCCAAATTTCCTCTTTGGCTTCCCGCCAGCTTGTTGCTCTCGAGCCGACGGACATCGCGGCGCTCTTGACCGCTCAAGCAGCTGCGCTGAGCGAAGCGCAGATCGCTCGCCTGACTTCGGATCAGTCGCTTGCACTGACTACATCTCAGATCTCGGCTCTATCGAGCGTTCAAGTGGTGGCAATCACAACGTCGGATCTGTCACTGATGTCGGTGAGTCAGGTTCGTGCTTTATCCACAAGTCAGGTCGTTGCCCTCACGGGACCTCAACTGATTTCGTTGACCACCGATCGAATCTCGTCTCTCGCCTCCGCCCAGGTTGCTGGTTTCTCGAACGATCAGCTGTTGCAGTTGCAAATTGAGGATCTTATCGCGCTGACGTCCTCTCAGATTCGAGCTCTGACAAACTCGCAGGTCTCGGCGTTAGCAACCACGCAGCTCTCATCGCTGGAGGCTTTGGATTTGGCGAGCATGCTCACAAGCCAAGTCGCTGCGTTCGGTGATGCACAAATTACCGCGCTGAGTACCGATCAAATTACGGCGCTGGTCTCCGCTCAATTGATGGCGCTTAGCTCCTCGCAGCTCGTGGCTGTGGAAGTCCCTGATCTTGGCCGGTTGACCATCGCGCAGCTTAGATCATTGACTTCAAGCCAAGTCTCTCTACTCAGCGATTCTCAGGTCGTCGCGTTGGAATCCGAACAGATTGCGGGGTTGTTTACATCGCAAGTGTCGGCGTTTGCGACAAGCCAAGTGTTGTCGATTGAGACCACTGACATCGTGGCGCTATCCGCCGCCCAAGTTCGAGCGCTTACTCATGCGCAGATTTCTGCTCTGACAACGCGGCAAGTTATCGCGGTTGAAGATGCAGACCTCGCTGCGCTTTTAACCTCGCAGATCGCAGCTCTTCGCGACGAGCAGTTGAAAGCTCTTTCAACTACCCAGTCGGCGTCATTGACGTCGGTTCAAATACCGGCACTTGGATCTGATCAGCTCCTTGCTTTGCTCACTTCGACTGTCGCTGCGCTTGGAACCACTCAGGTTCGAGCACTCACCACCCAGCAAGTTGTAACACTCAACGCGTCCCAGGTTATCGCCCTTTCCACCGACCAAGTGATTGCGGCTGCGACCTCGCAAATAGCTTCACTGATTACGTCACAAGTTGTGGCTTTGGAACTCGGCGATATAGTTGCTCTGACTTCCTCGCAGTTCAGGGCTTTAAGGATCGATCAAGCGCTTGCCCTTACCACTGCGCAGGTTCAGGCAATCGAGGTCGCGGACATTGCGGTGGTTCTGCCCTCGCAATCCAGTGCTCTGGAAACTGCTCAGGTGGTGGCGCTCACTAGCGATCAAGTCATCGCCCTTACCACCGCGCAGATAGCATCTTTCACAACCAGCCAGATTGTTGCGCTTGAAGGATCAGATTTGGCGGGTCTGAACGCGTCCCAGATTCGTTCCTTGACCAATGTTCAAGTCCCATCGCTGCTGCCTGCTCAGATTGTTGCCCTGTCTTCGGAGCAGGTTTCGCAGTTTACCTCGACCCAAGCCGCTGCACTTTCTTCGGACCAAATTGTTGCTCTGGAGCTCAACGATATCGTCGCGTTGTCTTCCGGCCAGTGGCGTGCCCTTTCGTCCGCTCAGGTTTCCGTCATCACAACGACCCAGCTTCAGTCCATCGAGCTTGCGGATTTGGCCTCGATGCTTCCACCTCAGGTCGCTGCGTTCACCACAAGACAGATTGCTGCGCTCACCTCCGATCAGGTGTCGGTTCTTACGTCGATACAGATCTCCAGCCTCACTTTGGAGCAGGTCGAGTCGCTTGAGGCGGGAGACGTTGCCGTGTTAAGCACTTCGCAGATCCGTGCGCTGACCGGCGCGCAGGTCGCGACACTCAAGGACGCGCAGATACAGGCATTGGAGACGAGCAGGATCGTCGCGTTTTCCACAGGACAAGTCGCGTCTTTCACATCCCAGCAGATTACTGCTCTGGAGTTAGAGGACGTCACCAGCTTTACCAGCGCTCAAATAAGATCGCTGACCCCACAGCAGACGGTTTCTCTAACCACGACGCAGCTTCAGGCGCTTGAGGTATCGGATCTGGCAGTGATGC
>JBILUQ010000017.1:0-25120 GCA_044370935.1 Chthoniobacteraceae bacterium
GAAATCTTCCGCAAACCAGCTTGCGAATGAAAGGAAAAACTCATGGCTGGGGCGCCCTCCGCCGCTCCTTTTCAGACCTTCGCGGAAAACGGCCAAGCATGCCATTCTGTCGCGGGATCCGAGTCCCCGTCGGTCGCATCGCACGCGGGCTTGTGGCCGGCTCATCCTCGCTGAGCTCACACGCCCTCATGCACGCCCTCATGCACGCCCTCATGCACGCCCAAGGTCCCCAGCCTGGCACTTCACCCGCAATGATCACCCATAATGCTTGCAGGCCCCCAACCCCTGCGTTTCCATCCTCAAAAACACGAGTCAGACAATCTTAAGGTTGGAGCTGATTCCATATTTTAACTGTCCCAACCGGCGAAGTGCACCGGCCACACCCCGACAATGACCCAACGCAACGTATCCAATCTGCGCCTCCTTCTGAGGGAGGTCGGCCCTGTGGATCAGGTCGGCATCGAGGAGCGCGTACTAAAATACGCCGCGCGCAGCGTCAAAAAACACTCGAAAGTCGTTGGCTTGAAACTCGCGGTCTCGATGCTCGACCTCACCACACTCGAGGGCAAGGACACTCCGGGCCGAGTCGCCTCACTCTGCCGCAAAGCGCTCCGGCCCCATGACGACCCGTCGGTTCCTTCCGTTGCCGCCGTCTGCGTGTATCCTTCGATGGTCAAACACGCTCGCCGCCAACTGGCAAACACCAAAGTCCGGATTGCATCGGTGGCCACCGCCTTTCCATCGGGACAAGCGCCCTTGTCCACGCGGCTCGCCGAGGTCCGCGCGGCCATTGGGGACGGAGCTGATGAAATCGACATGGTCATTAATCGCGGCGCGTTTCTCGCCGGTGAACTCAACCTTGTGCAGGATGAAATCGCCGCAGTCCGCGAGGCATGCGGCGAAAGCACCCTCAAGGTCATTCTTGAAACAAGCGAACTCGAAACATACGACAACATCCGCGCGGCGTCTTTCCTTGCCATGCGCGTGCTGCGCACAGGCGATTTCATCAAAACCAGCACCGGTAAAACCGCGGCGAACGCGACTCTCGCCAACAATCAGGTGATGCTCGATGCAATCCGGGACCATTACTTTGAGACCGGTTTCGAAATTTCCATGAAGCCCGCCGGAGGTATCCGAACCGCCAAACAGGCGATCACTTTTCTAATCGCTGTGAAGGAAACCCTCGGCGACCGCTGGCTCAATAACAGCCGGTATCGTTTCGGCGCCTCCGCAATGCTCAACGACCTTTTACGCCAATTGGAGAAAGAGCGCACCGGACGCTACCAGGCGCCCTACGCCTTCAGCGATGCAGCCGGCAGCTATTAAACCCACGGTAACCGACACCCAAATGGCTTCCAAAAAATCCGCCGCCCCAGCCCGGGAACTTCTCTTCGGAAATCTCTGGGAATTCGATCCGTCCCCGGAATCGGCCCCGCCAAACATCGATCCTTCTTACCGGCTTTTCATCAACGGCAAAAACGTCGCGCCAAAATCAAACAAGTATTTCGCATCCATCAGTCCGCGAAACGGCGAGACGCTTTCCCAGCTCGCGGAGGCAGGCTTGGCTGACGTCGACGCCGCGTACAAAGCTGCTTCAGACGCATTCCAAAAATGGAGCATCACTCCCGGCGCCGAGCGCGGAAAGTATCTATTCCGCATCGCGCGCTTGCTGCAGGACAGGGCGCGCGAGTTTGCGGTAGCGGAGACTCTCGACGGCGGAAAACCGATCCGCGAATCACGCGACTTCGATCTGCCGATGGCCGCCGCGCATTTCTTTTATCACGCTGGCTGGGCGGACAAGTTGCAGTACCTCGCCCCCGGCCGCACCGTGGCGCCCGTCGGCGTGGTCGGACAAGTCATTCCGTGGAATTTCCCACTGCTCATGTTGGCGTGGAAAATCGCGCCGGCCCTCGCTTGTGGCAATACGGTGGTGCTTAAGCCTGCGGAGACCACGTCGATCACCGCAATGAAATTTGCCTCGCTTCTCAACGATGCGGGACTGCCGCCGGGCGTCGTGAATATCGTCACGGGCGGCGGGCAAACCGGAAATGCCATCGTCACGCATCCACTGGCTGCGAAGATCGCCTTCACCGGATCCACTGAGGTTGGAAAGCGAATCCAGCGCGCGCTTGCGGGGACAGGCAAACGGCTCAGTTTGGAGCTTGGAGGCAAGGCAGCGAACATCGTGTTCGAGGACGCGCCGATCGATCAGGCGGTCGAAGGCATTGTTAACGGGATCTTTTTCAACCAAGGCCACGTGTGCTGCGCAGGTTCGCGTCTGCTTGTGCAGGAATCCGTCGCCGCCGCGGTCTTGCGCCGACTTAAGCTGCGTATCCAACAGCTTCGCGTGGGCGACCCGCTCGACAAGAACACGGACGTCGGTGCCATTAACTCATCGGCGCAGCTTGAGAAAATCCGAACCCTGGTAAAATGCGGCATCGCGGAGGGAGCCGACATGTTCCAACCGGAAATCAAACTGCCGAAAAAGGGCTACTATTTTCCTCCGACAATCTTTTCAAACGTCTCGATGAGCCACCGCGTTGCGCGCGAAGAGATTTTCGGCCCGGTGCTTTCCGTACTCACATTTCGCACCCCTGAGGAGGCCGTGGAGAAGGCGAACAACACACGCTTTGGATTGAGCGCCGGCGTTTGGACAGACAAGGGCTCGCGCATTTTAAAAATGTCCGCCGAGCTTCGCGCGGGCGTGGTGTGGGCGAACACGTATCACAAATTTGACCCGGCCTCCCCGTTTGGCGGGTACAAGGAGTCAGGGTTTGGACGGGAAGGCGGCGCGCAGGGCCTGCTCGAATACGCACAACTGACCTAATGACCATGGCTCGAATTCCTGTTTTAAAAACACCAAAGTGTCTGGTGGGCGGCGCCTTTGTCCGGTCGGAAGGCGGGGGTGTTTATCCCTTTCATGACTCGGACGGGAAATTCATCGCGAACATCCCGCTCTGCACTCGAAAAGACCTGCGGAATGCTGTGGAAGCCGCCGCAAAAGCAGCGCAGGGCTGGGCGGCCCGCAGCGCGTACAACCGCGGTCAAATCTTGTATCGGCTTGCCGAAATGCTGGAGTCGCGTGCAGCTGAATTAGCGGGTGTCTTGGCATTCACCAACAGCAGCGCCAAGGACGCGCTTCGGGAAGTGCATACCTCCATTGAGCGCGTTACCCACTACGCCGGCTGGACCGACAAGTTCCAAGCCGTGCTTGGAAGCGTCAATCCTGTGGCTTCGCCGCACTTCAACTTCACCGTGCCTGAGCCGATGGGAGTCGTGGGCGTGCTTTCCCCCGAGGAGCGTCCTCTTTTGGCGCTGCTCTCGATGCTGCTCCCCGCGATCGTAAGCGGGAACACCGTCGTCGCACTCGCGTCCTACTCGCAGCCGCTGGCAGCCATCGTGCTCGGGGAAATCCTAGCGGTAAGCGATCTTCCTGCCGGTGTGGTCAACCTTTTGAGCGGGCGCCGCGCCGATCTGCTTCCAACCTTTGCGACGCATGAGCATCTGCGCGCAGTGCACGCCGTGGTCGATCAAGCCGAGCGCACCATGCTGCAGGAAGGTGCATCAGATTCGGTAAAGCGCACAGTGCTTTTGAACGCGGCGCAGCCTAGGAACTGGGCGGATGACTCGATGCAGGGGCTTTACCAGATCCGTGATTTTGTCGAATTCAAGACCGTGTGGCATCCGGTCGGCGGCTAGGACTTCGCGATTATCCAATCATGGGCTTCCTTGGCATCCTTGTTTTCCTGCTGATTGGTTTTTTGCTTTCTTCAAACCGGAAGGCGATCCACTGGCGGACGATTGTCTGGGGAGTTGTTTTACAATGGTTATTCGCTTTCGTCGTTTTGAAGGGCGTTTGGATCCAGCAGTCACTCTCTTTCCTGCCTTTCCCGCAAGGCAGCGCTTGGATTGTCGCGGGCGCCATGTTCGTGCCGATGCTGCTCAGGCGATTTGCGGGCGATCAACATAAAGCGCTCAACTTTGCGATTCTTTGCGTGGTCTGCGCGGGACTGTTGAGAGGCAATCTAGTGGGTGCCGCATTCGACCAAATGCGGCTGGTGGTGCAGGAGCTCATGCAATACGCCGCGAAAGGGTCTTCTTTCGTATTCGGAAATCTGGCGGATCCGGTGAGTGGTTATTTCGCGTTCTCGGTTCTGCCGGTGATTATTTTCGTGGCGAGCATTTTCGCCGTGCTTTACCACGCGGGTGTGATGGAAAAGATTGTCGAAACCACCGCGCGGGGGATGGGCAGGTTTTTGAAGGTTTCGGGGGCCGAAAGCGTCAGTGTTGCCGCGAGCATCTTGATGGGCCAGACGGAGGCGCCACTGACGATCCGTCCGTTTTTATCAGCCCTCACGCAGAGTGAGCTGATGGTGATCATGACCGCAGGAATGGCGCATGTGTCGGGAAGCATCATGGTCGCCTACGTTCAGATGGCGCATGTCGATATTGTGCACCTGCTGACCGCCGTGATCATGACGGCGCCGGGCGCCATCGTCATGGCGAAGCTCATGGTGCCCGAAACCGATTCGCCCAAGACCGCGGGTAGCTTGAGAGTGAAAGTAGAAAGTCAGGATGCGAACCTTCTCGACGCGGCCGCCCGCGGCGCGTTTGAGGGCGGGCAACTGGCCTTCAATGTTGGAGTAATGCTTGTGGCGTTCATCGGTCTCGTTGCGTTGCTCAACGGCGTTCTCAACAGCGTGTTTTCGGGTTTGAGTTTGGAGGCAATCCTCGGCGCACTTTTCAAGCCATTCGCAATCCTGATGGGAGTCAGCACCGCGGACGCGGGCATCATTGGGAGCCTGCTTGGAAAACGAATGGTGCTAAACGAATTCGTGGCGTTCGGCGATTTAGGTAGGCTGCCTGCGGACGCCATTTCACAGCATTCACGCACGATCGCCACGTTTGCGCTGTGCGGATTTGCAAACTTCAGCTCAATAGCGGTGCAGCTTGGCGGCATCGGCGCGCTGATTCCCGAGCGCCGCGGCGACCTTGCGCGGTTGGGATTGCGTGCAATGGTTGCGGGCACCCTCGCGAATTTTCTTTCCGCCTGCATCGCGGGCATTCTGGACGCGCTGTAGTGCCGGTGAATCCGGCGTCCGCGGCTTGCTAACCACGCTGTTTCAAAAACGACGCCTTTGGTGATTGGTCAAATCAATCGCAACCAGCAGAATTTTTTCTCGATGGATTAGAAGCAGCTTACAATGTCCCGCACTCGGATCTCACTCGATTCCTCATAAATCACGCTACTCCTGTTCGGAGGTTGCGCGGCCGCCTTCCTTGATGGGCGTTGCAAACTGGTAGGTGATGTCCCACGGAAAATGGATCCACTTGCTTTGCTTGAACTCTTTCACAAAGAGGTCCACGTGGGAACGCCCAGCGGGCTTCGTACAAAGTTGCAAAGAAAGCTTTCGGTAAAATTTTTCGCAGCATTTGTGCAGTGCGCCCGGTGTCCACAAGATCATCGATCAAAAGCCAGCCATCGCCATCGCCGGCGATGCTATCCTTCAAAACACGCAACTCGCCCTGCTGAGTGGCAGCGCCTCCGATGGCATCCGGCGCGTAGCTCGCGATGCAAACGGTATCCACCATGCGAATGTCGAGCTCCCTCGCCACGAGCGCGGCAGGGACCATTCCGCCGCGGGTCACTGCAATCACGCCCTTCCATGCGCCGCGCTGATGAAGCAACTGCGACAAATACCGCGCATCCCGGTGAAGCTCCACCCAGGAGATAATCAATTCATCTTCGTAAGCCATGTTTGGGAATAGCACCGATACGCCCGCAGAGGGAAGCCGAACCGCCAGCCAGCCACTCCTGCTCCCGCCGTCCGCGCCTGTAGGTCACGTTGATTTGCAAATCCCGCGGTCGCGGTTTCGCGGCTCCAGTGGTGGTGAGACAAAAGCATCCCTCACCGCCATCCACTGTGATATCGCTAGATGTGTGAACGTCATCACTCCAGCCCACCCTTTGATCGGACACAAGCTCACCCAGTTGCGCGATCAAACCACAGACAGCGCGACTTTCCGCCGGCTTGCAAACCAACTGATCACACTTCTTGCCTACGAATCGACAAAACGGCTCAGCGTCGAGCCACGGACCATTCAAACTCCAGTCGCACCAATGACAGGATCGACACTCTGCGCTCCGGCCCCCGTTGTGGTGCCTGTGCTGCGAGCTGGGCTCGGGCTCCTGGACGGGCTGCTACAGATCCTGCCCGAGGCAGAGGTCGGCTTTTTGGGCGTGGCGCGGAACGAGCAAACACTGCTCCCCGCTGTGTATCTGGAGCGCATCCCAAAAGTTCTCACCGGACGATCGGTGTTTATACTCGACCCGATGCTCGCGACAGGGGGCACGCTCATCGCTGCAACACGGATTCTGCTGGAACGCGGCGCGCGGGAAATCAACTGCATCAGCCTTCTGGCTTCCCCCGAGGGGATCCATGCAATGGAACAAGCATTCAAAGCCCACGAGGGCCACAGAAACCAAGTCAATCTAGTGACTGCAGCCATTGATCAAGGATTGAATGAAAAAGGCTACATCGTACCCGGTCTTGGTGATGCAGGAGACCGTCTCTACGGAACCGCGTAGCCTCCCTAAAACCGTTCCGCCCCCCTCGCTTCACTCACCCCCGGGAGCCCGGAGACCCAGCTTCGCTTCTTAACGCGCTGCGTGATCCGACACAGCATCCCCTCGAGCCAACGCTACACGCCTCAAAATACCTCGCCCAAAATCAATTCAGGCACGCACGCATGATCCGCAATTTTGATGCTTTCCCGCATCATTCGCATCACATCTTCAACGTCGTCACGATTGGCGTGGATAGTGGCCAGCGTCTCTTCTTCCCGCACGGCATCACCCACCTTCTTGTGCAGCACCACTCCAACCGCCAAATCAATCTCTGAGTCTTTCGTCGTGCGGCCGGCTCCCAGCAGCATCGCCGCGAGACCGATCTTATCCGCGACAATCTCGCGCACCACTCCAGTTCGCGACGCCCGCAGTTCGATTCGGTGCCGGGCCTGCGGAAGCAGCTCCGGATCATCCACAACCGCTGCGTTTCCACCCTGACTCGTGAGCCATTGACGGAATTTCTCAAGCGCGGCCCCCGAACGGATGGACTCGCGCAGTTTTTCCTCAGCGTGCGCCAGAGACTCGGCTTTTCCTGCGAGCAGCACCATCTGCCGGCCAAGTGCGATGCACAACGCCTCCAAGTCGGCAGGCCCGGCACCGCGCAAAGTGTCGATCGCCTCGCGCACCTCCAGCGCATTGCCGATTGCAAAGCCAAGCGGCTGGCTCATGTCGGAAATGATCGCCATGGTCTTCCTTCCAACATTATTTCCAATCCGAACCATCGCCTCCGCAAGCTCGCGAGCCCCGTCTAACGTTTTCATGAACGCTCCTGAACCGGTCTTCACGTCGAGTACAATGGCATCTGCGCCAGCCGCGATTTTCTTGCTCATGATGGAGCCTGCGATCAGAGGGATCGAGTTGACCGTGGCGGTGACGTCCCTGAGCGCGTAAAGCTTCTTGTCAGCCGGCGCGACGTCGTGCGTTTGCCCGATGACCGCGATCTGTTGCGAGTTCACAAGCTCGACAAAGGCCGCCCTGCTGATCTCTGCGTCAAACCCCGGCACTGACTCCAGCTTGTCCACCGTACCGCCGGTGTGCCCGAGTCCCCGGCCGGACATTTTTGCAACAGGAATCCCGAGCGACGCCACAAGCGGGGCAAGCACAAGCGTAGTCGTGTCTCCCACCCCACCCGTTGAATGTTTGTCGACCTTCACGCCGGCTACGCCTGAGAGATCCACCATCTCACCCGAATACGCCATCGCTAGCGTCAGATCAGCCCGCTCACGCTCCGTCATGTCCTTAAAGAAAATCGCCATCGCCATGGCGCTCATCTGATAGTCGGGAATCGCTCCGGAGGTGTAACCGTTCACGATGTACTTGATCTCTGACGCAGATAACTCGGCCCCATCCCGCTTTTTTTCGATCAAATCAACCATTCTCATACGCGAGGCATTTGCAGGTTTGAACAGACTCAAACTTTCCGCTTCGAAGGCACGTTGGCTACAGATCAACTGCGGTCTCGAGCGCGATTTCCATCATGCTGTGGAAGGTTGTTTGCCGTTCTTGCGCCGTGGTCGCTTCACCCGTGATCAAGTGGTCACTCACGGTTAAAATGGTCAGCGCATGCACGCCATGTTTTGCAGCGAGCGTGTACAGCGCGGTGGTCTCCATCTCCACCGCGAGCACGCCGTGCTTAGTGAGCAGATCCGTCACCGTGGCGTCATCCCGGTAGAACACGTCCGAACTGAAAATATTTCCAACATGCGGCTCAATACCGTGAGCAACGGCACGTTCATAGGCGGTGCGCAGCATCCTGAAATTCGCGGTGGGCGCGTAGTCCCAACCCCCGAACACATTTCGGTTAAAGCTCGAATCCGTTGATGCACTCTGGGCCAGCACCACGTCCCGGATCCGGATATGCGGCTGCATTGCACCGCACGTGCCGACACGCATCAGGTTCTTCACGCCGTACTCGGAAATCAGTTCGCTCGCATAGATCGCAATCGAAGGAATCCCCATCCCGCTTCCCTGCACCGACAGACGCCTGCCTTTGTAGGTGCCAGTAAACCCTAGCATCCCGCGCACCTCATTGTAGCAGGTTGCATCCTCCAGATATTTTTCAGCGATGTACTTTGCCCGAAGCGGATCGCCCGGAAGCAAAACTGTCTCCGCGATGGCGCCAGCCGGCGCAGTGATATGGATGCTCATGATTTCAAATGCTTCCTTGAGTTCGGGTCTTTTACACTAGTTCTTTTAAAAAACTGACGCCGCTCTGCGGCGCTTCAACACCGAAATTCTCGGCGATTGTCGCGGCCACGTCTGCGAATGTCTCGCGCACCCCAAGCGATGAACCCCGAGCGAATCGGTGCGACAAGGCGAGAAGCGGAACGTTTTCCCGCGTATGGTCCGTGCCGCGATAAGTCGGATCATTTCCGTGATCCGCCGTGATCAACACGAGGTCTGACTCAGGCAGCCCGGTAAAGAAATCTTTCAACTGAGTATCAAACTCCTCTAGCGCCCTCGCGTAGCCCGTCGCATCGCGGCGGTGTCCAAACAGCGTGTCAAAATCCACCAGATTCAAAAAGGTGAGCCCCTCGAATGTTTCACTCGCTACCGCGCTCAACTTCAGCATCCCGTCATTATTCGAAACCGTGTGGCTCGAACGCGTGATCCCCTCGCCGTCAAAAATATCGTGGATCTTTCCGAGGCCGATCACATCCAGGCCAGCGTCTTTCAAGCTGTTCAACACGGTTTTACCGAAAGGCTTGAGCGCATAGTCATGTCGGTTTGAGGTGCGCCGGAACTTGCCGCTTGAGCCTGTAAAAGGCCGCGCGATGATTCGCCCCAGCATGTACGGATCCTTCAGCGTCTGCTGCCGGCAGAACTCGCAGACCGCGTACAAGTCTATGAGAGAAACCACGTCTTCATGTGCGGCAATCTGCAGCACCGAGTCCGCCGAGGTATAGACAATCAGCGCTCCGGAACGCATTTGCGCCGCACCCAGTTCCTCGATGATCTGCGTGCCGCTCGCGGCCTTGTTGCCGATTACAGGGCGCCCCGAATAATCCTCAATCGCCCGAATAAGCTCTTCGGGAAAACCGTTCGGAAACACCCGGAACGGGACGTCCAGCGAAAGCCCCATCAACTCCCAGTGTCCTGTCATTGTGTCCTTCCCGCGCGAGGCGGGAGTCATCTTGGCAAAATAGCCGATGGGTTTTTGATCAGCACTCGACGCTCCAATGTCAGCAATGTTTGCGAGACCCGCACCGCGGAGAAACGGCAGTCGAAGGCCCCCGACCGCTTTTGCGATGTGACCAATCGTATCAGCGCCTTCGTCCCCGAATTCAGCCGCATCGGGGGCTGCACCTGTGCCGACGGAATCCATCACAATCAGGTGAATGCGAGGGAATGGTTTCATGCGGGTTGCGGTTTAGAGCGTCTGTTTCAGACCAAAAGCAGGTGTCGAGTGCAGTGGTGCAATCGAAGCGCTATCGAGGCGCTGTTTCGGTAATGTCCCGGGCCTCGAACGCCCCCGGCAACAGTTCCTTCACCGTCCATGTCCGGCGCATCCCGCTTAAGTTGGCGGTATAAACCGGGACATCGCCTGTCGCAAACTCGGCGATCACCTGCCGGCACGCGCCGCACGGCGACACGGGGCCCGGCGAATCTGCAACCACGGCCATGGCCTCAATCTTTCGGACACCCTCCGACACCGCCTTGAGAATCGCCGTCCGCTCCGCGCAATTGGTAAGCCCATACGCGGCATTCTCGACGTTGCACCCGGAGAAAACCCGGCCCCCAGCCAGCACCGCTGCGCCGACGAAAAAACCCGAGTAAGGTGCGTACGCTTGCAAGCGTGCGGCAATTGCGGCTTCAAGTAGGGCTTCTTGCATCGGTAGTCGGAAAAAGGCGGTGGTAGTTGGAGCGCTGGATTGTGCGGTCGGCTTGCAGCGTTAAACCGTCGCCGCCCCGCGCACTAAACGATGCCTGCGGACCGCTTCAAGGTATCCACAATTTTTCTGTCGTCGTCTCCACAGTCGCGGACGAGTTGAAGAAAACCTGCAAGGGTCGTGCGCATTCTTCTCACAAACGGGCGGTCACCTCCGCAACCGTACATCAAGTCCGCTGGCATCTCTCCCCTGAGCTTGACACGCGCTTTCACAATCAATCTGGGCAGCCAAGAAATGCCATCGATTGCAGCGCTCTTCGCCGGCAGATCAGCCATGGATACAATGTGGCCCGTCGCGACCCCACCCATGACGTTCAGGAAATAGTCGCGTCTGATGGCCTGCACTGCGATGACCTCCTCCAAGTCCGGCTCGCCGTCGCATAGATAATCGTCCACGAAATCAAAAAGTTCCTGCGCGGAACATCCGATGGAGCGAAGAAACTCGACGTCCTCCGGGCTGAACATGCTTTGCGGGGAGCGTCGGCCGGATTTCGCGGCGAGTATTGCGCGGGCATGGACCTCGCGGAGTTGTTGGATCCAATCGGTGTTGTTCATAGAAATTGTCGTTACTGAGAATGCCTAGCCGGGATCAATCCGCGCGCATTTGCAGGATGGCGTTGCTTCTGGAGCGTGTGGCTGCGCACAAGCCGGCATCCTTTGCGAGGGAGCGCCCCCACGAAGGAATCATCGCTTGGATCTTGCCTTGCCATTCGGGCGTTTTCATTTGTTCACCGAAACATTTTTGCAACAGCTCCAGCATGATTGAGACCGCTGTCGAGGCGCCGGGCGACGCGCCAAGCAGCGCCGCGATCGAACCGTCGGCCGAACTAACGATCTCCGTTCCGAACTCGAGCTTGCCTCCCTCGTCGCGGTCTTTCTTGATGATCTGCACGCGCTGTCCGGCCTCTTGCAAAACCCAATCCTCCATTTTCGCGGTCGGCACAAATTTGCGCAACGCTTCAAGCCTGTCCTCCGGCGACTGTCTCACCTGATCGATCAGATATTTTGTGAGCGGCAGGTTGTGGAGGCCGGCGGCCACCATCGGAAGGATGTTGTCGATCTGCAGCGAATCGGGAAGGTCGAGGAGCGAGCCGTGCTTGAGAAATTTTGTCGAGAACCCGGCGTACGGACCGAAGAGCAGCGCCTTCTTCCCGTCGATGATTCGCGTGTCGAGGTGCGGCACGGACATTGGCGGCGCACCGACCTCCGCCTTCCCGTAAACCTTCGCCGAGTGTCGGCGGATCACGTCCTCGTTCTGGCACACCAGCCATTGACCGCTTACAGGAAAGCCGCCATAGCCCTCGGCTTCGGGGATTTCTGTTTCCTCCAGAAGCGGAAGCGATCCGCCGCCTGCGCCGATGAAAAGAAACTTCGTCTCCAGAGTGCGTTTCTGCGCGGCTTTCCGGTCGAGCACTTCAATTTCCCAGTGGGCGTCTTTCTTGCGCTTTTCAATAAAGGTCACCTCGTGGTCGAGATGCACCGAGACGCCGGGTAGCGACTGGAGATGTGCAAACAACTCGCGGGTGAGCGCGCCGAAATTCATATCCGTGCCGCCTTCCATTCGTGTCGCCGCAAGCGGCTGGTTTGGATCCCGGCCTTTTGTCATGAGGGGAATCCATTTCTCGATTTGCGATTTATCTTCGGAGTACACCATCCCGGTGAAAAGCGGCGATGCACTCAGCAACTCAAACCGCTTTTTGAGATACGCCACATGGTCATCCCAGACGATGCTCATGTGAGGCACGGCGTTCACGAACGAACGCGGATTTGAGATGCGTTTGTGTTCGACAAGATACGCCCAGAATTGCTTCGACACTTCGAAAGCCTCCGCGATCTTGAGCGCCTTGGCGGTTTCAATGGTTCCATCGTCATGCTGCGGCGTGTAGTTGAGTTCGCAGAATGCGGAGTGTCCCGTTCCAGCATTGTTCCATGCGTCGGAACTTTCGCCTGCAATCACATCGAGCCGCTCGTACACCTCAATCTTGAGGGTGGGATGCAATTCCTTGAGCATGACTCCAAGCGTAGCGCTCATGATTCCAGCCCCGATCAGCACGACGTCGGGATGCGAGGTGGGCTCGTGGTGAATGTGAAATAGATGCGACAATGACATAGGGATGGAATCGGAGCGTTGAGGCTGTCGCAAAGACTCGCGCGACAGCAGCCATGCTTGGAAAATCGCAAAGAATCCAGCGGTTGCACAGTCAAAGCCAAAAAGGCGCGAAATCCAGCTATACAGCCCAAGTTCTCGCGCGCAAATTGAAAAAAGTGTTAACCATTGTGCGGCAGCACTTAGCTGAAAGATTTTAATTTCTCATAAATGAGAAAAAGTTTTAATTTTTCTCAAATATGAGACTAAGCGCTAGGAATCAAAAAACGGGGCTCATGGGGTTTTTGAGGGGGTTTACGAGGTTTTGTCGGACCGAAATTCAGTTGGCATGGCTGATGCTCACTGGAACCCAGAGGATTTAACCCCCCTCGGAACAAAACCATGAAACTCGATGTGACCAGAGGCAGCGGTCTCATGCTCGGGTTGGTGTTGGTGGCGAGCGTGAGTGTGTACCTTACGGACTCGACAGCACGAGAGAAGCAGCGAGGTGACGTCCTCGCGACGGGGCAGGATGGATCAGGGGAGATGGCCCGTGCGCGGTCGGAGCATGACAGTAGTCGAGGTCCTGGCGCACAACGTGGATCGGCAACACCGGCAGTTCCGGCGAAGAGCTCTTCCGCCAAACGTGCGTTTGATTTGGTTCGGATTTCCGGCGTGCCGCAGATCGAGGGCGACCGGTTGCCGGCGGTCCGTTCGGCGATGAATCCGCATACGGACCGTGGGCGTATCGCGCGACTCAGCCGATCCAGCCTCGCAGCCTGGCGTCGGCTGGCGGCTGGCGACCGGATCATGCTGCCCGCGTTTGATGGTGAAGACTTCGCTGCTCAGATCGCGCTGAGAACGGAAGATGCGGGCTGGTTGAGGCTGGGCGGGGAACTCGAGGGTATCGAAGGCACCTTCGCGCTGAATACCAACTTCGACCAAATTGGCGGGCTCATTCTGTTCCCACAGCTGGATCTGGCGTACGAAATCACGACTGAACCGTCTGGTGAAATTGTGATGATCGAGAGACCGCTGGAGGCGCTCATGTGCACAAAGTACAAGGAGTCTCCGACGAGCGAGGCGGAACTCGCCGGCACAAGTGCGACAGGAGTCACCATCGCGCAGGGAGCGGCGATTCCATCCATCAACACGCGTCCGGGCGCGAAGGGGGTTATTTACGTGGATTTCGACGGAGCGCAAGTCACCGACCCCGCTTGGAACGGAGGGAAGCTCATTTCGGCCGCGCCCTCGAGTTTCACCGCCGAACAGGCGGACGTGATCATTCGGTCGGTTGCAGAGGATTTCGCACCGTTTGATTTAACCATTACAACCAATCTGGCGGATTACACGGCCGCGCCCGTTGGCCGGAGAATGTGGGTCATCGTCACCCCGACGAGCACGGCCGCGCCGGGCTCCGGCGGGGTTGCGTATTTGAACTCGTGGAGCGGGGCGGGCAAAAACTTTTCATCCACGGTGCCATGCTGGGTTTTCAACTTAGGAGTAAAATCCGCCACGGACACAATTTCCCACGAGGTCGGGCACACCTTCGGACTTAACCACGACGGCGCGACTGGCGGCAGCGCGTACTACGCCGGTCATGGCGGCGACATGAGCGTGCCCACCAGCTGGGGCCCCATCATGGGCGCGCCCTTTTCAAAAAACGTTACCCAATGGAGCAAGGGAGAGTACGCGGGGGCCAACAACACGCAGGAGGATCTGTATGTGATTTCTCGTGACTTGAACGGAGTGGGATATCGTCCGGACTCGGTGATCGGCACCACCATCAGCGACGCGATTCGCCCGCTGCCAATCATCAATGGTACCTTCGATGTAGGCGGGCTCATCAGGCGCTCGGATGCCGGAGACCTGCACCAGTTCAGCACGACGGGCGGGACAGTGAGTGCTACCATACGCCCAGTGGCCAATATTTTCGCGAACATCGACGTGCAGCTTGAGTTGAAGGACGGAACCGGCGCGACCTTGGCCTTTTCAAACCCAGTGGAATCACAGGGGGCTTCGTTGAGCCGCAGTGTGCCCGCGGGAACTTACTGGTTGGTGGTGCGCTCGGCGTCAACGGGCGCGAGGCCCGCCGGCGGTTATACATCGGGCTATTCCGCGTACGGATCTGTGGGCGAATACCAGCTTTCAGGCGCGGTCTCCAACACGGTCAGCACGCCTTTATTGCCAAGCATCACGAAGGCCAGCGGCATCGTCGGCCAGCCGTTCAATTACTCGCTGAGTCTCGCCGCCGGCGTGCAGGTGAGCGAAGCGCCAGCCCCGCTTCCGCCGGGCATTCTTTTCGATGCGGCGCGCATGACATTCAGCGGCACCCCAGCCGAAGCGGGTGAATGGAATATCAAACTCGCCGTGGCCACGGCGAACGCGAAGGCAGAGGGTGTTCTAAATGTACGCATCGAGCTGCCATACGTTTCGCTGAGCGTCGGGCTCGATGAAAATCGCACGATGTTCACAACCGCCACCGCTCCATGGACCGGCACGATGGCAAAGCGCTTCGACGGCATGCAAGGCCCGGTCGCCGTGAGCGGACTTGTGGCGGACAACATGTCTAGCTCGGTGCGGTTTTTCGCGAAGGGCCCTGCTCTCATGACGTTCTGGTGGATGGTGTCCAGCGAGGCGGGCAAGGACACGCTTAAGTGTCTCGTCAACGGGAAGCCTGCCATAGACGCAGTGAGCGGTCAGCCCCTCGTGATCTCAGGCGAGAGTGGATGGATTCCGGTTCAGGTCAATCTGCCCGAGGGCAACAGGCAATCCATCGAGTTCCAGTATTCCAAAGACGCAGCACTACGCGCCGGAATTGATCGTGGATGGGTTTACGGCGTGCAGATCCGGCGGAATCCGCCAGTCTTCCGCTCGCATCCGCAATCGGTGAATATTTCCAAAGGTGGCACCGAACTAAAACTTAGGGCGACCGTCATTGGCGCTACGAAGTACGAGTGGAAGTTGAATGGCGTGACCTTGTTTGACCAAGCTTCAGGCTCCCGAACCGTCAGTGGGTCGACAACAGCAGAGCTCACAATCAAAGGACTACAAGTCGCCGATAGCGGTGCGTACACGGTCGAGGCCAGCAGTGCGGTTGGCACCACAGTTTCGCGTGAGGCGCTCGTGCAATTCCCAGGGCTGCCGGTGTTCACTCAGCAGCCCGTTGAGCCGATCGGACTGAAAACAGGCAACGTACTGAGGCTTACCGTTCAGGTGTCGGGGCCGAGACCCGTGAGCTACACGTGGTACAAGAACGGCCAGCTGCTGAAACGCACCACGGTCCCAACCCTGGAATTGAAAACTAAAGGAGTTCAGGCAGGTGGTTTGTATAAGGTGATAGCCACCAATCCATACGGGTCGGAAACGTCCAAAGCGGTCCGCGTCAATATCGCCGCGCCATAGGCGCGGATTCGGGAGAAGGCTGGAGAAAGACACTACGACTTTGCCGCCATTGGGGTATTCCTGATGGTGACCTCTTTCATCGCAATTTCTGCCCCGGTAAAACCTGCTGCAGCCCCTCTTCAACGGACGCAGTCACGAGTGGGGATCTCTCTGCTGTCTGCGATCTGCCTTTGGCTCGCGCTGGGCGGCCAGCCTGCCTCTGCCGCCTCCGCCCCGGGCTCCGATGCCGACCCCGAATTCACCGCTGCCCAGGCGCATGCGAAAAAGACGTTTCAGGAAAAAATCGTTCCCTTTGTTTCCACCTACTGCACGGACTGTCACGGCGATAAAAAACAAAAGGGCGGGATGACGTTTCGCTCCGCGCTCAAAAACCCGGGCGGTTCGGCTTTCCGCCGGCAGTGGAAACAATCGGTGGCAACCCTCAAAGCTCATGACATGCCCCCCGATGACGCTCAAAAACATCCCACAGAAGAGGAGGCGCAGACGTTCATCGATTGGGTATCCAACATGAAATATCTGAGCCCGAAGGATCCCGGCACCTTCGTCATCCGTCGCCTCAACCGGATGGAATACGCAAACACGTTGCATGACCTGCTGGGGGTGGATCCGGAAGTCGCCCTCGGCCTTCCCGAAGAAGTGCTCGGCGCGGGATACCTGAACTCCCTCTCCCCGCTCCTCATGGAGCAGTATCTGGTCATCACAAACGAGGCGCTGAGCCGCGCGTTTGCCCCGGAAAACGCACCCCCGAACACTCTGCAGAAAGAGTTGTTCGGCCAGGCTCTAGCCAGCGGCGCAAACGCCCGCGATGCCGCGCGAACTGCCGCACGATCACTTGCAAGAAAAGCGTTCCGACGGCCAGCGACGGAGTCGGAGCTGGACGTCCTCATGAATGTTTTTGATCTGGCCATTGCCGATCAGCGTCCCTATTTCGGAGCCCTCAGGATGGTGCTCAAGGCCGCACTGGTTTCCCCTCAATTCCTTTTCATCACGCCCGCAGTCGAACCCCAATCGGGCAAGGACATCATGCCTGTCGACGATTACCAACTCGCATGCCGGCTCTCCTATCTGATCTGGGCCACGATGCCCGACCGTGAGCTGGCCGCGCTCGCGGACGCCGGGAAGCTCAACAACCCCGAGATCCTGAGCGCACAGGTCAAACGGCTGCTCTCCGATCCGCGCTCTCGAGCCTTGTTTGATGGATTTGGCGCGCAATGGCTCGGAGTCGATAAACTCGCCGGCAAGGCCTTTGACGCGGCCAAGTTTCCGCAAATGTCCCAGCCGATGCGATCCGCAATGTACGACGAAGCGAGGCTGCTCTTTGAGGAAATTGTGCGGCACAACGGCAGCGTCCTCAATTTCGTTGATTGCGATTTCACCTTTCTGAACAACACGCTTGCACAACTGTACGGACTCGACACGGAAGTAGCCGGCCCCGAGATGCGGCGGGTCGCGCTTTCGAATCCGAACCGGGGTGGGATCCTTGGCATGCCCGGTGTTTTGGCGACCACATCTTTTCCAGACAGAACGAGCCCGGTGAATCGCGGAGTCTGGGTGTTGGAGCAGATTTTGGGTGAACACGTCCCGCCCGCGCCGCCAAATGTTCCGTCCCTCGAAAAACAGGACAAAAAGAAAATCGCAAATCTCAGCCTGCGCCAGCGCACCGAATTGCACCGCACGAATGCTGTCTGCGCGAACTGCCATAAAATTCTGGATCCAATCGGATTCGGGCTTGAGAACTTCGATGCAATCGGCCGCTGGCGGGATGCGGACGAAAACGGCATCGCAATCGACGCGACAGGCGAGCTGCCGGGGCACAAGGCATTCTCCTCCCCGAAAGAACTAAAGAGGATTATCGCCGGACGCGTGGATGATCTGAGCCGCAACCTTGCGGAAAAGCTTCTGGCCTACGCACTGTGCAGACAGCTTGAAGGGTATGATGAAGTCGTGCTAGACGGAATGACCGAGACGATTGCCAAAGACGGTTTCCGCATGCAAACACTCATCACACAAGTTGTCACAAGCTATCCGTTCATGCATCGCCGCGTGCGGGAGTTAGAGGGAGCATCCAAATGAAAAAAAACTGGCTGATTGACCGCAGGACCTGCTTGAAAGGGCTGGGCGCTTCCCTCGCGTTGCCCTTGCTTGAGAGCATGGGCTGGGCCGAGCAACCCAAGGGCAAACGATTCAAGGCCCCCGTGAGACTGGGATTCATGTACATGCCCCACGGGGTGATCATGGACCAGTTCTGGCCCAAGAATCCGGATACCTTTCTTTCGGAACCTCCGCCCGCCCTCGAGTCTTTGCGTTCCGTACTGCATCAGTGCCTCATGCTAAAGGGTATTTCCGGCGTGCCGATATCGCCTCTTAACGGCGCACCGCATGCGTTGGAATTATCCACATGGCTCACGGCGACTTTACCGGACGCTTCCCGGCGCAGCATCGTGAACATTGCGATTTCCGCCGATCAAATTGCCGCAAACTACGTCGGCGGCCTGACGGAACTCTCATCGCTCGAGCTTGCGACGATGCCGCAAACCCACAAGGAGAATCAAGAGGGTCTGAACGAGGCCTATTATTCGCATTGCAGCTTCCGCTCGCCTACGCAGCCCGTGCCGGCGGAGACCAATCCGCGGAACGTTTTCAACCGGCTTTTCAAAGACAAACAGGGCGGCCAGTCAGCAGCCGATTCCCGTGCCTCGCTCAAGGCTGACAAGCTCGATCGCAGCATGCTGGATTTGGTGCTCGGGGGCGCGAGGGATTTACGGCGCAACCTTGGGTCCAATGACCAACGCAAGCTCGACGAATATCTCGACAGCGTGCGCTCGGTGGAGCGCAGGATTGCGGCGGTCGAGCTGCGGCAGAAGGAAGCCGCGCTGGAGGCCGCCGGAGTCAGCGTGGCGAAGCGCAACGATTCAGATTCGCCGCCGATTGAAATCAAGATTCCGGAAGGCGACCGGCGGAGTGAGTACATGAAAATCATGTGCGACCTGACCGTCCTCGCATTCCAAACGGACACCACCCGTGTGAGCACTTACATCGGCTCGACGCCGAATGGTGTGTCATATCCTGAACTTGGATTCACCGACCAACATCATTCGGTGACGCATCACAACAATCAGGCCGACAAAGTGGATAAAGTTGCGAAGATTACGGAGTTCAATGTTTCGCAATTCGCTTACATGATCCAGCGGATGCAAAGCCTCACCGAAGGCGAGGGAACGCTCTTGGACAACTGCATCATGCTTTGGGGTTCGGGCCTTGAGGACGGGAACAAGCATTCCCGCGAGAATCTGCCTTTCATCATCGCCGGACGCGGCGGCGGCTCGATTCAAACGGGCCGTTTCGTGACGGGAATCAGCGGGAACCAAGGGGATCTGCTTGGCACCCTCCTTACTTGTGCTGGGATCCCGCTCGACAGACAGATCGGCATCGGAACGAAGCTGATCAACGAAATCCAAAGCGCGTAGAGATTCTCAGGGGCTCGATTGCTCAACAACCTAGCGCCCCGGACAGAAGAAGATTCTGAGGGAACGAGCCTCTGCATCAGTCGTGTCAGTGCGCGATTGGGCGCCGTTTCGCGTTATTGCGAAGACGGCTCCGTTGTCGGGGCCTTCCCCTTCAACTGCTCGCCCCAGCCGAGCACACGCGCCTTGGCACCGGCCGCCTCAGCCTCCGGGATCTGACCGTTGCGCACGTAGAACAGTGACAAACTGGACCATGCTAGCTGGTCCTTGGGCCTGAGCTCCACCGCCTTTAATCCCGCTTCGATCGCCTCCGCGTACCGGCCGAGTTTCATGTGCGCCATGCCCAGCGCATGCCAGCCCTCAAAGAACTCCGGGTCCAACTGTACGCACCGCAGATATTTTTGCGACGCAGCCTCAAGCTCTCCCAGCGCGAGGTCGCCACTGGCATCGTCAAAGAGCTCTTCAATTTCCTGGCTGGGTACAGACATGCTCAAGTATCAACGAAGAAGCCCGCGCCAAGCGAGCCGCTTGTTTCACAAACAATACCCGCAAGCCAACGTCTTTACGAAACACACCGAAGTAAGCCCCTCAGCCCATAGCGGCAAAATCGAGCTCAATCTCGAGTGCCATCACAGCAGAGTTCAATTTCCGCCGTCCGCTGCGCCTTCGACCTTTCCAACGCTTTCAACGCTTTCAACAACAGCCGCCGGCCGGTAGAGGAGGTAGACCACACCTCCCAGGAGTGCCATCAGCAGCCCAAGCGCCAATACCAAAAGTGAGGCAGCGAGGATCCGCTCCTGATTAACGGCTGCGGCTGCGCTACCCACAAACAGCAGCAGCAAATACTCGCGCACCCCGATGCCCGCAAACGTAATCGGCAGTGCGCTGGACGCCACAATCACCGGCACAAAACTCATCCAAGAAAACAGCGGCAGTTCGATGCCCACGGCGCGGCCCGCAAAGTAAAACGTTGCGCAAATCATGCTCTGTGTCAGAAGAGCGGCGGCGATAACCAAGGCGAGCGTGCCCCGATTACCGGCGAACGCCCGCGCCATTGCGGCCAGTTCCGTGACGAATCCAAACCGCTTGAGCGGCGACTCAAAACGGTCGATCAAACCGTTAAGTGTCACGGCACTCAGGCTGAAAAACAGAGCGCCGCCCAGCAACACCGCCCCCCCTGCAAACAGAAATCCCGTCGCGATCCAGCGCGTGCTCTGCTGCCCCTGCAGCAGACTCCAGTTCGCCGGAATGCAAACGAAAGCCAGCATGAAAAGGCACGACAGCCCGATCACCCGATCCAGCAAAACCGTCGCGCAAGCCTCCCGCACCCGACCAGGTGCCAGACGTGCAATGTAAACAAGACGCGTCACGTCATCCCCAGCCGTGCCCGGCAAAAACACCGCGAAAAACTGCCCGATCTGCGCAATCGCAGTCAGCGTCCCCACCGGAATGCTGATCCGCAACGCCCCGAGCAACCGGTTCCAGCGGAATCCGCCGTTCAACAAGTTCAACAGTCCGAGCAAAAAGGCGCCCCCGAAAAAAATCGGATCCGCGTTCCGCAGAACGCGAAGGACGTTCTGCGCATCCACTTTTTTTTGCAGCCAATACACAGCCGCAGAGGCGACTAGCAGCTTGAGAAGGGTGTAGAGGATTTTGCGGAACATCGGGTGGAGAAACGGACGAAAGCGCCTAGCAGTCCATCGCCGGCGGAGGGACGCATGCAACATCTCCCTCGCGACAAAGATGGACGCCATCGGGCCGAGCTCCAATGGATCGCTTGAGGTGGTTCGTGGGTACAATCATCTGTGGGTTCGACTGAACTGGGCTGCGCTTGATCCGACGAACGGGATTTACCGCCCGCTAGCCAAGCAAACTGCCGATTTGATCGCACACATGTTCGGCAAACGGTATTGAACAAGTCCATCCCGGCGACACCGCGTTGAGCACGTGAAAGGAAGACTCGTCGCCCTCTAGAACAAAGTCCATCTCGAGTTTCCGAGTGCGAATATCCATGAGCTGCGCTCGTATTCCCGGCTTGCCCCACTTTGTGTAGTGACCGACCTCGACATGGGTCGCAAGCTCGCCCGCAAGCTTCACCAGATGCGTGCGGTTGTACTTGAGCAGTTCCTCCAGCGCCAGGCGTCTGAAATCAAACCCGGCAAACACAATCAGCCCGAGCTCGCGCAGAAGCGTCGCCACGCAGTCCGCCAGATCAAACCGCTCCAACCCGCCGTACTGCTCGCGCCAAAAAGCCGGGATCGCCGTGGGCCCAATCTTTGCATGCCCATCCACTGTCACCGTGAAGTGCACTCCTAGGAACGGATTCCGCAAATCTGGAACCGGGTAAATGTTTGTGCGGAACCCAGGGGCGTTTTCGGCGCCGTAAAGATACAGACCCTTGAAGGGAACAATCCGGTAATGTTGCGAGAAGCCGTACTGCCGCGCAATGGTGTCGGCGTGCAAACCGGCGGCGTTGATGATGTATCCGGGCGTAAGCCTTCCCTCGGATGTTTCAAATCCGCGCTCACGCAGGCTTTCAAACGATGTTCCAAGCAGGAACCGGATCCCCTCCCGCTCGGCTTCGGCGCGCATTGCTTCAAGCACCTCCATCGGGTTGGCCGTGGAAGTCGATGGAGAGAACAGTGCCCGCTCGAATGTCTTCACCCTCGGCTCGATTTTACGCGCCTCGTCCTCCGTCAAGCTTTCGAGCGGGACGCCGTTGGCGCTCGCGCGCCTCAGAAGCTCGTCGATCTGCGGTAAGTCCGCCGCGTTGCGCGCGACGACAAGTTTTCCACATCGGTTGAGCCGGATTTTGTGCTCCTCGCAAAACCGTGTGAGCGCGAGGTTGCCCTGCCTCGTGAAGCGGGCCTTCAGGCTGTCCGCCGAATAGTAAAATCCGGCGTGAAGCACACCGCTATTGCGTCCGCTCCCATGCGCTCCCAAAAACGCCTCCTTCTCCAGCACCACCACACGCGCCTTGCCGAACCGCGCACGGACCTGACGCGCGATGCTGACTCCGATGATTCCTCCGCCGACGATCAGAAAGTCAGGCTGTTTCATCGCTGCAACGCTGTTCGATCAAGATGTGATTCAAGCTTTCAGTGAGCCTCCGGTGAGCGCCCCGCGATTCCTTCATTGCGCCCCGATCTCCTTCAAACAGTCCTGCATGTAGGAGTAGCTTTCCGTAGCCAGATATTCCGCGCCGGGCGCGTAGTCGAAAACTTCAACGGACACCCATCCGCCGTATTGCACAGATCGTAGCGTCTCAAAGATCGGCTTGAAATCGATCTCGCCCATGCCTGGACCACGCCGGTTTGGATCGTTTGCATGGAAATGCGCCATGGCGCCTGCGTGCTTTCGGATGATGTCGCAGATGGGCGTCGGTTCGGTGGACATCGCCTTCACGTCGAGATGCAGCTTGTAGTGCTCGGATCCGATCATCCGCATAAGTTCCGCACCGAGGTCGGCGGTTCTCAGGAAATCGCCCTCCTCGGGACCGAGCGGTTCAAGTGCGATGGTGACCCCGCACTCCTCCAGGGTCGGAATGACCCGCTGCAAAGTGTCAGCCGCGTAACGCATGCCGTCGTCGTGCGACACACCCGGCAGAAGGTTGCGTTGCTTGGGCGAGCCAAGCACCATGAGGTGGCCTCCCATGTCGCGGCACAGACGCGTCAGCTCGCACAAATAATCCGCCGTCGCCGCCCGCGTCTGGGAGTCGGGTGTGGTCAGGTAAAATCCTTCGGTCTTTGCGAGAAGCCAGTGCAGTCCGATGATTTCCAGCCCGGCATCGGCGGCGATCTTGCGCAACTCGACTCGGCGGGCCGCCGGCACTTGATACGCGTATTCGGCGAGAGTGAACGGCGCCACCTCCAGCCCGGTGTAACCGCACTTGCTCGCGAACGCGCAGGCTTTCTCGAAGGGCCACTCACCAAAAGTCTCGTTACAAATCGCAAATTTCATGGGGCAGATAGATCAAAATGCTGAAAGGCACCTTGCCTTTTCGCTTACAAAATCGGCTGTTGCAAGTTCCGCCCTCACGACTGTTCGCGGAACCTCCCCGCGGACACGCCGCGGAACAGCATGAGGAATTTCCTTTCCGCCAATGCGCCCGTGCCTAACGATCGCTGGATATGGCTGTTTTAGGGCAACGAAATTCTCTGGCGGTACTGCGCGAATCCCCGCACGGCGTCTATCTGGATGCCGTCGAATTGGGCGAGGTTCTGATGCCGGCCAAATACGTGGGCCCGGAGCTGAAAGTGGGAGGCGTCGCCGACGTGTTCCTTTACCGCGACTCCGAAGACCGGCTGGTGGCGACAACCGAGGAGCCACTGGTGATGGTGGGACAATGCGCCTGCTTGAAAGTGGTCGGCGTGCGGGGCGGGATCGGCGCCTTTTTGGACTGGGGACTGGAGAAGGATCTGCTGCTGCCGTTGCGCGAACAAACTGGACCGCTGGCCATCAATGACTGGGTGGTCATCATGGCGGTGCTCGACGAGCGCTCCAACCGGCTCATCGCCTCGTCCCGCCTTAAGCGGCACCTCGATCAAACGCCCGCCACCTTCACCTCGGAACAACCGGTGCATCTGGTGGTCGCGCAGGAAACGCCGCTGGGCTATCGGTGCGTGGTCGACCACACGCACTGGGGCATGCTTTACAGGACAGAACTCGGCGGGCCGCTGCGGATCGGTGACGAATACCAGGGCGTTGTCCGGCTGGTCCGCGAGGATGGCAAGGTGGACTTGCGCCTCGACCAGGCCGGCTACAAGCGCATCGCCCCGCTGGCGGATCAGATCTTGGACGCGATCAAGCAGAACAACGGCCGCCTCGAACTCCATGACAAGTCGGATCCCGAGACCATACGGGAGATGTTCGCGTGCAGTAAAAAGGCGTTCAAACAGGCGGTTGGCTCGCTGTTCAAGGCGGGCAAAATTGAACTTAAAGACGACGGGATCGAACTGCCGAGTCGTTGAAATCAAAGGCGCCGGCCTCAGAAATTCGGTGCCCGGCTCTGCGGCGCAGGGTGTTTGTTGCGACAATCTCCCTTGCTCTTGGCTTGCCGGTAGAGGGTCCGTTGCAGATTCCGAACTCCCGCTGCCGTTTCCAGCGCCGTAGGCGTTGCTATCCCTTGCGGGCCATCGCCCCGTTCTCTTTCTGCTTCGGACTCTTCAGCACAACCGCCCCTCCTTTTTTTTGACTCCGATCGAGACGCGCGACGTCTTGTAATGGATCCGCGCCTGAGCTGTGCATTTGATCCGGCGTTTGTCTGGTCAACCGGCCCGGCCTGTGTGAAGGTCCCGCGCTGGTGCGCGGCCGGGATCCTGCGAGGGTTCCGGGATGCGCCGGAGCCACAGACAAAAACTTTCATCTTATGAGCCTCGACCTTTTTTCACCGCTTCAACTCGGCGCAGTGCGGACCCCGAACCGGATCTATCTCGCGCCCCTCACGCGCTGCCGCGCAGAGCCCGGCAACGTCCCCTGCGAGCTCAACGCGGAATACTACAAACAGCGGGCGTCCGGCGGTCTTTTGATCGCCGAGGCGACGTCCGTTTCACCGCGCGGATTCGGCTATCCAAACACTCCCGGGATTTTTACCGACGCGCACATAGCAGGCTGGCGGAAAGTCACCGACGCGGTGCACTCGGTGGGCG
>JBILUQ010000209.1:0-7157 GCA_044370935.1 Chthoniobacteraceae bacterium
CCGACTCGTGCGCGAAATTGCAGGAAAGGCCGGCGGTTCAAGCGCGATAGCGAACGACGCGAGCGCCAAGCTTTGGGAGCTCTACGACATGGAAGCCGACCCCAGTGAGACGCGGAACATCGCCACAGAGAACGCCGACATCGTGGCCCAACTCAGCGCACAATACGATGCGTGGTTCACCGACATCTCACACGATCCCCAGCGGCGTTTACCATTGCCCGTAGGATATCCGCAGCACAACCCCGTCGAACTACACGCGCCGCAAGCATACTTGGATAAGCCGCTGAAGTTCGCCAGCGGCCCCGGCTTCTCCAACGACTGGATTACGGGTTGGACGGACACAAAGGGGAAACTGTGGTTTGACCTCGAGATAGCCACCGCCGGTTCTTATGAGATCGAACTCGCGTTTGCCTCTCTTCCTGCCGACTCAGGTTCACGCTTGCGCATTAGCGTTGGGAGCGAATCCCTGGAGATGACCATTCCCCCTGCGCCCGCACCGGAAATCCCGCTCCCCAATCGAGACGAAGCGGGAATGACGAGATACCGCAATCGCGAGTGGGGCACGCTGAAAGCCGGCGCTCTCAAGCTCCCTGCAGGCCCGGCCAAAATCACTCTTGAACCGCTCTCCATGCCCGGCGCGCAGGTGATGGATTTCAAACACCTGAAGCTAAGTCTGGATTCCGCACAATGAAACACACCCTCACCCTCCTCTGCGCTTGCTTTCTCGCCCCCCTCGCCGAGGTGTACGCTGAGGATGCCAAACCCAACGTTCTTTTTATCGCGGTGGACGATCTACGTCCATGGATCGGAGCGATGCGGTTTCCCGCTGCAAAGACGCCGAACTTCGACCGATTAGCCGCACGCTCAGTCACCTTTTCCAGGGCTTACACAGCAGCCCCATGGTGCAATCCGTCGCGCACGGCATTACTGACGGGATTGCGTCCTGGGACCACCGGCGTGTATGCGCATTGGGACGATCATTGGCGCACCTCTCCAAGGCTCACCAACCAAGAGACCCTGCCACAATACTTTCGCCGTCACGGCTATGAAACCGTCGGCGCCGGCAAAGTTTTCCACCATAGCAAAGCTTCTCAAGATCCCGTCTCGTGGGATCGTTACTGGCCATCCCAGAGCCAGTGCATGCTCGACCACGGCATTGCCAACCCACCCTTGAACGGACTGGCCCTGCGGCGCACGGTCGACTGGGGCGCTTCCTGGAGGGCGAAAACCGACATGCCTGACTGGAAGGTCGCCGATTTTATTGTCGAAGAGCTGGCCAAACCACTCGAGCGTCCGCGCTTCCTCGCCTGTGGCCTCTACCTGCCGCATCTGCCCTGGTACGTGCCGCAGGAATATCTCGATCGCTATCCCCTCGATCAGGTGCCCCTTCCGGCAATAAAAGGGGACGACCTCGACGATATCGGTTCCTATGGCAAACGCTTTGCATTGGGTGAAGGTCTGCCCAACCCTGAGGACCCGGACGATTACGGGAGTGGCAAAGGCATCTTCGAAACAATCCGAGCAGCAGAGCAATGGAAGGAGGCCGTGCGAGCTTACCTCGCAGCCATCAGTTTCGCCGACGATTGCCTGGGCCGTGTACTCGACGCCGTCGAAACCAGCCCCGGCGGCCGCGAGACTATCGTCTGCCTGTGGAGTGATCATGGCTGGCACCTCGGCGAAAAGCTGCACTGGGAAAAAGTAACTCTTTGGGAAGAGGCCACCCGCTGCGTCTTGATGATCTCCGCTCCAGGGAAGAAACAGGCGGCCACCTGTGATCGGGTCGTTAATATCATGGACCTCCACCCCACGCTGATTGAACTGGCCGGCCTGCCACCTCGAGAAGATGTTGAGTGCCGCAGCCTCGTCCCACTGCTCGAGGCTCCAGCCGACGACTGGCCTCACCCGACACTCATCACCCATGGGCGAGGCAACCATGCCGTGCGTGACGAGCGCTATCGCTACATCCATTATCGGAACGGCGAAGAGGAGCTTTACGATCATCTCCTAGACCCAAATGAATGGACCAACCTCGCCGATCAACCCGCCCATCGGCCGATCATAGAGTCCCTACGCCACCACCTTCCCCGCGAAGAGGCGCCGGCAATTACACCCGAGTCTTCCAAAAACTCAGCACCGTCACCGCACTCCCGATGAATCCCGCGACACCATCTCTCTGTCGTCGGTTCTGTCGGTTCTTCTGTCGCCTCTCACTCGGCGTCCTGCTGCTCGCGCCTCTGGCGGTGCTGGACGCCGCGGATGCGAAGCAAGCAAATGCGGCACGTAAACGACCCAACATCGTCCTCATCCTCGCCGACGACCTAGGCTGGAGTGATCTCGGCTGCTACGGCGCGGACTTGCACGAGACACCGCACCTCGACCGTCTCGCGCAACAAGGGGTGCGTTTCACCGATGCCTATGCGATGTCTGTCTGCACCCCAAGCCGCGCCGCCCTGCTCACCGGAAAACACGCCGCGCGGCTGCACATGACGATCTGGTCGGAGGGATCTAAAGGGGGCCCGAAGAAACGCAAGCTGATCGAGGCCGACTCGCTCCATGATCTGCCGCATACGGAGACGACTCCCGCCAAACGCCTGCAGGAGGCGGGTTACCTTACCGCATTGGTCGGAAAATGGCACCTGGGCGATGTGGATCACTATCCCGAGACACACGGCTTCGATGTGAACATCGGCGGCACCCAATGGGGCGCACCGCACACTTTCTTTTGGCCCTACAGCGGCACCGGGCGCTTTGGGCCTGAGTTCCGCTACGTCCCGCACATGGAGTTTGGCAAGCCAGGCGAATACCTCACCGACCGTCTGACCGACGAGGCGCTTCGGGTAATTGATCGCGCGGGCGGCCAACCCTTTTTTCTCTACCTCGCGCATCACGCACCGCACACGCCCATGGAGGCAAAGGCTGCTGATGTGAGTCATTTCGAGGCGAAACTTCAGCCCGGCCAGAATCACCAAAACGCGGTCTATGCCGCCATGGTCAAAAGCCTCGATGACAGCGTTGGGCGTGTGCTCGATCACCTGAAGAAGCGAGGGCTGGAACAGAACACCCTCTTGATTTTTACCAGCGACAACGGTGGATACATTGGAACTGAAAAAGCCCAACCGATGCCCGTAACCAGCAACGCACCGCTTCGCTCCGGAAAAGGCGCGCTCTACGAAGGCGGCATCCGCGTGCCCCTCATCGTTCGTTGGCCCAGCGTGACGCCCGAGGCCGCTGAGTGCCGCCAACCTGTGATCCTGATGGATTTGTATCACACCCTCGCCGCCACGGTGCCCGGCGAAAAACCAAACGAGCCTACCGACGGGGTCGACCTCAAATACTTGCTGCAACACCCCGGCAGCGCGTTAAACCGTAAAGCCATTTATTTTCACTATCCCCACTACTACCCCACCACCACACCCGTGAGTGCCGTGCGCGCCGGAGATTGGAAGTTGCTCGAATACCTCGAGGATGGTCGTCTGGAGCTCTACAACCTCCGCGACGACCTCAGCGAAAAAAACGATCTCGCAGCGCAGATGCCCGACAAAGCTGCGTCACTGCTAAAACAACTGAACGACTGGCGCACCCAGGTCGGTGCCGCCATGCCCGCACCGAATCCGGCATTCAAATAAGGATTCAATCACCCATGAAGATCAACACAACGACCCGCCCACTTGATGCACCACAATCCACTCATGAACGGATTTTTTAGAACCGTCAAAATACAACCATGAAAACCACCCTCACACTCTTCATCACTCTGATTATGGCTGCGCCAATCGCACTCAACGCCGCCGACGCCCCGAAGCCTGCCGCGCAGCTTCAGCAGGGGCTGCATGTGGATGCGGACGGCACTTTGACGCTGGCAGGAAAGCCGTTTTACGGCATGGGGCTCTGCTATTATGACGGCTTTCTCCGCACCATCCGTAACGCACAGTATTCGGCTTACGCTCCATCCCTGAAAAAGATTGCCGCCAGTAAAATCCCATTTATCCGGTTGCCGTTCAGCGGCTTTTGGCCGAATGAACTCCAAGTTTATCAGGACAAGCCGGACCAGTATTTTCGCGAAATGGATTTGTTGGTGAAGACCTGCGAGGAAAACAACATTGGCATCATAGCCGACCTGTTTTGGACCAAGTTCAGCGTGTCCGATGTGGTGGGCGAAAGTGTTAACCAGATCGGAAACCCGGCCAGTAAGACCATGGAATATGCCCGCAAATATGTCCGGGACGTCGTGAGCCGGTATAAGGATTCACCTGCGATTTGGGGTTGGGAAATCGGTAACGAATTCAATCTTGCGGCCGATCTGGATAAGCAAGGTGAGCCTCCCCTCGGCTATCCCTACGTGTTGGCTTCCAAAGGAACGCCAGCGCAGCGGGGACCCGCCGACAGAATCACTTCCCAGGACGTTGAGGTTTATTTCACCGAGGTTGAAAAAGCCATACGCAGCATCGATTCATACCGCATGATTTCCAACGGCACCGCGGATTTCAGAGCGAGCCAGTATCACCTGAGGACAGAGCGCGCATTGAGGCAGGATGATACCGTAGAGGAACTCCGGGCCATCATGGACGTCTTCTCACCGCGCACAGTCGACGTGATCAGTGTCCACATCACCCTCGACAAAGATAAGGACGGGATGTCGCAGAAAAGGTTCGGCCGAACCGTCGAGCTCGAAGAACTGCTCGCGATCTACGTGAAGCTCGCGAAGCAAAGCAAAAAAGTGCTCTACATGGGCGAGTTCCACGGGGACACCGACGCGAACTTCGTCCGCAAAGTTGATGCGATCAGGACTTCTGGTATGCAGCTGTCGTCGCTTTGGAACTATGGCGATGCGCCGAATCTAAAAACGAAGTCCTTTTCGGACGACTCGTTCATGTTCACACGCACTGCCGAGGCAAACCAACATTATCGCGTGCAGGGGCTTCAGAACGTAGAGACCTATTGGCTGAAGACCTCCAGGTCCGCAGTACGGTAGTCCACTTGCATCCTGCGTTGAGCCTCGGCACTTGCGGGCGTGACCTATCGCGTTGGAGGAGAGATCCGCGAAACGTACGGCGAAGCGCATGCCCGGAAGATCTATCTTCGCTTCAAGGACACCAATCCTCAGGCCGGTTCCACCGGCGAGGCGTAGCGAGAACTGCCCGTAGCGAGAACTGCCCGTAGCGAGAACTGCCCGTAGCGAGAACTGCCTGTCCCCAGCGTAGCGAGAACTGCCTGTCCCCAGTGCCTGCCCAGTGTCCCCAGTGCCTGCCCAGTGCCTGCCCAGTGCCTGCCCAGTGCCTTCGCTCGTCCCCAGTGCCTTCGCTGTAGAAGATTTCCCCTCAAGCGGTGCAATACCGCTGCAAAAAGTCCGCTGAATCTTTCGCGCAAGTCTATCGGCCCCACTCCCAGAAACACACGAAGGCTACCGGTGAAATTGTGTCCGCCAGCAACGCCTCTGCTGCCGATGGCAAAAGCGGTGCTTTGGCGTAGTGCGGAGTAGTGGCTACGAGAGCCAGTAGTGGGGATTAACCAATTGCCGGTCCCGTAGCCTCTCAATCGGCCTCAGTAAGATGCAGCCGCAGAATGCGAACTTTCAAAATGAATGCAAATCAGCGGCCGCCATGCATTCGATCGGTCGCGCGCCCGACGATCGATATGCACTAAAACGGCGACGATACCGATGAAAATACCCCTCCACAAACTCAACGGAGCCAAGCACCAGTCCCTCCGTAAAATGGCGAATCCTGCATTGCAAGGCCTCGCCGACACCCAGCTTTCCCCCAGCCAGTCGCACGCACTCAACCTGCAAGGCTGCAAAGCCTCTACGCTTTTTCTCGGCCGCCTCGTTTCCTCCAGTAGAAATACCCCCCGCCTCAAAAAGTTGACACCGATAGGCTGCAAGCCGTTTGCCGATCGAACTCGAGCTTGTAGTAAATCCCACCATCACAGAAGAAATCGCCTCACGCGACTCCCTTATCCCAGCAACTGCCTCTGCGTATCCACACCATCGGTATTCTTTGGGATCAGTTACCAGCCCCGCGCGAACCGGATTTAAATCGATATAACATGCCACCACCCGCAGAGCGACGTCTGCTTCCACAAGGACGCTCCTAAAGCGCTCCTCCCACAGCGTGCCCTTCCGGTCATAAGCACCGTTGTACCATTGCGAGAAGCGCTGCTTAAGCACTCGCATGAAATAGCTCACATCCCACATGGTTGAAAAAAAGCGTTCACGAAGCTCCTCCGCCCGCTGGTGATCACCACTGGCACGGAGCATTTCGAGTCGTTGTGCTAGAGTGCTGGCGCCAAACGAGCACTGCGCCTGTCCCCGTTCACGTGTCCCCGTTCACGCACGCGAGGACGAATTGTCCCCAGGACGAATTGCCTGTCCCCAGCACACCCCCCAGCACACGCCCAGCACACGCCCAGCACACGCCCAGCACAGAACTCTCTGTCCTCAGAACTCTCTCTCAGGGTCGCGCTCATGCTACAGGCTCGTTGCCTGCGAATGAACGTGTTTTGGTCGGTACAAACTATCTTCCACCACCGCTTCGCCTTTTGTTAACATAATTTTGGCACTCTGAGTGGGTTTTGCGGGAATACTGGTAAACCTTGCTCATGAGCTCTGCCCCCCCCGAACGCACAGAACGGCTTGTCCTGCTGCTGACACAGCATCAGGAGCCCTTGTTTCGTTACATCTTCAGTCTCGTGGCGTGCGAGGCGGATGCGCGGGATATTCTACAAGAGACGAGTCTCGCGCTGTATCGGAAATTTGACGGGTATGATCTATCGCTGCCGTTTTTGCCGTGGGCATACCGGTTTGCTTATTTGCAGGTGCAAAAGCATCGCGAAAAGGCTGCACGCTCGCAGCTTTTGTTTTCCGAGGATGTAATCGATTTGCTGGCGCGCGATCGGGAGCGAGTGGAGCCCGAACTCAATCAGCGGCTGCGGTTTTTGGATGGTTGTCTGGACACCCTGACGGCGCGGGACAAGGAACTCGTCACCAGTCGATATGCGATGCGTCAGGGGGCAGTGGAGATGATGCAGCGGTTCGCAATGAGCCGTCGTACGCTGTTTCGGAATCTGGAACTGCTGCGCCAGCGGCTGCACGAGTGTGTCACACGCCAGCTTCAATCGGAGGGACTCTCATGAATCTTGCATCCCTGATTCATGCCAAG
>JBILUQ010000018.1:0-25018 GCA_044370935.1 Chthoniobacteraceae bacterium
CAGTTTGGAACTCGCCACAAATCGTTCTCCGGAGGCAACGGCTCAACATCCGTCACATCCAAATATGCGGCGTCAAGAATCCCCGAGCGAAGGGCGCCTGCGACTGCATCCTGATTCACGGTTGATCCGCGCCCTACGTTGTAAAACCGCGCCCCAGGCCGGCACTTTGAAAAAAATCCAGCACTGCAGTAGCCGGCGGTGGAATCATTAGCCGGCAGGATATTGACGACATGATCTGCCTTTGCCAAAAGGCTATCGAGCGAAGAAAAATCCACCACCGTAACATCCGCTTCAACCGCCGGTTTTCGACGCACCGCATACAAAGTCATGCCGAAAGGCTTCAGAAGCTCGCTCAACCGCCGCCCGATCGCACCGTATCCGAGCATCACGACTGTCTGGCCTGTCAAAAGCCGGGAATGATAACGCCTCTCGTCGTAATGCCACGATTGATCCGTGATCTGGTCGCGAAACGAGGGCAGCAACTGACGTCCGAAAGCCAGCATCATTGCCATCACATGCTGGGCACAGGGATCAGCAAAGACGCTTGAAACGTTTGTGAAAGCAACAGACCTCTCACGCAGATAGCCAAAGAAATCAGCAGTATCGTAGCGCGTGTAACCTGCCGAAGACACCTCGATCCACTTTAGTCTCGGACTTCGGATGCAGTCATCCGGGTCAGGCTGTCCGAAGGCTATATCGGCATGCTCCATCCCCGAGTCCGAGATTCCCTTGGCAAGGACCGAGACGCTGGCGGAATCCGAAATAATCAACCGATGCTTCTCCGTGCCTTTTCGAAGAATCCCCTCGGCTAGAGGATTCACCCGTGTGTTCCAAAAAATCGTAAACGCCATCTTCCAATCACAGATTTAAAAAGTAAAACGGGCGATCTCAAAAGTTGATACGCCCGTTTTTACATTCCAAACTCTCCCCCTCAAAAAGAAGGAGGGGGGAGGACTCCCTGACCCACTTGGTCTATGAAGAGATTTCCTCGCCGACGGCAAATCTCACAAACCGACGCACACTGATCGTTTCACCAAGCGCCTTGTTTCTCTCCGCTATCAACTGGGTGACGGTGAGGTCAGGATTCTTAATGAAAGACTGATCAACCAAGCAAACAGAGGAGTAAAATTTGTCCATTTTACCTTCAACGATTTTCTCGATGATGTTCGCAGGCTTTCCGGCAGGAACCTGACCACGGTAAACCTCGCGCTCGCGGTCTGCTAGCGCCTGAGGAATGGCTTCCCGCGAAACGCAGACTGGGCTTGCTGCAGCAATTTGCAGGGTAAGGTCGCGCACGAGCTGTTTGAATTCCTCGCTCTGAGTGGTGGCATCCTTTGATGCTCCAACCTCAACCAAAACGCCCACCTTGCCACCGGTGTGAATGTAAGAGGCCACCGCGCCGCTTCCCTGCACTTCCAAGCGCGCGTTGCGACGAATAAGGATGTTTTCCCCAAGCTTCTGAACGGCCGCCACGCGATCCGCCTCGAGGTCCACCGCAGGATTTTCCACAAGTTTCTGCGCAACGCCATCGCTCAAGGCCTTGAAGGCATCGTTCTTTGCAACAAAGTCTGTTTCGCAGTTCACCTCAACCAAAACGCCAACTTTGCCGTTCGCTGAAATACTCTGAGCGATCACGCCTTCCTTGGCTTCGCGATCCGCTTTTTTAGCGGCAGATGCAGCCCCCTTTTTCCGGAGCAAATCCACGGCGGCTTCCAGGTCTCCCTTGGTATCACTCAATGCACGCTTGCACTCCATGAGACCGGCGTTGGTCTTTTCGCGGAGCGTTTTAACCATCTGGGCGTCGATAACTACTTCACTCATAAATCTAAGAAATTCGGGGGTCGTTTCGTTGTGTTTTTAAATGGACCAACCGGCGATCCTCGCCGGTTGTTTCTTGAGGATTGGCTGGTCCAAACCGTCCTCTTTTCCTGATCAGGTGCCGAAGATGGTCCGCAGCACCCGAACAAAACTATCAGTCGTTCCTGAAACTATTCGCTGACCGCAGACAAATCTTCCCCTGATGGAGCCACAGCCGAGGCGCCAGCAGAATTACCAACTAAAGCGTCCACAAGTTTCTGCAACACCACACGAATAGCGCGAATTGCATCATCGTTTCCAGCGATCGGATAGGTAACCAAAGCTGGATCAGCGTTGGTATCAACGATCGCCACCGTCGGGATGTTAAGTCTCCGCGCCTCAGCGATAGCGATCGATTCGCGAACCGTATCGATCACAATCATTGCGTCGGGGAGTTTTTCCATCGTCCGGATGCCGGAAAGATTTCGCTTCAGCTTCTCACCCTCGCGGCGGAGAGCGGAGATTTCCTGGTTTCCCATCTTGGAGTACTCAGGCTGCTTCTCAAGCTGCTCGATGTAAGTCATGCGGGCAACGCTCTTGCGGATAGTCGCACGGTTGGTGAGAGTCCCACCCAGCCAGCGCTGGTTGACGTAGAACTGCCCGCACGCCTCAGCAGCTTCCTTGATTGCCTCTTGTGCCTGCTTCTTGCATCCGACGAAGAGGACTTTTCCCCCACGTGCAGCAATTGCTGACAAGAACTTAGTCGCGGCATCCAACTGATGTACGGTTGCTCCGAGATTGATAATGTGAAGTGCGTTACGCTTTTCGAAGATGAATGGCTTCATCTTTGGGTTCCAGCGCTTGCTCTGGTGACCAAAATGGACACCCGCTTCGAGCAATTCCGTCATGAGTTCAGTGGACATAGCAGTTTGCGACTTTTAGAGAAAATGGGTTGCGAGGTTGCAGGCTGAAAAGTGACTTTGCAAGCCTCACTTTTAGTTTCTGTCCTGATTTTTAGATTTACTGGCTAGGCTTTGGCAATCACACGGCTCGGAAACAAAAGCAAACCTCTCGACACAAACTCATAAGCCCTAGCTATTTTTGTCCGAAAACTCCCCGAAGCGTCGGAATTTTTGATACCTAGCTTCCAAAAGTGCGTCGATCGGCTGCGCGGCAATCGCGTCCAAGTGCGAGAGCAAAGCAGTTCTGAGATTCGCCACCGCTGCAGCTTGATCCTGATGCGCGCCCCCCATCGGCTCCGGTACAACGCCGTCGATGAGTCCGAGTTTCAAAAGATCGCTGCCGGTGAGCTTCAACGCCTCTGCCGCCTCCGGAGCGTGCTTGCGATGCTTCCAAAGAATCGCGGCGCACCCCTCTGGGCTAATGACCGAGTAGTAGGAGTTCTCCAGCATCAGCACTCTGTCCGCCACGCCAACGCCAAGGGCGCCTCCTGACCCCCCCTCCCCGATGACTACCGCCACAGTCGGAACCCGTAAAGTCATCATTTCCCTCAAGTTGAGCGCGATCGCCTCGGAGATGTGACGCTCCTCCGCACCCACCCCGGGGTAGGCGCCCGGAGTGTCAATCAGGGACACGAAAGGCAGCCCAAACTTCTCCGCCATCCGCATCAGGCGCAGCGCCTTGCGATACCCCTCCGGATGTGCACTCCCGAAGTTCCGCTTTAAGTTTTCCTTCGTGTCGCGTCCCTTCTGATGCCCGATCACCACACACTTGTGGCGCCCAAGGCTGGCCACGCCCCCGGGCATCGCAGCATCGTCGCCGAAGAGACGGTCTCCATGCAGTTCAGTAAACTCCTGAAAGGACAATTGCATGTAATCCATCGAGAACGGCCGCGCAGGGTGCCGCGCGATCTGAACGCGCTGCCAAGCGGTGAGGTTTGAATAGATTTCTTTGCGAGTCTGTTCGAGCTTTTGCTCCATTCGGTTCACCTCGGCCTCGAAATTAATGTCATTCGCCACAGAACTGCTCCTGAGGTCGGCTAATTTGGCCTCAAGCTCAAACACGGGTTTCTCAAACTCAAGGGGCGAAAGTTTCATGAATGGTTCAACGGATCGAGACAGTATCGTTCTTTCCTAACACGGCTGCAAGCAATCGGATCGCGTCCACCTCAACACCGTAACCGGAGGAGGGTTTCGCGAGCGGCTGCTCCTGATTAGAAGAAACGCCGTAAATTGTGTGACCGCCAGGTTGAAGGACAATCCAGCGGGCGGAAGCCAGATACGCCTTTTCATTCGAGCCGACACGCGCTCCATCCAGCCACCCCGGTTTGTCCATCACCTTCACAGAGATTGTATCATTTCCCTTCTTCGCGATTCCAACTTTGGCGCTGCCTTCCACCGAAAGAATCCGGTACTGGCCGAAAAACTCTCCCGCGCGCTTCACCACAATCTTCGCTAGCGGCCGATCAATGTGTAAGGAGAAATTCGCCGGAGTGTAAACCAACCGGTCGCCAGCCCGAAGCTTTGAAGACTCCAAATGATTCATCTGCAGAAGTAGATCGGCGTGACATTTAAGTCGACTGCAGAGTCGGTTGAGGTTGTCCCCCGGCTTCACCGTGTAAACGAGCTTGTCGGGAGTCATTCTTCCCGACAGCAGTAACGTCACTTGAGCGCGCCCGACGCGAAACTTCGCCTCCTCAGCACTGGGGGAGTCGGGATACATCTCCGCAAACTCTAAAAACGCCCTGCGCGACGCCAGGGGATCTCCAACCGCCTCGATCTCCAGACATTTTTGAAATTCAGGCAGCGTCGTGTCCACAATCGCCGGAGGGGCGGATTCCGGCGACTCCAGCTCCCGCCGCAGCTCCTGCTCGGGCTTCAGATACAGGTTGTACCCAAAATAACCCGCACCCCCAAAAACCACCAACGCGAGGCCCAGCACGATGAGGGTTTTGAGGAAAGTAACCACAATTAGATCAATCCGCGCCTGCGGAAATCCCCCATGTTCCCGCTGGATGACTCCTGGATCAGATCAGAGGCGAACTTCAGCAGACTGACCTCCCAGCCCTCATCAACCCCCTGAATAATAGCACTTAAAGGGTCCTCAGAATGATCCACAACGTCACGCAGACGGTCGATCACCTCCTCAATAGGACTATGCACCACCGACTCCGAAACGTCGGTCTTTCGAAATTGAAATCCGTATTTGAGAACCGCCATGTGCCCCGCATTCACGCGCAGCCAATCCATGAACTGCTCAGCCCTTTCACCAAACCCCTCAAGAATCATTCTCTGAAAATTACCGGGGGCTATGATTTGAGGCCGCTCAGCATGCAACCGGCCGTCCCGAACCCGAACTTGGTTCACCGAGTCCATCAGCTCGGTCACCAAATAGAATCGGAAGCTCGTGGAGCCAAACGTTTCGATCCGCCGCTCGGGCGCATGGATGACCTGAGTATTCTCGATGGCGTACTGGAAGGCGGTCGCGTCTAGCATGGCACTACAAAATGCTATCCGACAGCAGCGGCAAGGCAAATGCGAAGCGAATTTTCATGAGCCCGGGCGAACCAAAGCCGGAAGTTCAAGCGGACGCCTCGAAAACCCGGAGCGCCAAACCCCAGATTGCCCTTTAAACATCTTTTTACGACTCTACCCGCTCGACACTTCGATCGAGTATTCTGAAGATCGCTTTGTTTTATGAACGTACTCATTCTTGCAGCCGGATACGCCACACGCCTCTACCCTCTGACTCTGACCAAAGCCAAGCCGCTCTTGGAGGTCGCTGGAAAACCGATGATGGAATGGGTTATCGACAACCTCAATCCCATCAGCGGAATTGAGAAAATATACGTGGTTACCAACAACAAATTTGCGGCTGACTTCGAAGACTGGGCTACACTTTACTCCAAGTCGAATCCCTCGGCTCAGATCGAGATAATCAATGACCGGTCAACGGGCGATGCAGACAAGCTTGGCGCCATCGGTGATATCAATCTGGTGATCCAAAAGGCAGGTCTCGAAAACTCCGACCTGATGGTTGTCGCTGGTGACAATCTTTTTTCCCAAAGTCTCGAAGCATTCGGCTCTTTCTGTCTCGAGAAAAATCAACCAGTCCTCGCACTTTACGATGTGGGCTCTCTCGATGAGGCTCGCAAGTATGGCGTGGTTGCGGTCAATGAGGACGGCGTGATCAGCAGTTTTGAGGAGAAGCCGCAGCAGCCTAAGAGCACGCTCATAGGCATAGCACTCTACTACTATCCAAAACACACCGTGCGTGAGTTCACCACGTACATCGCCGAGGGTAACAATCCGGATCAACCAGGCCGCTTTGTGCAATGGCTCTACAATCGCACCCCGGTGCAAACATGGAACGTTCCCGGAACTTGGTTTGATGTGGGCAGTAAGGAGACTCTCGAAGAGGCGAACCGCATTTTTGAAAAATTTAGAGGCGCCTAACCTTTCTTACGAAGCAGACAAAACAGCAGGATCGCCAATGATCCTCATACCAAAGCAGGTTCAAGAGGTTGAAAGACGCGCCATCTCCGGCGGTGTTTCCGCGGAAACACTTATGGAGGAAGCAGGCGCAAAGATGGCGAGAGCCATCAGAGACTTCTTTCCTAAACCCGGACATTGCATCGCAGTTTTTGGCAAGGGCCACAACGGCGGTGACGCTCTGGTAATCGGAAGGATCCTCTCGGAGTGCGGCTGGCAGGTCACTCTGCTTCCCGTGTTTGAAAGAGCGAAATGGGCCGAGCTCACGCGCAAAAAATGGGATCAAGCCGGCCGCTGCCTGACTTCTGAGATCCTGAGCACTCTGGACATAGAAAACATCCATGGCTCCCCCCTGATCATATTGGACGGCATACTCGGAATTGGATCGACAGGCCCGCTAGCGGATCCAATCGCGAACGTGTGCAGAAAGGTTAACGCTCTCAGGGCCCAATCGAACGCACAGACGATCGCCATCGATCTGCCAACCGGGTTGAATGGCGAAACCGGAGAGACCGATCCTAACGCCATCGTCGCCGACCTAACCCTCACCATCGGCTTTGCAAAAACTGGCCTCCTTGCTGATGGGGCCGAGCATTTCGCGGGCCGTCTCGCACTGATTCCACTTGCCGGATTCAGCGAATTCATCACACCAGTTGATGCCGACCCCTCGGAGGTGAATACCGCGCACTCGCTTCGAGGTCTTTTGAAGAGGCGTAGTATGTCATCCCATAAAGGCTCCCAAGGGCGAGTACTTTTGATCGCGGGAGGAATCGGCACCGTTGGCGCTGCAGCCCTTGCCGCCCGGGGAGCGCTCCGCGCTGGAGCGGGCCTCGTTACACTCGCAGTGCCAAACACCATTTACAACAATGCCTCCGCTATCACCCCCGCCGAATGCATGGTGCGGCCGCTTGATGACCTTCGAGATGCGCTTTCTTTGAAGGCCGACTCACTCGGCATCGGCCCCGGTTTGGGCCTTAGCAACGAGCAGCAAGTATTGGGAACGGTCCGTAATTTCACGGGCCCCGCCGTCTTGGACGCGGATGCACTCAACATCGTCGCGATGCACGGCAATTCGATTCTACCGGAATGTGCGGGACCACGTTTGCTGACCCCGCATCCGGGGGAGATGAGCCGGCTCTGTCCGGAAAGTTCGAGGCTCACTAGACGCGCACTGGTGGAACATTTCACGAGCCGCCACCCAGTCACGCTTCTGCTCAAGGGCGCGCGCACCATGATCGGGGAAAGAGGCGGCCATATCTCGTACAATTCCACCGGCAATGCAGGCATGGCATGCGGCGGGATGGGTGATGTTCTGACCGGAGTCTGCGCTGCACTATTAGCTCAGGGCCTGAGCTGCTTGGCCGCGGCACAGCTCGGCTCCTGGCTCTGCGGACGGAGCGCTGAAGTGCTGGTAGCTTCGGGGAAACGGAGCATGGAATCCCTCCTGCCCTCTGATGTCGCGGACGGGCTGGGAGCCGCCTTTGAAAGCCTCAGGGAAGGAATCCTCTAAAGCAGTCCGGAGGCGTGCAGCTTCTGAGTCAACTCACTTTGCCTCTCCTGCAAGCGACCGTAAGTGGACACATTTGATGCGTTCGGCACACACCTTGATGCTTCGTCCAATTCCACCAAGCGGCCGCAAAGCTCCTTCAGCTGCATCCGTTTCCCCTCCGCGGTTTGACACGCAAACGCAGCCTGTACAGCAGCCCCCAAAGCCGCACCCTCCGCGCTCTTGAGACAGACGGTTTCTGCGCCGAATACATCCGCGCAAATCTGCCTCCAGACGGCACTCTTACTGCCGCCGCCTGTCAGGCGGATTTCCGACGGCCTGATTCCAAGTGCCCGGAAGCGGGCCAGACCATATCCGAGTCCCATGGTGACACCCTCCATTACAGCACGCGCCATGAACGAGGGCACCATTGTTGTTGTGGTAAGCCCGTGCATGACACCAGTTGCAGACGGGAGATTGGGCGTGCGTTCCCCGTTCAAATACGGAAGAAACACAAGGCCACCTACCCCGACCGGAGCGGTGGAGATCTGTGATTCCATTTCCTGATGCGTCCACCCAAAACTGTTACGGATCTGTTCTGTGGCAACTGTTACATTCATCGTGCACACGAGGGGCATCCACCGGTCCGTTGAATCACAAAACGCGGCGACCTCACCGTCCTCATCCACCACGGCCTCCGTTGCGTAAGCGAACACCGTTCCGGACGTTCCAAGGCTCACCGTCACCACCCCCGGAGCAACATTACCTGTTCCGATCGCGCCCATCATGTTGTCGCCGCCTCCCGCGCTCACAACAGGACTTTTTGCCAAACCCCACTGAGCCCGCAAACTCTCCCTTAAAAGCCCGATGGCGCGGCGTGAGGACCCGACAGTTGGAAGCGCATCGGAAAGTTGGGGGTCTATGAAGTCGACTAGCGGCTCGCACCATTTTCGGGAACGCACGTCCATCAAGCCAGTGCCGGACGCGTCGCCATATTCCATGGCGCGTTCTCCTGTCAGGTAGAAATTAATGTAGTCGTGCGGAAGCAAAACGGTTTGCAGCGCCTTGTAATTGTTAGGTTCATTCTGCTTCAGCCAAAGAATCTTCGGAGCGGTGTAACCGGGAAGCATCGCGTTACCCGAAAGCTTTATGAGCTCATCCCGACCACCAAACTCCGCCTCAAACTGCCGGCACTGCTCAACTGTCGAAGTGTCACACCACAGCTTTGCAGGACGGATCACGTCACCTTTTGCATCCAGCGGCACGAACCCATGCTGCTGACCGCTGACCCCAATTGCATTCACCTCCTGCTTGCGCTCACCGAGCTGCCGGAGCACTTCCCCAATCGAATACTCGACAGCGTCCACCCAGTCCTTGGGATGCTGCTCCATGTGACCGGCAGGCAGCCCAGAGATAAGCGAGTAGGATTTGGATGCACTGGCCAGTATCCTGCCATCCTCAATGTCCAGAGCGATTACCTTGGTTGACTGCGTGCCACTGTCGATGCCGAGCGATATCATAATTGGTGAGGATAATAACCGCTTCCCACAAAGGAAGAGTCCAGCGATCTTTACCGACCATACCTTCAACCTGAAGCAAGAAAACAAACCCATGATCACGCGCCTCCTCCACACCCGCTACCGTGTCACAGACCTGAAACGGACAACGTTTTTCTACACCAAGGTACTGGGACTAGAGGAGGTTTCACGCCACCGTTCGCCGCGCGGCTCCGAGCTTGTGTTCTTTAAAGCGCCTCAGAGCGATGAACTTATCGAAATATGCAAGTATGACGCTTCAGGCCCGGTCGTTATCGGCCCAGACCTAACACACCTCGCATTTCAGGTGGATAACCTTGAGGCATTTGCAGCCCATGCCGAGAAGCTCGGATTCCCCCTCTCTGACGGCCCCACCCTGACAAGCTCGGGCAGCACGATCGCCTTCATCGACGCACCTGAGGGTTACGAGATCGAACTCATCCAGCGCCCGGCCAACGGTTAGCAGATATCTTCGTACGAGCCGCCCCCGCTCCAAGCTTAATTCTTTCCGCGAAACGCTATTTTCAGCACACTGAAATGATGCGTTTATTCACCACCCTAGCTCTAATCCTGATGACCGCCACCACAGCTCTTTCCGCCGAAGCACCAGTTCGCCACGTTGTTTCTTTCAAATTCAAGGCCACCACACCCACCGAGGAGATCAGGAAGATCGAATCTGCTTTTTCCGCTCTGAGAAGCAAAATCCCCCAAATCCAATCCCTCGAGTGGGGAACTGACGTGGGACCTGAGGGGCTTTCCAAAGGGTTTACCCACATGTGGATCCTTACGTTCAGCGACCTTCCAGCTCTCAAAACATACATCGACCATCCTGATCATTTGGCGTTCGTGAACCTTCTGAAACCCAATCTTGAGGACGTCTTCGTCGTGGATTTTCACCCCAAGAAGTAGGCAATTTAGCTTTTACCCCCAAAGCAGACGTAGAGAATCCCTCTCCCTTTTCTCATGGCACTCATTGTTCAAAAGTACGGTGGTACGTCTGTTGGAAACCCCGAGCGCATTCTGAATGTCGCCCGCCGGGCCATCGCTGCACAAGAAGCCGGCAACCGGCTGGTGGTGGTTGTATCGGCAATGAGCGGCGTGACCGACAGTCTGATTAAACTGGCAAAGGATGTGTCGCCAAACCCGAGCGAAAGGGAGATGGATGTGCTGCTTGCAACAGGCGAACAAACCACGATCGCTCTGACCGCGATGGCCATCAACGGGCTTGGGAAAAAGGCTGTCTCGCTGACAGGCGCACAGGCTGGCATCATCACCTCCGACTTGCACACAAAGGCGAAGATCGCTCACATCACGCCCGAGCGCGTCACGGAGGCGCTCGCTGAGGGAAACATCGTGATCATCGCCGGATTCCAAGGCGAAACCGCCGAAGGAACCATCACCACCCTAGGACGCGGGGGATCTGATTTGACTGCGATCGCAATCGCCGCGGCGATCAAAGCAGACCTGTGCCAGATCTTCACGGATGTGGACGGCGTCTACACATGCGATCCCCGGGTCGTTCCGTCGGCGAAGAAAATCACCGAGATTTCATATGATGAAATGCTCGAGATGGCGTCAAGCGGGAGCAAGGTGATGCAAAGCCGTTCTGTAGAATTTGCAAAGAAGTTTGGTGTCGTATTCGAAGTCCGCTCAAGTTTTAACAACAATCCAGGAACCATTGTGAAGGAAGAAACCGACAGCATGGAGGCCGTGGTCGTCCGCGGGGTAAGCATTGAAAAAAATCAGGCGAAGGTGACCATCACCCATGTGCCTGACCGCCCGGGTACGGCAGCCAAAATCTTCAATGCCGTCGCCAACGCCGGACTGATCATCGATATGATCGTGCAGAACGTCAGCGTGAAGGGATCCACCGACATTTCATTTACCATGTCGAAAGACGAATTGCCAAAGGCACAGGCCAAACTTGCCCCCGTGGTTAAAGAGGTCGGCGCCTCCGAGATGTTAGCCCAGGACGGCATTGCAAAGCTGTCGATCGTAGGGATCGGCATGCGATCCCACTCTGGGGTCGCCGCCAAGCTTTTTGACGCCCTGAGTTCGGGCGGGATCAACATCCAGATGATTTCTACGAGCGAAATAAAAACCGCTGTAATCATCGATGAATCCCACATCGCTCAAGGAGCTAATCTCGTGCATGAAGCCTTCGGACTCGCAGTGACGAGCCACTAGATATCTTCATCGCGTCACGCAGCCTCCGGCCGCCACGCAGCTCTTCAAATGAAACCGCATTGCATCAAGCCGAGTTCACGCCTTGAGGGAGTGAAATACGAAATCCGCGGGCCGCTTGCCCGCAGGGCTGGTGAGCTTGAAAAGGCGGGTTACGACATCATAAAGCTCAACATCGGGAACCCGGGCGCGTTCGGATTCCGAGCGCCTGAAACGATGCGGCTCGCGATGATCGAGAACCTGAGGGAAGCCGATGCCTACAGCCACCAAAAGGGTATCTTTCCAGCGCGAGAAGCGGTCGTCATGCAGCAACAGACACGCGGCGTCCTCGATGTCACTGCGGATGACGTATTCATGGGGAACGGCGTTTCCGAGCTGATTTTATTTTCTCTTTCAGCGCTGCTTGAGCCCGGAGACGAGGTGCTGATACCGAGTCCGGACTATCCCCTTTGGACCGCGGCAACCGTATTGCACGGGGGCAAAGCGGTCCACTACCCATGCAGGCCGGAAAAAGGCTTTATTCCTGATCCAGAGGAGATCCGCTCGCTAGTGACCCCGCGCACTCGCGCAATCGTGGTGATTAGCCCCAACAATCCCACCGGCGCAGTTTACCCCTTAGAGGTGCTCGAAGGCATCGCTCGGCTCGCCGAAGAGCACCAACTGGTGGTTTATTCGGATGAAATTTACGATCAGGTTGTTTATGACGATGCCGTCCACATCCCAATGGCGACGCTCGTTAAAAAGACGCTATGCGCGACATTCGGAGGCCTTTCAAAAGTCTACCGCGCATGCGGCTTTCGGGTCGGTTGGGTCAGTTTTTCGGGAGAAAAAGGCGGTGCGAAAGATTACATTCAAGCATTCGAACTGCTCTCCTCTTTACGTCTCTGTTCGAACGTGCCGGGGCAGTGGGCAGTTCAGACTGCGCTTGGCGGAAAACAATCGATTTTCGACCTAACCCGGCCCGGTGGACGTCTGTGGCAAACGCGTTCAACAATCATCGAAGGAGTGAACGCATCGGAATTTCTACATGTTGAGAAGCCGATGGGTGCAATGTACGCGTTTGTAGGAGTCAAAACTGAGAGTCTGCCAAATTTTGATGATCAAAAATTTGCGTTCGAACTACTCGAGCGCAAACACGTGTTGATGGCGCCGGGAACCAGTTTCAACGTTCCATACAAAAACCGCTTTCGAATTACACTTCTCCCGGACTGGGAGACGATGGGAGAGGTTTTGGCCCGAATCGAAGAGCTTCTTTTCGAGTGGGCGCGGAAGCCTCGGGAGTCAAAGTAACGGCCTCTCGGCTTGGTCCACTCCCGCGTTTTGGTGAATAATAGACCGGGAATTTTATCTCTCGCAGTATAGTCGGTAGAGAACCTGCGTTCCGCATTCCTGCCATCCTCTCGCTGCAGCTTTCTCGAAAAGCGACAAAGCTTTTTGAAGTCCAGGCATCTCAAGCCCAGCCTCATTCGCGCTCCTCAGGGCTATCAAAATGTCCTTGATGATGTGCTTCACATAAAATCCCGGCGCGAAGTCTCCATTCAAGGCGCGTGGCGCGAGATTGCTCATGGACCAACTACCAGCTGCACCTCCGCTTATCACCTGCTGCACCTCGTTCGCATCGAGCCCTTGTGCCCTTGCGTACGCCATAGCCTCGCACCAAGCAAGCATCCCCAGCGCCACCGCAGACTGATTCGCCATCTTGCAATGCTGCCCGGCCCCTGCCTCGCCCAGACGCCGGATCGTCTTTCCCATTAACTGAAGAAGCGGCAGAGCCCTCTCAAAGGCAGCGGAAGATCCGCCAGCCATGATGACAAGTCTCGCTTCGCGGGCGCCGATGTCGCCGCCCGACACCGGAGCATCCAGTGCACACAAGCCTCGCGACTCGGCTTCAATCGCAATCCGCGCGGCGAGCTCCGGGCTGGACGTCGTCATGTCGATTAGCAGTGCCCCGCGCTTAGCGGATTCTAAAACGCCATTTGCCCCAAAATAGATGGCTTCCACATCATCGGGATAACCCAGCATGGTGATCACAACTTCACTCCTCTCCGCAGCAGCCCCCGCAGACTCACACCAAACCGCTCCCGCGTTTACCAGTGAAGCGGCCTTATGCGGAGTCCTGTTGAAAACATACAGTGGATGCCCGGCGGCTAGAAGATGGCCAGCCATGCTTTGCCCCATGACCCCGGTCCCGATAAACGCAACTCCCGGCCGGCACTGATTGGTAGATTCATTCACGCAACCGGACTACACCGTGGGACCCTGATGATAAACTCCATTTGATTCCAGCCCCGCACATTGGCCCTGTCTACGAGCAAAAACCGGCACGCCACGGGATTTACCAAATCCTGACAAATCTCCGGTCCGGCAGAGTCAATTTTTTACACAAAACCGCTGCAATTCTCAGTCAAGGACCCAATCCTGGATCCGGAAAACAGAAAACCAAGTACATGAAAACTAGCCTGTTCCTCCTGACAGCAGTCATCAGCATGTCCACCGCTATCGAGGCCGCAGTGCCGCCGGCAGCAACCCCACCGCCTGCTCCCCCAAAACCAGCTTCCCCACCTCCCTCAAAAACACCGCCCCCTGCAACCAACCCGACTGCGGGTGCATCTAAACCAGCAGGGACACCGCCACCCGTCGCGCCAACCCCAGCCACCCAGAAACCACCGCTGCCACCTCCTCCACAAGCGCCGCCGGGACGCGCTATCGCAAATGAGGGAAAGTTTGCCAACCCGGTCAACGGCCTTTCGGCTTCGCAAATCGCGGAGTTCAACGCGGCTAAAACCGTTTTTCTGGAAGTTGAAACGGAAGACGGTGGGCTCGGGCCAATCTTCAACGATGTCTCATGCGTTGCCTGCCACTTTAGGGGCGGCGCGGGCGGAGCGAGCCGCACAGCTGTGACCCGCTTTGGAAAAATCACTAACGGAATCTATGACCCCCTCGAAGCACTTGGCGGCCCCTTGTTGCAGAAGCGGGCCATTGCTCCAAAGTACTTGGAGAAAGTTCCCCGCGAGGCGAACATTGTTGCGAATCGAATCACCACGCCTCTATTTGGAGCCGGCCTCGTCGAGGCAATTCCAGACTCTACAATCATTGCAAACGCGACGACATCAAAGCCGGATGGAGTGAAAGGCCGTGCAGCCGTTGTGAGCGATGTGATCACCGGCGAATCTCGAATCGGGCGCTTCGGATGGAAATCGCAGCACGCGACACTGAACGCGTTCTCTGCTGACGCGTATCTCAATGAAATGGGCGTCACCAACGCTTTTTTCCAACAGGAAAACGCGCCAAACGGCAATTTCGCGCTGCTCACAGATGCTGACAAAATCTCTGACCCGGAAGACAGGCCTTCAGTCGCTAACCCAAAGACAGATTTCATCCTCACCGCGGACTATATGAGACTTCTCGCTCCCGTCCCACGCACTCCAACTAATTCATCAATCATCAAAGGTGAAACAGTGTTTAAGGAAATTGGCTGTACAGTGTGCCATATCCCTTCGATGAAAACGGGGCTCAGCCCGGTCACAGCGCTTTCGAACCGTACAGTCGAACTCTACTCGGACTTACTTCTCCACAACATGGGATCGCTGGGTGACGGGATGCCCCAGGGCGCCGCAAACGGAATGGAAATGCGCACGGCACCGCTGTGGGGACTGAGACTCAGAGACGCCTTCCTTCATGATGGAAGAGCATCCACCGTTGAACTCGCAGTGCTAGCGCATGCAGGTGAAGCACAGGTTGCACGGGATCGGTTTAACAAGCTGGCAGCCGACCGTAAAAAAGCTCTACTCGACTTCCTCAACTCGCTTTAATCAACAAGGGGAAATGCGGAGGTCCAAGCTCAGCAGCCGCTTTAAAGGCCCCCGAGTGAGGAATACCAAACTAGCGAGCTTCTATGAAAAATGGCGCTGTGCCGTCTGCACCGGAAAGAATGTAGGCAAGCAGATCAAGAACTCCATCCTGCTCCAAGTCGTTCAACAATCCCTGCCCGTTTTTGAAGTGCGGCTTGGAGCAGAGAATGTGTGCCAGTAGGTCTTCTGGAGAATAAATCGTGTACCTCAAAGAAATCCGCTCAGGTGCGCCGTTCGGGCTGCCAGTATCCGCAAGAATTTGATGACACCCATTGCATCCGAGAGAAACAAAGGCTTTCTCGCCTTTTAAAAAACTCCGGTGCCCTTCCAAACCCACTGACAAAACTCCCCCAAAATCCTCCGCCTTCCAGCGCTGAAATACAGGAGCTTCGGGATTTGATTGCACAGCCCCATGTGCTTCGGGCGACTGCCTGGAGCAGGCGCAAAAAAGAGCGGAGTGAAACGTAACCGCACAAACAAAGCTGATCTTCCTTAGCGCTCCACCCGATACAGACCGATACCGCCGCGCGTTCATCGCCGCTTGTTCTCGGGCTCAGGAAGAGGACGGTCCTTGTAAAACAGCACTCCTGAATGGCGTAGGTTGTAAATGAACGCACGAAGATTATCACTTGTCTCCCGGTCGTTCAAAAGCAGCCCCAACGCGCCCTTGCCCTCGTTCGCCGACTTGGTGAGTTTTTGAACAGACTCTGCAGCGCTTCCGGTCTTTGTCACAACAGAGTCCAGGGTCAGGCTGGTTTTCTTGAAATTTTCAGAGCTCTCACGCAGGTTCCCGAATGTTTCGGAAAGATTCTTGAGATTCTCTTCGTTTAACAGCCTCTTGTTAATCGTAGCTGTGAGCGCTTGAAACCCCTTCAAGCTCTCGGACAACTGATCGAGCACCTCGCCGCCTCGCGCAGCAAGCTCATCGAATCCTCCCGACCGACTTCCCTCGATAATCTCCCCCGGATAAAGCAAATCGGTGGGATCCATGTCTGCACTTGGAACAATCTCAATGTACTTGTCTCCAAGCAAGTTTGCACTTCCCACCATGAACCGACTCTTGCGCGGAATCTTGATGTCCTGCTGCACCTTCAACCGGACCGCCACCCGGTAGGAGTCCCCCACCAACTGCGGAGCCGCCGCAATAAACCCGACTTTTGCGCCCGAGAGCATTACATCCGCGCCCGAGGCAAGACCTCCAACGTTGGTAAAAAGCACGGTGATTTCGTAGGGCGCCTTCAATGCCGTCCCCAAACGGCCGAAAGTCACCACAAGAACGCCGATAATTGCCAAGCCAGTGAAGAGAAAAATACCGACCATTGTCTCGGCGCGGCCTTTTTTTTCGTTTGCCATAAGATTACGCGGTTGCTGTCAAATTTACACTCAAGCGGACTCCCCTGAATGACCTTCAATAAAATTCTTTAGAATAGGGTCTGTCGATTCATGAAGCTCTTTGGGGGTTCCTTCGAAATACAAGCGCCCCTCGTGCATGAACCCTATCCGGTCCGCCGTGTGGAAGGCGGTTTTCATATCATGCGTGACCACAACGGATGTTGCCTGCAGGCGTTTCTGTAAACGACGGATCAAATGATTGATCGAATCCGTCGCGATCGGATCCAACCCGGTGGTTGGCTCGTCGTACAGAATACAGGCTGGTCGCGAAACGATCGTCCGTGCCAGTCCTACACGCTTGCGCATCCCGCCGGAAAGATTCTCCGGCATTTTTTCCTCTTCGCCGCTCAGATCAACCATCTCCAAGGCTTCTGCAACTTTGCCCCTGATGAGTTCGGCATCCCGAACGCCAGATTCGCGCAAGGGAAACGCAATGTTCTCAGCAACGCTCATGGAATCAAAAAGGGCGCCGCTCTGAAAAAGAATCCCTATCTTCTTTCGGATCGGCCCGAGACGTCGCTCGGGCAGCTTTGAGATATCCGCCCCATCAATCAGCACCTTTCCGCTGTCGGGCTGCAGCAACCCAACCAGATGCTTAAGAAGCACGCTCTTCCCACATCCAGACCGACCCAAAATCACATGCGTCTTCCCGGGTGAAATGACTATGCTCACCCCATCCAACACCGTTTGATCGCCAAATTTTTTATACAGGTTCTGAACTTCGATCATACCAAGGCTCAGTAGGTCCCGGCCGGGAAGAAAATGTTTAGCGCAAACGAAAGAAAGAAATTCGAAATCAGAATCACAAGCGAAGCGATCACCACCGCCTGGGTTGGAGCGCGCCCAACCCCCACCGCCCCCTGCGAGGTTTTAAGCCCCTCAGCGCAAGCGATGAAGCCGATGAGAATCGCAAAACACATGCCTTTGATCATTGCCATTTTCAAGTCCCGCTCTGTGGTGAACTTGAGCATGTTGGTCATGTAATACGCCTCGGAGATGCCGAGTACCTTGGTGGCAACGATATACCCCGCGCCGATCCCAAGCCCAATACACTCTGCCGCCAACAGCGGCCCCGAGATGATCAACGCAAGCACGCGAGGCACAATCAGGTAATCAATCGGATGAACGCCCAGGGCCCGCAGCGCCTCGATCTGTTCGGTTACCTTCATGGTCCCTATTTCCGCCGCGATCGATGCCCCGACGCGTCCCGAAAGCATCAATGCAGTGAGTACAGGCCCCAGCTCTCGAAACATGGAAACCGCGACAACGGCTCCCACCGCAGAGTCCATTCCAAGGCGGTGAAACTGGAAATAGGTCTGCGCAGAAAAAACCGCTCCAGTGAAGGCTCCGGTCACGATCACCACCAACTGGGAACGAAACCCGACCTCGGCAATCTGCCGAAGCAAGAGCCGCCATCTCAAAGGCGCCACCCAAATGGACTCGGCCGTATCGCGCACCAAAAAAGCCAGTTCGCCCAAATAGCGCATCAAGCCAAGGGTGCCGTTGCCTAGTGCGTTAAAGAGCGCGAGGTTCATTAGAAAATCACTGTCAGACAATTAGGGAATGAAATCTCAGCGCTTGCAAGGGCAACCCGCTTCAAATCAAGCGAGAATCCCGCCTGCGCGTGGACCGTAAAATCTAGGCGACTTCAGCCGGCGCTTCGAGCCTCGGGAACAGCGGGGTGGGCGCACCGAGAACATGCCCATCCAAAAACACCCCCCAGACCGCGTCGGCGAGTCGCGGCTCCGAGTTGATCTGCAATTGACCCAAGATTCCGCGAGCGGCATCCGGCAGAACTGGTTCAAGTAGTATCGCCACTACCCTGATGGATTCCGCCAAATGATAAAGCACGGCATCCAGCAGATCGCTCTGCGCTGGGTCTTTCGCTAACTTCCAAGGAGCGATGGATTCGATGACTTGGTTGCAGAAGCGGGCAAGCCCGATCACCGCGCGCAATGCCGCATCCACCTGATATTCTCCCATCGCGGCGGAGTACGCGGCCACCGCTTGTGGAAACTCCGTGACCGCCAGCGAATGCAGGAGCTCGTGATCCACCGCAACATTGCGCAAAACACTGCCCTTGTACCTCGCTGACATGTTCAGTGTCCGGTTCAAAAGATTTCCAACATTATTCGCAAGCTCGTCATTATAACGCCCCCGAAGTCGTTCTTCGGAGAAGTCAGAATCCTTCCCAGTCACAATGTCAGCCATCAGATAATACCTCAGCGCCGCGGCGCCGTACCGCCCGACTAGAACATTAGGATCCACTGTGTTTCCCAAACTCTTGCTGATTTTTGCGCCGCCGATATTCCACCATCCATGCACGAGGAAGGATGGAATCTGTGAGTCTGGAAACCCCATTCCATGCAGCATGATCGTCCAGTAAATGCCGTGGGCCGGGATCAATATGTCTTTCCCGATCACGTGCGCAGCGGCGGGCCAAAGCGACTCAAACCGCGGAAGGTTCTCCTCTCCCTCCGAAAGATAGCCGGCGAAAGAAATGTAATTGATCAGCGCGTCGAACCAAACGTAGGTCACGTATTCGGTGTCGAAAGGAAGTTCGATACCCCAATTCAAGCGAGATTTTGGTCGTGAGATACAAAGATCGCCCGCCAGTTTTTCAACCGCATTGCGCAATTCAGACTTCCGAAATGCGGGAATCACAAACCGATCGTGCGTGTCGATATGGTTGAGCAACCAATCCCTGTGTTTGGACAGTTTGAAGTACCAGTTCTCCTCCTCTAGTTCCACCACCTGGCCCCATTCCGGGCCGAACTCGCCTGCCTCGTTCCGCTCTTTATCTGTCAGAAACTGCTCCTGCCGGACGCTGTAAAAACCGCGATGCGCCTGTTTGTAGAGCTGCCCCTCGTCGTGGAGTCGCTGGAGAATTTTTTGAACAACCCGCTTGTGAATGGGGTGCGTTGTCGCCGCCCACCCATCGTAATGGATTCCCAACTTCTTCCACAGCTCGACAAACTGGCCCGTGCAACGGTCTGCGAACTCCTGCGGGGAGAGCCCCTCTTTTTCAGCGGACTGCTGCACTTTTTGCCCGTGCTGATCTACACCCGTCAGAAAAAATACAGGCTTTCCCCGCAACCGCTCGAAACGGGTGAGAACATCAGTCAGCACCTTTTCATAGGCGTGTCCAATGTGCGGAGCTGCGTTCGTATAGTCGATCGCAGTCGTGTAGAAAGTGCAGTCCGGCATAATCAAGGTGTGTTGTCGCAAAAATCTATGGGCCACAGCAAAGCCCAGCATCGCCCCACAGCGGAAGGCAAATCATGCCCTCAACCCCCGTTTCCGCCTAAATCACCGCACGACAGAACAAATCCCAGCCACCACAGCATTCGCCAACTTCTGCCGATGATTCGCGGATCGCGCGATTTTCGCACCCTCGGATGCGTTTGTGAGGAACCCAAGCTCCAGCAGCACGGAAGGTCTGGTGTTGTGACGAAGTACATAGAAGCGCGCTCGGCGCACTCCCCTGTCGATGCTCCCCGCCGCCGCAACAACCTGCTGGTGGACAGCCCGGGCAAGGCGTGCGCTCTTTGAACTGTAGTGGTAGGTCTCCACGCCCGATGCGCCGGTGTTTGTTGAAGAGTTGAGATGAATGCTCACAAAAACTGGACTACCGGATGTTTTTTTCGAGATCGCCACTCGCTCGGATAGTTCGACAAAAACATCCGAACTTCGAGTCATGACGACCCGGTGCCCGCGCGCGAGCAGACCGGCCCGTACCCTTAGTGCAATATCAAGAGCCGCAGCCTTTTCACTGTAGCGCTGACGAGGCACGCCACCCGGATCGTACCCTCCATGTCCCGGATCCAGCACCACGGTGCCAGCCCGCAGATTCAACGCACCCGCAGCGATTACTGCCAATGAGACAGCAATGCAGCGTGAGGACGCGCCCAGCGAATTCCAGATTCGAGTAGGCAAAAAAAAGAGCGACGAGATGATTTGCATGCTAAATCTTTGAGAACTGCTTCAGAAGGAAATCAGGCCATTGAGCCGCGAAAGAGCTGCTAAGATCCGTGCAAACTGAGATAATGCAACCCACGCTTTCCGCAAAGGTCATCTGCAATATCGCCAGACACCTGCCAGTTTGAAGAGGCCTTCGCAGGTTCATTCAAAGGTTCGAGATGCCTTACTTTTCCGCCTTCCCGCCAGCCGCTCGCTTGGACTCGATGAATTTCTTCTCTTTTTCCAGCATTTCCTCGGGCACCGCCGCAGGCGCAATGTTCCCGGTCGTCACCGTCTCTTGGGGTGGAATCTCGCGGATGCGAATGGCCTTGTACCATACCGGATCGCCATGATCCTGCAGCGAAAGAAACGAGCCGCGGGCGTTCAGATCGCCTCCTCGGATGCGGAGTAGTTCGACCTCCTTTTCCCAACGCGAATCCGAGTAATCGAAATCGACAGCCTTCTGCCCGTTGAGCCAGTGCTGAATGACAGTTCCTTTACAGACAATCCTGCCTTGGTTCCATTCACCTACCGGTTTGGTGAAATCCTTTGCGGGAGGCATGCAAAAATAGAGAGACGCCGCGCTTGTTCGCGGGTTTCGGCCATCCGGATGCTGGCTGTTGTCAAGCACTTGATACTCGTACTGCCCCGGACGGTAGTAGACGCCGCTATTGCCCTTTACTGAGATTTTCCATTCAAACCGCAACTCGAAGTCATTGGGAATAGGTATCTTTTTGAAGGCAAGGCTCCCGCCATTATCCTTCCGAAAAATAGCGCCATCCTCGACCACCCAGTTTCCTTTTTGCTGCCAACCATCCAAACTTGATCCATCAAAAATTGAAGTGAACCCCGAACTCCTCTCCTCTTCCGAGAGGGGGCCTTGAGCAAAGATCGTCCCGCCGATGGCGGCAATGGCGAGAATCGCGAGTTGTATCGGGTGGCATTTCATAGGTTTTAAATCAAAAGAGTGTCCACTGATAACGGCTAGCACCGCAAAACCTTAGCAAAAGACTGCTTTCGCGGGGTGCGCACACTTGAGCCAAGTCAATTCCAGCCCCTTGGCCAATCGCTTGCTCGGATCGGAACCGAGTGGCGGCGAGGTCAAACCGGCAAATATGCAGTTCGTTCTTTGGGCCTGTACTGCTAATAGCTGAACCCTTGACAGGAAGACCAAGTCCAAAACCACCCACCTACCATGTTTAATTTATCACCCCCCCATTTTTTAATCATGCTATGCACGGCATCGATCGCCCACTCGGCGCCTGCAGACTGGCCACAATGGAGAGGCCCCGCCCGAAACGGCGCACTGAATTCAGGACCCGCACTTGCCGATTCATGGACTTCCGACGGCCCGCGGACCCTTTGGGAAAGCGACCCTATCCCCAGCGATGACGACGGCGGGCACGGGAGTGCGGTGTTAGCAGACGGGCGCGTTTACCTGTCGGTCGTGTGGCACCGGGACGAACCTAGCGAGACGCGCACTATCACCGAATTGATCATGCGAGTGCGCCTCGGCCACCAAAGCCCCAGCGCACTGGGCAAGGAGCTCATTGACAAGGTCGAGTCCACCCGCGAATCGCTCTCGCCCACCCTCAGAGGCGCGAAACTTGAGGAGTTCATTGAGAAGTTTCTTCAAGAGAACCTGGACCGAAAAAAGCGGGAATTACTCGGGGGCTGGGTAAGCAGTCGTTTCAAGAAAGGCAAACTCGCGATCCCACTCGATGATTATGAAAAGCTGAAGTCCCGCATTGAAAAGCCTTTTGCCTCGCAGTCTGAATTTGAAACCTGGGTGAACTCTCAGGGCTTCGCAGACCACGTCAAACAGGCGGTGCTTGACGCGGTGCCAGCCTCCAAGCGCGTCGCGGAAGACACCGTGATTTGTCTCGATGCGAATTCCGGCAAAACCATTTGGATGACTCGCGCCCCCGGCGAACCTAAAGGACGCAACTGCTCGAGCACCCCATGTGTCGCGGGGGGCTTTGTATTTGCCATGGGAAGCACCCACCTGTACGCGGTGAACGCTGCAACGGGAAAACTGCAGTGGTCCCAGCCTCTCTCCAGCAAGGCTCCCGGCTCTTCGCCGCTTGTCGTGGGCGGAGCCGTGTTCGTACAAGCAGGCAAACTCGCGGCTTTTGACGCTGAAACAGGAAGACAACTATGGGAGCAAGCGGCCGTGACGGGAAGCAACGCTTCCCCCGCACTGTGGCGAAATGCCGAGGCAAAACTCATCGTTTGTAACAGCCGCAGCGAGTTCGCGGGAGTCGATCCAGCGACCGGCAAAGTAGTGTGGAGCCTCCCGGGCGGAGGGGATTCCACACCGGCAATTGAAGGCGATTTCGCCGCCGTTTTGTCATCCAAAGAAAGCCTTGGCTTCGCCGGGTATAAGATTTCAGCTGCAGTCGCAAATCAACTTTGGAACCACCCGACCGACGCCCGGCGCTCACAGTCAAGCCCAGTGATCCATGAAGGGCACGCCTACCTTTTCGAAGACAACGAACACCGGTGCGTGAACCTCACAAGCGGCAAAGTTGCGTGGACCCAGAAGATCTCATCCTCGATTACGTCGCCCGTGATGGCGGACGGAAAAATCTTTGTGGTGACGAACAACGGCAACACCCTCACCATGGTCAAAGCGACGCCGGAGGACCGCGTTGAACTTGGGAAAGCCACCATTCGCGCTCTCTGGGTTCCTTCTCCGAGCATTGGCGATGGCAAACTGTTTGTTCGACATCGTCAGGGGGTTCGCTGCTACGATCTTACCAAGGCCAACTGATGGACCGGTCATGAAAGCCGCGCTAGGCAAGCTCCTCTCAAAAGGGCAGCAAGCAAGCGATCCCGCCACCATCAGCTATTCTCAACCATACCGAGCCGCACTCTCACAATGATCATTCAACCAAAAATCCGTGGATTCATTTGCGTCACCGCCCATCCAGAAGGATGCGATGCACATATTCAGCAACAAATCGATTATGTGCGCACCAAAGGAAGCCTGCGTGAGATGCCGAAACGCGTTCTAGTGATCGGCGCCTCCACTGGCTACGGACTCGCGTCCCGCATCGTACCCGCCTTCGCAGGGAATGCAGCTACCGTTGGCGTGTTCTTCGAGCGCCCTTCGGAGAACGGGAAACCCGCAAGCGCCGGTTGGTACAATAGCTGCGCATTTGAGAGAGCAGCGAACGCATCGGGCCTTTACGCAAAAAGCATCAATGGCGATGCGTTCTCCAACGAGATCAAGGATCGAACCGTCGAGCTCATTCGGAAGGACCTGGGGACTGTTGATCTGGTTGTTTACAGTCTGGCTTCACCGCGCCGCACGCATCCCAAAACAGGAGAAACCTACAAATCCGTCCTCAAGCCTGTTGAAAAAACATTCACGGCGAAAACCGTTGATACTGACAAAGGGCTCGTAACTGACATCTCCATCGAGCCAGCGAGTGAACAGGAGATCAGTGACACTGTCCAAGTCATGGGGGGAGAAGACTGGGAAATGTGGATCGATGCGCTCGAGAAGGGCGGCGCACTTGCGGAAGGCGCCAAAACGGTTGCCTACTCCTACATCGGGCCGGACCTGACCTGGGCGATCTACCGCAACGGCACCATCGGCCGTGCCAAGGAGGATCTGGAGGCGACAGCCCGAAGACTTCACCAAAGACTCTCGTCCACGGGCGGCGGTGCATTCGTGTCGGTAAACAAAGCCCTGGTCACCCAGGCCAGCAGCGCCATCCCGGTGGTTCCCCTCTATATTTCCCTCCTATACAAGGTAATGAAGCAAAAAGGGTTGCACGAAGGATGTATCGAGCAAATCCAGCGTCTATTTGCCGACCGCCTCTACAACGGGGCCTCAGCCCAACTCGACGAGGCCAGCCGTATCCGCATGGATGACTGGGAGATGCTCGCTGATGTCCAATCCGAGGTCGCAGCCCTTTGGCCCTCCGTCACAACTGAAAATCTTCCGCAGTGCTCAGATATTCAAGGATATCGGGAAGAATTTTTGCGCCTTTTTGGATTCGGCCTTTCCGGGGTCGACTACACTGCAGATGTTTCTCCGGACGTGGCGCTCCCATCGGCCTGACGAAGGCTCCGTGCCCTCCGTCTCCTGAAAGCGTTCCAGCGGCAGGGCAGGGCCGACGACCGCTTAGGCTTTGGCAGATTGCAATCATACTGGTTGCGCAACAAAGCTTAACAGTCCAGGCCGCGGCTCACTTTCAGCTCTTTCGTCCTGAGTTAAGATTCATTTTTGCGCCCTGCCAGCCCAAAATTAACCGAAAAGCTTTGGTTGCGCATCGTCCAAACCAAGGAAAGCCAATACTTCATTGGGGCAATTGTTTGGCTACCCCCACTAACAGCTCAACTCAAGGGGTT
>JBILUQ010000019.1:0-24996 GCA_044370935.1 Chthoniobacteraceae bacterium
AATGCTCGCAGCGCACAAAACCAACGGTAGAGCGCGCACTCTGCGAGGCGCTGGCTCAACTCGCGATAACCGCAGTGCAGAAAGTTTTAAGCACTGTGCACCTGAGTGCCTGAATGCTTTCCTGAGCCTGGCGTTGGTGCTCTTTTAAACCCACCGCACGAGTGCGTTGATCCGAGTGCTGGATAAAGTCCTGCCGATGATGTTCGACAAACAAATCCTCAAGCCCACTCGGTCTTAAAATGCGGTCGACCCGCTGTAAGAGGACTTGTTGTTGGGTGTAGTCTTTGCAGCCGCGAATGACTGGGAGAACTGGGCGGAGCTCGGTCTGGAGGGTAAAAGAATCGCGCATCAGTGGCGCTGGTTAAGCGTGGTAACTCAATCATAATCCGCTGATTTTGGGCATGGCAGCGAAATTCGCGTGTCATGCCCTCTTTTTTTACGCGATAACGCGCTTTGTACTAGATGGTTCTGAAATCGCGGACAGGCTCTACCGTAATGAAAGCTTTCATTACGGTAACAGCACGCGAGTGCTCGCCAAGCTGCAGTGGTACGTGGAAGCCAGGGGCGGACGATGGCTGTGGAAGAAACACGCCAAAATCCGAGGACGATATGCCCCCGAACATACCCGCGGACAACTGAGGAAAAGATACGGCCTGTATCGGATGCCACACCATGCTGCCTACGGGAAATCATGAAGCAAACCGGTGAACAGCCTCCGGGAGCCGGATGCGGGAAACCCGCCCGTCCGGTTCGATGAGGGGGAGATGAGGACACGGAGTGGTTGTGGCCGCAAACCATCCTCGTCTCCCTACTCTATTAAAAGCAGCCGACACAGCAGAGGCACCCGGATTGAAAACAACGGAGTCGACCGATACCGCCGAGTGCTTCGGGAGACGCCATGTGGCGCCAGAGGTTTTCAGCCGCGCCTTCCGTCAGGCCACACACCGATATCTGCGAACAAGCAGCGGGTCGAAATATCAACGCCCTTCCGCGTCGCAGACTCGGAACGCTGGAAACTAAAGCTCCCCCACTCGCGGCTTTGCCCATTCACGGAACGAAAGCCGCCTCCCCGCGCCGCCAGCTAATTTCCACCAAAGTGGCGCGCCGCCCCCGCAGCACGCCCATCCTCAACATCACTCCGCCTGAAAGCGACTGCTGATGCCAGCCTCCCTCCGATAACCAACGGTAAAACCTCTCCGTTTCAGCGGCTTCAAAAAATGGCGCCTCAAAAAACTCGCGCAATTCGCTTAGGCCAAAATCATCATTCGCAAGCCAACGCAACCCAACTCCCCGAGGCAAAACCTCAACCACCCCCCGCCGCCAAGACACCCCCCATTGAAGACAATCGGTCCTCTGAAAAACAGCAACCTCGACACCCTGCCAATTCGGACTCTCCCCAAGCGCCTCGCCGAAATACTGCACCAATTGGGTTGCAGACGGCATCCGGCAAGTCACCAATCCGGAGTCCGAAACTCGCTGCGAACACACTTGATAGGACGCCCCCCAGATGCCTGATGACAATCCAGCGCCGTGGCGAGCCTCGGCGTCCGCTGCAAGAGTCGAACGGAAATCACCCACCGCGCAACGCGGGGCAGCAACCCGCATCCCATCCCCCGCAAATGAATGCTCTGGAAATTCACCCCGCGCCAATCCCCGCGCTTCCCCCGCTTCCCCCGGCCTAAACTCTTCACACTTGTCTGCTTGGTTCACACCTCCACTACTGTCAACCAGTTCTTCCCCGACCCAGCGCACATTCTTGCAACCGTAAAACGCCGCGCAGGATACTCCAAGCTGAGTTCCGAGTCCAAGCGGAGTTCCAAGCGGACCCGATCGGGGCGCGCAGCACCACGCTTCGCGCAAGCCGAAGCGCAGCTGCCAGGGCTGCCAGCGTCGATGCACACCAGCACTTCGACTCACGCTCTGGCACGGAGCCGCAGTCTTTCCAAAGAAACTTTCCGCAGCGCCACGCCTCCCAGCGTTTTGAACGCAAGATTCCACCGGCATAACCAAACAAGGGACCAACCCTCCCCCCTCCGCCCCTACGCCGCCCGAGCTTTGCATGCCCGTGTCCCCGTAACATCGCGACACCGACACAATGCATGCACACAAGCAAATCAGTCTGAGGACAAAACCACTTCGAGCCGCTTGTGACCTCAAAAAAATCAGCCCACCGCCCATCCCCAGCCATCGACGGCGCCTGCCGGGATTTCCATTCGTTCCCACTCCTCCAAACCGAACGCTCCGAACCCGCCCGCCTTCAAGCGCTACAAGCGCTCCGGCCATCGCCGCGTTATCCAGATTTATTTCATCCCTCATGCACGCCTCCCTCCAACCTGTTCTACGTTGGAGGCAAGAAGTCAGGGGGTGGTAAATTTGTCCTTTCTACACCCCCAGATCCGCGCCGAAGCCGCCGCCACCTCACTCACTGAAAGCACGCCTACCCACTCCACCGTCCCCAGCGGCCTGCAAGCTTTGGCAGCTCATCAGTCTGATACTGGGTTTTGCCAACCGCCCCCCACATCCGAATCCCAGTCAACCGCTTAAAGACCCGACTCATGCTCTCGCCCGTGTGACATCCCCAACTTTTCACAAAAGCATCCTTCTCAAAAATCCCAGCCTGCAGCTGGTTGAGATCGTCCTCATGGAGCCAGGCTTTTGAAGCTCCATCCACAAAATTCGAATAATCAAACATCCAGCAAGCCTTGTTGGAGTGGCCAAAATATTCCAAGTTTTCAATCTTCACGCGGCTCCGCTCCTGGCCCGTGTTCAAGTACGACACGAGTTCCGCCGTGCTCGAAAAATACACCCGGTTGATCCCATAGGCATCCCGCACCGAATCGATGAGCCCGAGCAGATCCCGCCGCTCCTGACCGCTACGCCGCTCGTACGCTGGACGATATACAAGCCACGTGATCTGCGCCCCTTCATCCTTTTCACGGATCTCCTGAATCCGGATGCGGGCTGCCCGCACAAAATTCATCCACCAATTGTCATGCGGATCGGGCCGGTACATCTCCCATTTGTGTAGGGAAACGCCACCAGAGATGATGATGCTTTCACCCGTGGACTTGGCGCTGCAAACGCCTGAAAAGAACGCAGTGGCAAATGCCAACAAAGTGATGAACAATTTCATAAGTGGTCTGCGAATTTTTCTGGGGCAATCAACCGTTCCTAACTGCGCATGCCAAAGGCACAGGCAATGACTAGATCGTCTGACTCAGAAACCCTCCGTCTACACGAAGGTCGATTCCGGTCACGAAGCTAGACGCCGCATGGCTCGCCAGAAAGACGCACGCACCCACCAACTCCTCCGAATGTCCGAAGCGCTTCATCGGGGTGTGTCCCCAGATCGCCTCGGTGCGCGCGGTTGGCGTGCCATCGTCGTTGAACAGGAGTTTCCGGTTCTGTTCCGCGGGAAAAAAGCCTGGTGTCAGAGAGTTCACTCGCACTCCAAAAGAAGCCCATTCGCGGGCGAGGAACTGCGTAAGGTTGAGCACCGCCGCCTTGGCCGAGGAGTACGCAATCACCCGGGAGAGGGGCAGATGAGCAGAAACACTTGCGATGTTAATAATGCTGCCCCTGCCAGCCTCGCACATCGCGGGCCCAAAGACCTGCGAGGGCAAAAGCGCGCCACCAACCAAGTTCAAGTCAAACGCGGCAACCCAGTCCGAGGCCTGAATCCGCTCGACAGGAGTTTCGGCTGTCACGGTGACCTTCGGATCGTTGCCCCCTGCGGCATTGACCAAAACCGTTGGGACTCCCAGGTCCTTGCTCACCCTCTGAAGCGCCGCTTCCAGCGACTGCCTGTCAGACGCGTCGGCGGCCACGAACAGCGCCTGCCCTCCCTTTTCGCGGATGGCGTGGGCACGGGCCTCGCCTCGTTCGGCATTCCTGCCAAGCACCGCGACCCGCGCGCCCGCGGCGGCCAACCCCTCAGCAAGTGCGCCGCCAAGAACGCCGGTGCCACCAATGACGACCGCAATATCCTGAGATAAATCGAAAAGTGAATTCATGATCTCCTAAGCCCAACATTTCCCAATTGTTAACGCAAGCAGGCGCTCCCAAGTTGAAAGGTGCGCAGACTATTTTTTCCCTGCTTCCTCAAAAAATTTTGGTGCAGGAGCGTTCGAAGGGGCGGGCTTCGTCTGGGCGGGTTTCGAATCCTCCTTCGGGGTATCCTTTGCGGCTTGCGGCGTTGCATGCCCCCCGTGCCCCGGCAATGTGGAGGCAGAGTGCCGCTCACATGCAGCCCCGAAAAGACCGACGACGAGTAAAAGAAAGATGTTTAATTTCATAACAATCTGTAGAGCCTAGCGATCCCTTCAAAACTGAGAAGACTGAAGTCGTCCCAGCTGCACTCTTCCATTAAACTGCAACAACAGCTTTGCTCCCGACATGAAAAACCGAATTGACACAACCTTCGACCGACTCAGATCGGCGGATCAAACTGGGCTGATCGCCTACATTGCAGCTGGAGATCCCCATCTTAAAGCCACGGAGGAAATCGTGATCGGACTTGAAAAGGCGGGCGTGGACATTATCGAGCTGGGACTCCCCTTTTCCGACCCCCTGGCCGACGGGATCGTCAACCAAATGGCCGCATCCCGGGCGCTTGCCGCAGGCGCAACCACGCCGAAGGTGCTGGAGTGCATTCGAAACATCCGCGCAACATCGGAAATCCCCATTGTTCTATACACTTATCTAAACCCGATCTACCGGTACGGATTTCAGGCGTTCCTTGCTGATGCGGAGAAAGCGGGCGTGGACGGGCTTCTCATCTTGGATTTGCCGCCGGACGAGGCCTCGTCGAATCCCGACTTCAACTCGGAAACTCCGCTCAAGCGCATTCGACTGATCGCCCCGACAACGCCCGACTCGCGCATTGCGACCCTAACTGCCGACGCAAGCGGTTTTCTGTACTATGTCTCCCGCGAAGGGGTCACGGGAGAGCGCACGGATGTTGCAGAAACGCTTCCAGAGCGGGTCGCAGCGATTCGCAAAACCACCAGCCTGCCTGTGGCCGTGGGCTTCGGAATATCGACACCGGAACAGGTGCGCAAGGTCGCCGAGGTGGCGGACGCTGTTGTAGTGGGCAGCGCGATTGTGAAGCGCATCGCTGAATGGGGGCAGGACCCAGATTTGGCAGCGAAGCTTCAGGCCTTTGTAGAACCTCTTGCAAGAGCGACCAAATCAAATTGAAACTGATTTACCGCCTGCAGGCTGCCCTCTCCAACTCGCGATTTCTGAACCAAAAAACTCCCAGCTGGCATGGATCGCTTCTCCCTTACATCTCTTAAAGATCTTCGTGAACGCCGCCCACTGATGAAAAATCTTCCTGCGATGGCTCGCCTGCTTTGCTTGCTTGCGCTTTCGATGCCGGCCTGCAAAACGATCACAGACCTCCCGATCGGCACACATCTGGCTGAAAACTTTGATGCGTCTAAATTTGAGGGGACTTGGTACCAGATCGCGCGGGTTCCAAACAAGGCGGAAGCGGGGATCACGAATGTAAAGACCTCCTACCTGCGCCAGCCCGATGGCTGCTGGAAGGTTTCAGATTTGGGGTGGAAAAACGAGTTCGGCCGCTGGGTAAGTCGCACCAAGGTATCGCTCAACCGGCAGGACACCGAACCGGGCACATTTCTCTTCAAGTTCAACGAACCGCGCCATGTTTTGGCGATCGATCCTACGTTCAAATACGCGATCGTTTCGGGGAGCAACCTGAAGCTCCTGTGGATTCTCTCCCGAACGCCCGAGCCGAATCCCGAGACTGTGCAGCAAATGCTGGAGCAGGCTCAGGGCATGGGATTCCCGCTGGAAGAAATCACTTTTCTTCCGGTACAGAAATAACTCCCTCTTGAACGGGGTGGTGAAATGCACCACCGCGGTTCGCTCTACCCCGCGGCGTAGCTGGACTCCACCCGGTGGGCGACGTCTCGGTATCCGTAATCAGCCTCGTAGATTTCCTTGAGCGAGTTGACGTAGTCGGCCTGATTGCCCATTTTTTCGTGCAGAAGGGCGAGCCGGTAAAGGGTCTCTTTCTTGACCAAATCCATCCCGACCATTTCGGATGCAGCGGCTTTCAGCTGCTGCACCGCAAGATCGAGCATCCCCTTCTCCTCGTAACAACGCCCAAGTAAACTGATCGCTTTCAAACGGGCGTTCGGGTTCTGCCGAGCGCGCTGCAGCTCGGGAATAGCCTCGTTGAACTGCCCTGCCTCAACCATCCTCTCACCCAGCTCGAATCGGAGCTGCAAGTCGGTCGGATTCCGGTCCACACGCTTCCGAGCCTCGCCGATAACGGCTTCGGCCTTCTCGGCCTTCAACGCAGTCAACTGGTTCCGATACGTTTCCGCCTCTGGGTGCGCGTCGCCACCAGCCTTGAACCACTCCTCCAGCGCTTCGATGGAAACATCCAACTGCTTGGCCTTGAGATCCGAGACCTTTCTCGCGATCGCGGGGTCGCTGCCGCTGATCAGTTCGTTGCAATACGCATACCACTGCACAGTGCTTCCAAGATCCTCGACCTGTTTGGTTTGCTCAAATTTCAACTCCATCAGCCCGGCGATGCGCCGCACCACATCCACATTCGAAGGATTGGCCTCGTACTCCTGGCTGAGTTCAGCCAACTGCCCCTCGATAGTCGCTAAGTCCTTAAACGTGCGCCCTTTCTGCTCAAGAAGCTTGGCCTCGTCCTTGTCCTTGATGAGGTCGCGGTAGCTTTTGGCGGTCTCCCAACCGCCCTGCTTCATGGTTGCCGTCGCCGCCATGTCCTTGGCCCGTTTCAGCGCCTCGAGGTCCCCCGGGTTGATTTGAGCGATCTTGTTGAAAATTTCGAGCGCTTGCTCGGGCTTGTCAGCGGCAGTGTACATTTCCGCCAACTCATGCAACACCTTGGTGTCACGAGGGTTTGCCTTGACAAGGGTCTCCAGGGCAAACATCGCAATCTCGGGGTACCCAGCAGCCGCGGCCGCCTCCTTTAGCAAGTGGTTGGCACCAGGATTGTAAGGATCGGACTCAAGCGCCTTCTCGGCCGCATCCATCGCGGCCGCGGGGTCCTTCTTCGCGGATGCGCTACCTCGGAACGAAGTGGAGGAAAGCCCGCTGAACATGCCGCTGCCCTTCTTTCCTCCGGATTGAGCTATCGCCGCCGATCTCAGTACTTTACGGCCATCCAGAAAACCCGGCGCTTCTCTCAGAAGCGTCTGCAGGAGGGATATGGCGTACCCATGGTTTTTCAACTCCGCTGCGCTCTTGGCTTTCTGCCAAAGAGCCCGCGCCTTATCTGATAGCTCTCGTTCTGTGCAAATTGGCATATGGGGATCCTTATACTTTGCAGAACTTCCCTCAGAAACTCAAGCGCTACAGGACCAGATCCCGCCCGACTGCAGGCGCTTTTAGCGCAACCGGCGGTGCGTTCATTCTCTCGATAAAGGCCGGCCACTGCCATGCGAAAAACACCACTAAAAATCCAACTATCCTCTCGGGAGACATTTTACCATTACCCAAGATGTAAAATCCGTAGCGGTCGCACTGATTCCCGCCCACAAGTCACGGTCATGGTAGTTCAGTCGCGAAACGCAGATTAGCGTGGAAACGGTGACCACTCCGAACCAAAGCAGGGTTTTCTGGAAGAAACCTTTCATCCCTTCCGCCTTACAGGAATCCTACGAAACAGCAATCCCAGCCGCGAAGAGCCAGCGCGGCAAAAGCGCCCAAACATCCAAATGAAAGATCCCTTCGCCCTCTTCGGAATGGAGCCCCGCCCTTGGATCGATCCTGAGCTGCTGAGGGAGGCCTTTAATGAAAGAGCCGCAGCCTGCCATCCGGACTCGAACCCAGAATCGGACGCCACCGCCCGATTCCTCGAGCTCAACGCAGCCTACCAAACCCTGAGGGATCCGGTGAGCAGGCTGAGGTTCCTGGTGGAATCACGCGGCAACATCCCGCCAGAGCAACAAAAGGACTCAAACTTCATTCCACAAGAGCTCATCTCGATGTTCGCAGAAATCGCCCCGATCAAAGCCGCCCTCGGTCAATTTTTAAAACAACGCTCCTCCGCCAAATCCCCCCTCTCGCTCGCCCTGCTGAAGCATGAAGAGCACAAGATCAAAGCCGCGATCGCAATCATCGAACAGAAACTCCTTCACCAGTGGGAGAGCTGTCAGAGCTCATTGCATACGCTAAACGAGCACTGGATGGACCGCTCCACAGTCTCGCTTAATTCTGCGAACGAACTCGCCACCAAGATGAGGTTCATCCAAAAATGGAGAGCCAGTTTGAAAACTGACTCCCTGCCGTCCACTGATCCAGAGGCCCTCTAACATCCAAACAAATGAGTCTCATTCAAGAAGAACACATTGACTGTCCATGGTGTGGAGAGCCCTTCTCCATCACTATCGACACTTCCTCAGGAAGCCATGAGTACATAGAGGACTGCACGGTTTGCTGCCGCCCCATTCTGATCGTGGTCGAATGCGAACCCGGGCAGCTTTCCTCTGTTGAAATCCAGCGTCCATGAAAAAAGGGATGCGCATCGAGGTCATCAACACTGGTTCGGAGCTTTTGTACGGCCAGGTATTAAACACGCACCTGAAGTTTCTAGCGGAGTCTCTTTTTCCTCTGGGCTTGTCGATCCAAAAGCAGGTCACCGTTCCCGATGGACCGGCAATCCGCTTTGCATTGGAAGACGCGTTCAAGACCGCTGATCTAATCTTGATAACCGGCGGCCTCGGCCCCACTTCTGACGACCTCACACGCGACATCGTAGCGGAGCTTTTGAATCTTCCGCTCGAGCCGAGGCATGAGATTGAGGCCTACATCGCGGAACGACTCAACAGAAGGGGCATTCCAATTTCCGATCGCATCATGCGGCAAGCCCTCTGCCCGAAGGGCGCGCAAATCATCCACAACGAATTCGGCACCGCTCCTGGAATTTACATCCCACCCATTCCGCTCCCAACCAAACAGCCGCAATCCTCACCCCATCTCATCCTTCTCCCCGGGCCGCCGCGAGAGTTGCGTCCGATGGTTGAAAATCACGTCGTGAGGCTTCTGTCTGAAACTTCACCGAGAACACAACGGCAAATGAAGACATGGAGGGTGATCGGCACTCCCGAGTCTGTGGTGGAGGACAGAATCGGAGCGCAGTTGCTGGAACTCGGCGTTGAGCTTGGGTACTGCGCAAGACTTGGCGAAGTGGACGTCCGGATTGTCGGATCCAGCGAGCAGATCAGCAAATCGGAGTCCATCATTCTCGAGGCGTTTGGCAAGGCGGTGCTCCCCCAATCAGCCCACAGTCTCGAGGAGTACATCGTCAACGAGCTAACCAAGAGAGGGCAAACGCTGGCCACAGCCGAAAGCTGCACAGGCGGGCACATTGCCAACCTCATCACGAACATTTCGGGAAGCTCTGTGATCTTCACTCACGGGTTCGTCTGCTATGCCAACCAAGCAAAAGAAGCGCTCGGAGTGCCCAGTGATCTCATCGCCCTGAATGGCGCGGTCAGCGAACCGGTTGCGGAAAGTCTCGCGCTCAATACCAAGCGCGTCTCCGGCGCAAGCTTCTCTCTCGCGACAACCGGTATCGCAGGCCCAACCGGCGGGACCGACTCCAAACCCGTGGGAACCATTTACATCGCCCTATCGACACCCGATGGTCGTTGCATTGTTGAACGCCACCGCTTCCACACCGACCGCCTCAGCTTCAAACAACTTGCATCGCAGGCCGCCCTCAATCTGCTGCGCCGTGTTTTGATCGAGACACAGATCAACGCCTCTTAATGATCCGGCGACACCTCAGGCTCTGTCTGAGCCGCGCTCCGCTGTTGCGCGGTGTATTCGGACAGAAGCTGCCGGTTGAGGTACTCCAAACGGAACACTACTGAACGCTCATTGAAGACACGAATACTCAGCACGATGAATCCGTCGTCGCTTTGCCGCTCCCACGTTGCCTCGTAAAAATCTTTTCCGTTGGCAATTCGCTCGACAACTGCCGCCGCGTCCTCCGCCTCACTGACCTCGTGAACGGCACTCGGCTCTCCGTACTCAGCATCCACCGCATCCTGGACTCCAACCGCCCACTCCAAAAACGGAGCCAGTGACTCGGTACTGCGCGGACAAACCCTTACATACGCACCAGCCATCACCCGGTTCTCATGATCCGGGATCAGCACCGCCTCAACTGCTGCGCCAACCAACGTCGCCTTGCGCCTCAAACGACCGTTGCTCTCGGTCCAATGAGCCAGATTTGCGACATCGGAAAGCGTCGTCCCGAACTGCGTCCCTAAAAACTGATTCGGCAGCGAAGCCCTGCTCAAATTCTTTATCGGCTCCTTGCCATCGTGCGTTTCATTCACTGCTGCAACGGGCGCTTTACTAACCGTCAAATCCGCGCCGCCCGGACCAATCGGAGCATCGCTGCCCTCAGATTCCCGCTTTGGCATCGCAGCCTGAGCCCCTGGTTGTGCAGCAGATTCGGGGGCCCGCACGGAGCCGGATACTGCAGATGAAACCTGCGGACTGGCATCACTGGACTCAGGCGGCACCGTGTCAGTCCTCTGAAGCACGGGCTCTGCGATATGCTCCTTTGAAACAGCCTCGTGAATTTCGCGAAGCACGGGCGTGGCGTGCACTAGATCGCTAGGACTCGCAGGAGTCTCTTGCAAGAGCCCGCCGCCAATCGCGTTTAATCCAAGCCACCCACCCCACATTAGCAGCGCTACCAGACCCAAACAAATGCTCGCGCTGACCGCGCGCCTGCGAGACCGATCCCATGATACATAACCACTAAACACACTCTCAATCTGTCGCTCGACCATTAGAAGCAATTCATGAAGCCGTTTCAATGCATCCGAGAACACCCCGCCAAAGTGCGGCACAGAGCGATCCCCATGATCGGACTGCAACAATCGATGATGCATCACTGCCAATTCTTCCCCCTTCAGAACCAACTGCCGAGCGAGGCCGGTCTCTCTTTCGGTCGCTTCGCTCAGCCTCGTCTCCAATTCGCTGATTCGCTCCAGAAAACGGGTGCTGTCCCTCGCTTTCTCACCGCCTAGCTCAGAACCGGGTGCTGTTTGGTAAACACTGCTCTGCTTTCTTTGAGCCTCTGTCCGCAGCACTTTGCAATCAGCCTTTGAACGTCCGAGTGCCGTTTCAAGCTCGGCGATCCGAGCGCGGGAATCTTGCAGAGCTCGCTCATGTTGCTGGAATTTTTCACTCCGGCTTTTCTCATTTATGAGAAGCTCCGCGAGTTTTTCCTCAGCCTCCTTCAATCTTTTTTCTGCGTTCCTTCTTTGGTGTTCCGCCCCGCTTAATTCGGCAACTTTAGAGCGCAGCACCTGAGACTCCTGGTCCAATTCATTCAAACGCGACGCGGACTGCGCACTCTGAAGATTGGATTGCTTCAGTTCACCCAAGAGAGATTCACGCCCCTCCTGAAGAGTCCGTATTTCCGTCTGAAGCGCGCTGTTCCTTGCTTTTTCAGCATCCAGTTCCTTCGCCCCCTTCGCACACTCCAACGTTAAAACTTCAACCCGTTCCAACGATCCGTTCAAGCGCTGCTGCAGGATGTCAGTCTCACGCAGCTTCTGCTCGAGCAGACTCACATTCTTCGCGGCCTCTTTGCCCACAGCCTCGGCGCTTTTCAGCGCTGCGTTAGCAGCCCCCACCTCAGACCGCAAGGCGACAAGCACTTTTTGAGACTCCGCAAAATCAGCCTCAACCTGCTTGTGCGTCTTTAAGCTTACCTCGACACGCTCGCGGAGCGCATTCCGCTCAACGAGCCCCTCGGAAAACTCCCGCTCCTTGGTTGAAAGGCGTTCCCTAAGACTTTCCGCTTCCTTCCTCAGACTCTCGTTCTCCTCCAGCAAAGCCGAAATGGCTTTACGGCCGTCTTCCTGACCCTGAACCTCGCTTGCGTCTTCTTTTTCCAACGGCGCTGGAACAGTAAAAAAACCACCGCAGCCTGTGCACGCGCAAGTCTGGCCAAACACCTCGGGTTTGGCCTCGAATAAATGACTGCAGTGAGGGCACAGAAAGGAAACCGTCATGAATCAGTAAAACACTTGCACTCAACATCGAAGCAGACAAAAGACCTGCTGTCATCTGCTGAAGTGGCTTAGCTCATGGCAAGTTGGGAGTCCCACTGCTTTCGGATTGATGCTGGCCGGCATTCCCATCACGTTTGGAACAGAATGGAACTCGATCTTGGTAAAATCACAGAGGCAATCCTGACTTCGTACCGGACGGCGGGCGGGATGAATAACGTAGACGAGTCAAACCTGCCGTCCAAGCGCGCAGTCGCTTCAATCTGCGAAGATCTTTTGCAGATCGTCTTTCCAGGATTCCACGATCAGGAGCCCATTCATTCGTCTCACCTCAGCAGGGTCACTACACATCGCTTGTTTTCAATTGCAGACAGGCTGCTCGCGGAGTTGCGTAAAAGTTTGCGCTCACATGCCCCCAAGGAGCTGCAGTTGGATCCCGAAAAACTCCTAGTCGAATTCCTGCGCTCGATACCGAAGGTGCGCGAGGTTCTCGGATCGGATGTAACCGCAGCCTTCGAGGGGGACCCAGCGGCATCGGGCACACAAGAAATCATCGTCGCCTACCCATTCATCGAAACCCTCGCGATTCAACGTCTGTCTAACATCTTCTATCTCCAGGGTGTTCCGATCATTCCAAGAATGATGACCGAATGGGCGCACTCCCGGTCCGGAATCGACATCCATCCTGGCGCGCAAATCGGCTCCCATTTCTTCATCGATCACGGCACTGGAGTGGTGATCGGCGAGACGGCCGTCATTGGCTCGCACGTCAAGCTGTACCAGGGCGTCTCGCTGATTGCGCGATCGCTTTCCGGTGGCCAGGCTTTGCGTGGAAAAAAGCGTCATCCAACCCTCGAAGATGGCGTCACCATATACGCCGGAGCAACAATCATGGGCGGCGACACGGTTGTCGGCGCCGGATCCACCGTGGCGGCGAGCGTCTTTCTCACGCACAGCGTGCCGCCGCGCTCGCTGGTTTTCTACGAGGAACGCCAGCTTCAAATGCTGAACAAAGATCAACGCGGCAAATCTTGGGATGACTGGGTGATCTAACTTTGACTTAAAAACCGCCACCATTATGACCCCCCACGAACGTTTCAACTTTAGTATTCCCGCAAGTCTCTTCGCAGTGCTCTTGGTTCTCGCTGGAATTGCCCCAGCAAGTGCAAAGAGCCCGCAGCAGCCTAATATTCTCTTCATCATCTTCGACGATTGGGGATGGCAGCATGCGGGTGCTTATGGTTGCCAATGGGTAAAGACTCCGAACTTCGACCGCATCGCGAAGGAGGGAGTGCTGTTCAAAAACGCATTCACATCGAATCCAAAATGCAGCCCCTGCCGCGCAAGCATTCTCACGGGTCGCAACACATGGCAACTCGAGGAAGCCTCGTGTCACGGCGGCATTTTCCCTCCGAAATTTGCTGTGTACCCCGACTTGCTCGAGTCTGCGGGCTACACGGTTGGGTTAACGGGCAAGGGATGGGGCCCGGGAGACTTCAAGCTGAATGGGCGCACCCGGAACCCGGCGGGTCCGAGCTTTGACCAGCACAAAACAACACCTCCAGCCAAGGCAATAGGCCCGATCGACTACTCAAAGAATTTCGAGTCGTTCCTGTCCGAGCGCGATAGCTCGAAGCCATTCTGTTTTTGGGTCGGCTTCCATGAACCGCACCGCCCTTACGAGCGCGACTCAGGAACTCGAACAGGCAAACCCCTTGATTCGATTCTTGTCCCCCCGTACCTCCCTGACGTGAGCTTAGTGCGGAGTGACCTTGCCGACTACTCTGTTGAAGTTGAATACGCGGACTCCCACATCGGGAGGATTCTTTCAGCGCTGGAGGCATCCGGCGAGATCGACAACACCCTGATCGTGGTTACATCCGACCACGGGATGCCGTTCCCATTTGTGAAGGGGCAAATCCATGAAGACGGCTTTCATCTTCCGCTTGCGATGCGGTGGGGGCGCACGATCAAACCAAATCGCGTCGTGGAGGATTTCATTAACGTCCGCGACTTTGCTCCCACATTTCTCGAGCTTGCCGGACTGACACCACATCCACAGGTCACTGGAAAAAGTCTGCTCAACATTCTGCGCTCCGATAAATCAGGCTGGATCGAGAACCGCGACACCATGCTAGTGGGCAAAGAGCGGCATGATTTGGGGAGGCCCAACGACTGGGGATTCCCTGTGCGGGCAATCCGCACCAAGGATTTCTTGTATGTCCGCAACTTTCACCCGGAGCGCTGGCCAGCATGCAATCCCGAGACGGACTTTGGGAACTGCGATCCGAGTCCAACAAAGGAACTTTTAAAACTGATGCGCGGCCACTTTTTCGATTTATCATTCGGCCTGCGCCCAAGCGAAGAATTGTATGACCTGCGCACTGATCCTAGCGGAGTCAACAATCTGACGAACGACCTTGGGTTCAGTGCAACCCTCGATTCTCTGCGCAATACAATGGTTGCCATGCTGAAAGAGGAGGCCGACCCCCGGATCCTAGGGAATGGCGCGATTTTTGACACATACAAGTACATGGGCGGCCGCGCTAAGGCATATGACACTTGGTTGAAAGAACAGGAGAACAAAGGACTCTTGCACGTGCCCGCGTCCGAAGCGGACCTCCAACCGCACAAACCCAACAAGGGCCCGCGCGCGAAAACTCCGCAGCCGTGAATCTTTCTCGTCTACTGCCGTCGATATTTTTTACCCGATGAGACCAAAACTACTTTCCACGTTCATCCATTTATTCTTGGCGGCACCAGTTCTTATGGGAGCGCAGGATTATTTTCCGCCACCGGATAGCAAGGGCGGATGGCGCACACTCAACGATCCAACTGAGATCAGGACGAAGGCTGGGTTAGACATCAAGCGGCTGGAAACAGCATACAAAGTCTGCGAAAGGGGCACGCCCAACGGAGGCTTGCTCGTTGTTCGGCGCGGCTACTTGGTATTCGAAAAATACTTTGGTCGCGCCAGCAGGAATGCGAATCCGGACATGGCATCCACCGGCAAGGCATACACAAGCATCGCATGCGGTGTGATGCTTGAGGAGTTCAAGGATAAGATCCCGCAAGGACTGAACACAAAGGTCTTCACCGAGAAGTTTCTTCCCCAAGCTTTCCCATTGGATGACCCACGCAAAGGCGACATTTCACTCGGCCAGTTATTGTGTATGACGGCGGGTTACTGGGGCGAGGGGCAAACTCCGTCCGGTTTTGTCCTCGGCAAACCACAGCCGCTCAAGCCCGTGCAGGGCCAGAACATACGCGATCTGGACAGCTCGTCTCTCCGAGTGCCACTGTGGACCGATCCGGGCGCAGGATACTCTTACTCGTCCCCCTCGCCGCACATTGCCTCCCTTGTGCTCCGAAACATCACGGGCATGGAGCTGCAAGACTACATCCGCACTCGCCTTGCCGGTCCAATGGGATGGGAGTCATGGGGCTACTGCCTTCAGCGCGGCGATTTCCTGATGCCCCACGCCAACGGAGCGGGAAGCATCGCAGTTCACGCAACGGATGCTCTTCGCTTCGGATATTGCCTCGCCAAGGCGGGAAAATGGGAAGGCAAGCAACTCATCCCGGAGTCCTACATCAAGCTCTGCCAGCAATCATCCCCATACAACCCGCACAGTCCATTCGTGCTGCAATTTGAAAACAACGCGGACGGGCACGTTCTCGCGGCGCCGACCGACGCATTCTTCAAATCAGGAGCGGGAGGCTTTGGGCTGTTTGTTATCCCATCGCTTGATTTGGTGATTTACAAGCTTGGGGGAAAGGACGGCCAGTACGACCCAGCGATGACAGGCCTTCCACAACCGGCATTCACCGACCACTCAAGAGCAGATTGGCAGCCAATCCCCCGAACCGCTTTTAACGAGGGCAGCGCAAGCGGGGACGATGGACTCAGACGGGTCCTTGAACTGATCTCCTGCGCGGTCATCGATTAACCCTCTTTCAAATCCACCTCCGCCGACCCAAAGACTATGAAACTCTTTCCCCTCTTGATCTCAGGCGTTCTGCTGAGCTCCCATGCAACTGCAATCGCGGCAAACGCGAGGCCTAATATTGTGTTCATCATGGCCGATGACCAGGCTCCCTGGGCATTGAAAGCCTCGGGGTATCCACACGCCCATACACCGAATCTGGACCGGGTCGCACGCGAAGGAATGCGGTTCACAAACGCATTCACGCCTACGCCCGTATGCAGCCCGTCGCGTGCAAGCATTATGACCAGCAGGTACGGTTCCGAACTCGGGATCACTGACTGGATCCATCCAAAGGAAGACAAGGGCGTAGGCCTCGACGAACGTTATGCGACATGGCCTCGCATTCTCAAGGACGCCGGCTATCAGACAGCGCTTATAGGCAAATGGCACCTCGGTGACATGACGGAGCAGCATCCCACCAAGCGCGGCTACGGATTTTTCACCGGGCTTGTCGGCGGCGGAACATCGCCGCTAAATCCTAGCTATGAAAAGGACGGCAAAACGGACAAGCGCGAGGGTTTTGTCGTGGAGCTTTTTGCGCAGGAAGCCATCAAGTGGCTGGAAGATCGCAGGGAAGCGACACCATTCGCACTAAGCGTACATTTTCGCGAACCACACGCCGCATACCTGCCCGTCCCCGAGCAAGACTGGGCAAAGCTTAAAGACGTTGAACTCTCAATTCCGAACCCCGATTATCCGGGGTTGGATTCGGAGCGCGCGCTTAAAATGACGCGGGAATATCTAGCCTCGGTAGCCGCGCTCGACCGGAATATCGGTAGTATTCTTGATACTCTGGACTCTCTAGATTTGAGTAAAAACACCCTCCTAGTTCTCACGTCTGACCACGGCTACAACATGGGGCACCACGGCGTTTACCACAAAGGAAACGGGCATTGGCTTTTAAAAAAGGAAGCGCTCCCACCTGCGACCCAGAATATTCCCTCGGGCCAACGTCCCAACATGTTCGACACATCACTTCACGTGCCGATGATCGTTCGGTGGCCCGGAGTCATCGCCCCGGGTTCGGTCAACGAGCACACTATTTCTCACCTCGATTGGCTTCCAACCTTTGCCGCGATCGCAAATGGAAACATACCCGCCGACGCCGCTGTGCGCGGACGCAACATAGAGCCGCTTCTTCGAGGCAAAAAAACGGACTGGGACGAAACTTTTTATGCGGAATACTCCACCAAACATCAGTCGCACACTCACATGCGCGCGCTGCGAACCCCCCACTGGAAACTCATCTGCGACTTCCTAAACGAAGGACGCGACGAACTCTTTAACCTCGCATCAGATCCAGATGAAACCAAAAATCTCATCGCCGAGCAAAGCGAGGAGGCAAGTAAAGCGCGCACCCAACTCGCCGCACAAATTCTTGAGAAAATGGAGTCGCTCAAGGACCCATCCCTAAACCTCGCGAGAGAGGCTGCACAAAGACGATTTGGCGCCGTTAGCGGGCACCTCAAATAGACCTCAATATTTGCGAGGTGCGTCACACGTCGCAAACCATCGCCGCATGCCTCAACGCAAGGATCGGGTCTGACCAAGTTGGAATGAATTCATGCGCAACGAAATCGTGGTATCCAGCATCGACCACAGCTTTCATCACAGCCGGATAACAAATCTCTTGGTGGCTATCCAACTCGCATCTCCCGGGATTTCCAGCCGTGTGAACATGCCCGATCAAATCCCGATACGTTCGAAAGCGGCGGATAACATCCCCGTTCATGATACTCACGTGATAGATATCAAAGAGCAATTTGAAGTTTGAACTGCCCACGCGCTTGATGAGTTCGACACAGAACTCCACATCATCACCGAAGTAACCGGGATGACCCTTCATCGGGTGTGTTGCATCGCGGGAGTTCAGATGTTCAAGCACTAGTGTAATGCCTTTGTTTTCTGCATGAGGCAGCACGCTTTTCCACACATCCACGCAGTCACGCGCCGCACGCTCTGGATCCATTCCATCGAATTTCATTCCCGTGAATGTGATTACCTTTTTGCATCCCACATCCGCAGCGACGTCGATCGCCTCGTTTAATTTTGCGATCACTTCTTCCCGGAACCGAGGATTGCAAGGCCCGTTGGCAAACCCGTGGGAACTGACTAACGATATCTCCAATCCCATCTCGCGAAGTGCAGGATAGTATTTCCGGTCGACGCCCTCGATTCCAACCAACCCAATTTCCTTTGCCTGCCTAGCCAGCTCCAACGTGTCCATCGGTTTCCAGCACCAGCCCATCAATGTATGGCGGATTCCTTTGTTTCGAATCCGGTACGATGGATCGACTGAGTCCGGAAGGCCCATATGGGTTGCCCCAGTTTCGGCGGATCTTGCTTTTGGGGACAGTGCTGCGGCTGAAAACGCCATGGCTCCAGCGGAGAAAAAGTTTCGTCGGTTGATGCTCATTTGGGAGGAATGTGAATGAATTACGGCGTGAGGCTAACGGAAGCGACAGGCGGCTGCAATTCAGTCTCCTTCTGATTTCCGAATATCGGGCTGAGTTCAACGCGCGGTGCGATTCTTTAGATGTGGAGCAAGCCAATCACAGGCTGAGGCGGGAGGAGGAGCATCCCCGCAAACAAATGGAGGATCACGGCAGCGCTGTACTTTCCGACAGGCAATTGCTGGCGATTCTCTTGCGCAGTGGCATTTCCGAGCCCGGCGCGATCGAGATCGCAGAGCGCCTGCTTGAGCGCTACGGCTCCCTAAGCAGCATCAGCCGGTGCACGGCATGTGAGCTGGAACGGGTCAAAGGCATCGGCGCGACAAAAGCAATTCAGCTGGTGGCGGCATTCGGGCTCGCAAGCCGCCTATGCAAGGAGAGCGTGCGCAAGGAGCGGATTGATTCGCCGGAGCGAGTGTTCCAGCTTTTAGGGATGGAAATGCGATCACTCTGCAAGGAGTCGCTCCGCGTCGTGCTTCTGGACACACGATACCATCTGATGCGCGTGGAGGAAATTTCCAAGGGAACCGTGAACGAGAGCATAGCGCATCCGCGCGATATCTTTCAGCCGGTGTTCACAGCGGCTGCTTTCGCATTCGTGCTCGTCCACAACCATCCCTCGGGCGACCCGGCTCCGAGCGAGGCCGACAGGCGCCTAACCACCCGGCTCGCCGAGGCTTCAAAACTTCTGCAAGTTCAGCTTTTGGACCACGTCATCGTGGGCTCTCCAGACAACGGCAGAATGCCCTGGTTTTCTTTTAAACAAGCAGGCGTACTTTGATTCAACGACAGACGAGAGCGGATGCCTCGACCCTTTATACCTCGCCTCTCTCAAGCGCCGGCAAGTGCTGCGGCCGCAGCCTCGATCGAAGCGACATCAGTCACAGACAAGCACGGCACGCCCTTACGTGTCCGCGAAAGTAAGCCCGAGAGAACGCCGCCGGGGCCCAGCTCCAGAAACAGGTCACACTTCTCCTCGTCAACAAGACGCTCCATCGACTGAGTCCAGCGCACCGAGCCCGTGACCTGCCGCTGGAGCGTTTCACGAATGCGCGCTGGCTCGGAAACCTCATTAGCGTCCACATTGCAAATCACCATGCAGGACGGCGCATGCATCGGAACCTCCGCAAGGGCCGCCCCAAGTTTGTCCGCAGCAGGCCTCATCAAGCGCGAGTGATACGCTCCAGCGACATTGAGAGCTTTTGCCATTCGAATCCCCCTTTCCTTAGCGAGGGCGACCGCCTGCTCGATTTTTGCAGCCTCACCCGAAAGTACAATCTGTCCGGTGCTGTTGAAATTAGCCACATCCACGCCACAGTCAGCAGCCAACTGGACAACAGAAGACTCCTCGCCACCGATCATCGCCGCCATGCCGCCTGCGCTTGCCTCGCATGCCTCTTGCATAAGCTTTCCCCGCTCTGCAACCAGTTGAAGCCCCGCCTCAAAAGCAAAAGTTCCCGCAGCGGCGTGCGCCGTAAATTCTCCCAAAGAAAGACCGGCGCATGCATGCACGCCGAAATCTCCGGCAACTGAGCGAAGCGCAGCCAGACACGCGAGCCCGTGCACATACAAGGCTGGCTGGCAATAGCGCGTTTGGGTCAGCTCAATTTCCGGCCCCTCCCACGCGATCCGGCTCAATTCATAACCCAAAACCGTATCCGCTTTTTTGAAAAGGTCCGCAGCCACGGGAAATGCAGCAGCTAGATCCCGCCCCATTCCAACAGCCTGGGCGCCTTGGCCTGAAAACAACAACGCAACTCGCTTATCACTCATAATTATGGCTTCACCTGTAACAGCCTCGCAGCTCGAACGGCAGCTCTTTCGAGAAATTCCGCACCCCGTCTCATGGCCTCCTCGAGGCTTACCGGCTCATCAATGATCGGAATCACCGCATCAAAGCACTTTTCAAACGGGACCCCGTGTTCCATCGAACCGGTGAAAGCCAGAACCGGCTTGCCGTTTCCGCGCGCCATCGCCGCGACGCCTGCCGGCCCCTTGCCCTCGAGCGTTTGTGAATCTAAACGCCCCTCCCCCGTGATGACGAGGTCGGCTGCCGCAACCAAGTCGCCCAAGCCAACCGCAGATGCGACCAAATCGAACCCCTGCTGCATTGTTGCCCTGCAAAACGATAAAAGCCCAAAACCGATGCCACCCGCGGCTCCAACTCCCGGGGTGTCGCGAAAATCGACTCCCAAATCTCGCGCAATCACATCCGCAAGATTAGTAAGCCCAGCCTCCAATAGGTCAATCTCGCGCTCGCCGGCGCCTTTTTGTGGCGCATAAACCCGAGCTGTTCCACGCACCCCAAGGAGCGGATTTTGAACATCGCAAGCCGCGATGAGCTCCGGCATTGCAACCATTTCCGTAAAATCGATCCGTGCAATGCTCGAAAGGAGTTCAGGAACTGGCTCCAAAGATTTTCCCGTTGCATCGAGAAAACGCACCCCGAGGGCCGCCGCCATCCCTACTCCCCCATCAGTTGTCGCGCTTCCGCCCAATCCCACATAAATGCGGCGTGCCCCACGGTTAATCGCGTCGCGTATCGACAGGCCAGTGCCGAAAGTGTTCGCACGCATCGGAGACAACTCCGAACGCTGAAGACGCCACAAGCCGGAGGAATCACTCATCTCGATCACAGCGGTCGCCGTTGCCTCGACCCACGCGTATTTGCTGACAATGTCACGGCCAATCGCGTCCTTCGACTCTATCTCCACCCGAACGCCGCCAAGCGAGAAAGCCAAAGCCTCGCAAAACCCCTCCCCTCCATCAGCGATTGGCGCGAACTGAATCTGCGCAAACGGCATGCCTTCCTTCCAGCCGCGCGCAATAGATTCAGCAACTGCAACTGCGCTGAGTGATCCTTTGAACTTATCGGGAGCCAGCAAAACCTTCACTCTCCCAGCATGAGGAAACAGGTCTTCGAGGGCAAGCGCCGTACGCCTCAACGCGACCGCACAAAAATTTCAAAGCACCAACCCGCTAACCAAACAGTCTTTTCCAGAAAGGAGTCTTGGCAGGAGCCGGCGTCGGGTCCTGCGGCGCGGTTTCTTGATCCGAAGGCTCGATAGGCAGAACTCGCTGTGGTGCGGCTTTGTATTTGAAATCAATTTCATTTCCACTCGCATCCTGAAACTTCACAGGCTTCGCTTTTTCGGAATCTTTAAAGTACTCCTTTAGCACCTTTCCAATCATCGGCGCGGCATGTGACCCGCCGTGTACATCGTTGCGGTTCGGATCCCCCTCATATACGACCGCGAAAGCTAAACGAGGCCCCTCGGCTGGTGCGAACCCTGCAAACCACGCGACCGTGCTGGAGCTGCGCCATTGGGCGGTTCCGGTCTTTCCCGCGACGGTCACCTTGTCCACTGCTGCCTGATGAGCAGTGCCTCTGCCTCCCGTGACAACCTGGGTCATTCCGAGACGTAGCGCAGACATGGCCTCGGGTGAAATCGAGATCCGCCGGCGCGCACGCACCTCATACGCATTCACAACCTCACCCGTGACATCCTGCACCTGTTTCACAAGTCTCGCCTGATACAGCACACCTCCATTGGCAATCACACTCATGCCTTGAGCCATCTGCAAAGGAGTGATCTCCGTGGCACCCTGCCCGATCGCAAGCATCGCAAGCTGCCCCCCATTGAGGCGCACACCGTGTTTTGCCCGTAAATATTCGTCCGTGGGAATGAGACCCGGATTCTCATCGGGCAAAGGAACGCCTGTTCGATCCCCGAACCCAACGCTTTCAGCGCAGTCTGTGATAAGCTTTCCGCCCATCTTCATTCCAACCTGATAAAACCAGGTATTACAGGACTGCTCCAACGCCTCCGCGAAATTGAGCTGTCCGCGTTCTTCTTTTTTCCAGTTATGGAAAAGATGGTCTCCTATCTGCAGGGCGGGCGGACAGTTGAAATGGTCCTCCGGATGGATCACTCCAGCAGACAGACCCGCGAGTCCCACAAAGCATTTAAACGTTGAGCCCGGAGGATACGACGCGAGCGAAAATCGGGGGAAAAGCGGCTGATTCTTGTCCTTTTCCATCGCCTCGTATTCGGACTTGCTGATCGTCGGAACAAAACGGTTTGGATCCATCGGAGGCCAGGACGCGAGGGCAAGAATATCGCCGTTGGACGGATCCATAATCACCATCGCGCCGCGCTTAGTTCCAGCCTGAAGCGCGCGCTCACACATTTTCTGAAGTTCCAAATCAATCGTCGTGATTACGCTTTTTCCCGCCAACGGAGTGATCGTGACCTGCTCTGATGACTTTTTGCCCACACCGTTGTAGATCACGTTCATCTGACCTGACTCACCCCTGAGGATAGAGTCGAACGTCTTTTCAAGTCCGTCACGCCCCTCCGTATCAGGCCACAGCGGCTCGCCGTTCTCGACCGCACCATCCAAAAAACGGCCCATCCGCCCAACATACCCAAGAAGGTGACCTGCGAGCGCACCATTAGGATAGACCCGCAGATACAAGGGCGACAGCTCCCACGCGGGATTCTGAGCAGCCTTAACCTTCGCCTGCTCATCCTCCGTAAGATTCTGCATAATCACGAACGGCATCAAACCCCGGTTGTGATAATGCTTGAGAACGCTTTCCTGCGAAAGCGAGGCCTGTCGATTCAGCAACTTTGCCGCCTTTTGCGCCTCTGCATCGACAAAATCGATCACGTCCGGGTCGCTCAAATTCAGAGGACGCGGAAAGGCGACTGCGAGATTGTATGCGACTTTTTGGAGGGCCATCGGCCTCCCTTCGCGATCACAAATCTGGCCGCGCGGCGCGGGAATAGTGAAGTACCAAGTCCGCGCCTGCTTCTGTGTATCCAAAGTTGGCGCGTACTGCGAATTCGATGGAGCAGCAGCCGGAACAGCGGCTGGAGCTTGGGCAAAAAGCGACGCGTCTAAAAAACAAGCGATAAAACCAGCCACGACAGCAACAGCCGCCGAGTGCCCGAGAAACGCCACCCCACGGGCGCGTTCAAGGCGCCTGAAAAATACCGCGGATCTCTTCACGCACATGCCTCATCCTCCCTGCGCCTACACTTAAAATCAAACCGCATTCAAAGAATCTGGAATCGCGGATTTTGGGAAAGGAACCTCATTGGATTGCCATAAATCAGGTCATCAATCGCCCCTACGGAGTGCCCTCGGCGCCGCATCTCCAATGCGGTCCTTGGAACCGCAAGCGGCTCAGAACGCCCCCAATCGCATGCACAATTCAGCCATATGTTTCGCATCCCAGCCCTTTCCACCATGTCGATGGCACGCGCGGGCGTGGCTTTCGATTCCGGATAGAGAGTGATCCCAGCCCAGAACCCAGAATCCAAAACCATGTCCACGGTGTGTTCCTCGACGTGATCGATGATCACGCGGCCGGGTTGAATTCTGGAGTCGTTTTTGAGCACATCTAAAATCAGCTTTGTTCCTTTGAACTTGTCCTCCAGGTGAGGCGTATGGACCAGGATAAGCTGCTCGTGTTCAGCAGCCAAATCGATGTGCTCTTGCAGGATCTCGATTTCGTTCCTCGTGTTTTTATTCAACCCGATCTCGCCAATTCCGAGGACAGTGTTGCACTGCAGAAACTCGGGAATGATCGACAACACCTCGCGCGCCAGCCCCATGTCCTCGGACTCTTTAGGGTTGATACATAGCCAGCTGAAATGAGGAAGGCCAAACTTCGCCGCCCGCTTGGGCTCATAATCGGTGAGCTGGCAAAAATAATCCCGGAATCCGTCGACACTGCCACGGTCAAACCCAGCCCAGAATGCGGGTTCGCAAACCGCCTCGCAGCCCGCAAGGCGCATCGCCTCGTAGTCGTCGGTGGTGCGGCTCACCATGTGGGCATGGGGCTCTATGTAACGCATAAAAACAGCCTGTCTAAAAATTCCGCTACGCCGGAACAAGCAAACCGAGCAGACGGCAGATCCGCTCTCTGCTCACAAAAAGTCTCACAACCCCGAGCGCGCCTCCCAAGCGTGAACCAGTGGAATCACTTCTGCGGTCCAGGCCAAGCCCCACAAGCTCCCTTCCCGGGCGCAGAGTTAAGCGGCTCGTGTGTAGGATCACTTAGGGCCATCAGCACCGACTTTGCGCGAGCCGGTTGGTTTAAGGACAGCGATTTCATCGCTTCGCGCAATGCATTCAATCGAAAATCATCCTCTCCCTCCGCACGATCAACGCGGTCCAAGAACGCCGCCAACTCAATGAGTTTGCAGCGGGCGTCCATGAAATACAGGTCAAGGACCTGTGCGCGTGTCATAAGCAGGGAGAAGGATTTATTCGATTCAAAGATTCAAGATCGTCGACGAACTAGTCTTTCTTAAACTCTTCGTGTCCCTTTTTCTTCAACTCGCCGAGTTTGACGAACGCAGCCTTTGCGGCCGCCGTGTCGCCGCTCTTCACTGCAGCTTCAAGAGCATCAACCACCTTCCCAAACTCAGCCATTTCTGCCTTGTACTTCGCCAGGAACTCGGCCTTTTTCGCGCCCTGATCGGCCGCCAT
>JBILUQ010000240.1:0-6157 GCA_044370935.1 Chthoniobacteraceae bacterium
GAAAGCCGACTGCCAGTGGCGCGGCCCGATCTGCGGAATCCCGCGCGGATCAGGGATCGCAACGAAGGCGGGGAAATCCTGATTCACCGAACCCAGCGCATAGCTCACCCACGCGCCTGCGCTTGGAAAGCCGTCCAGAATGTAGCCGGTGCTCATTTGGTTTTCCGCCGGCCCGTGCGTATTGGATTTGGCGGTCATCGAATGGATGAAGCACATGTCGTCCACAAGCTCTGCGAGGTTTGGCAGGAGGTCGCTTGCCATTTTTCCAGACTGCCCGCGAGGCTTGAATTCCCAGAGCGGCTTGATGAGGTTGCCCTGCTCGCCCTGGAAGGTCACCAGACCGTCGGCGCCCGGCATCGGGGTGTCGTGCCTGCGGACCAGTTCCGGCTTGTAGTCGAATGTATCCACATGGCTGATCGCGCCCGAACAGAAAATCAGCAACACGCGTTTCGCCTTCGGTTCAAAATGCGGGGTGCGGGCAGCGTACGGTCGCGCGGGATCGATTTGAGGGCGGATCGGCGTCTCGTTCGCAAGCAATCCCTGCTCTGCAAGGATGGACGCCAGTCCAATGCCCCCGAGACCCGTCCCGCTCCATTGCAGAAAGTCGCGGCGCGAAAGCAAGTGACGGCCTGCATGCGATAAGTTCAGTGGGTTCATCGGGTGAATTAGTTAAGGCGGATAAATTCGTTGGCGTTGAGAAGCGCTCGAGTGAGCGTCGGCAAGCCTTCACGCCGCACCAGCTCCGCAGCGGCTCCGAGCTCGTCCGCCCCGGGCTCCCGTCCGAACGCCAGCCGAAACGCCAGACGCACTTGCGAATGCGGATCCGAGCCCGATTCGCTAATGACGCGCTCAGCGAAGAATCCCGCCTGCTGCATTGCGAATGGCCCATTCAGCAGGTTCAGCGCCTGCAATGGCGTCGTCGAGCTTGTACGCTTTGGGGCGGGCTGCCCGCCATCGGGGCAGTCGAATGCGCCTGAAAAATCATCAAGCGCCATGCGCGTTTTCTTTGCGTAGACCATTCTCCTGAAATCCCCTGCCTCGAAGGTTTCCTTGGTGCGATACACGCGCACATAATTATCGTTTGGCTCAAAAAGATCGAAGCCCTGTCCGCCGGCTGTGAAATCGATTTTACCGGTCACTACCAGCATCGTGTCCCGCAAAGTTTCAGCCTCGATGCGGCGGGGTGGAAAGCGCCACAGCAGTCTCGAATTCGAGTCCTTGGCGAAGGCATCGGCTCGGTAAGCGCTGGATTGCCGGTAGGTACGCGAAAGCAGAATCAGGCGGTGAATGTGTTTAAGACTCCAGCCTTTGGCAATCAGCTCGCCGGCGAGCCAGTCGATCAGTTCGGGATGCGTGGGACGCGCTCCATTCAGACCAAAATCGCTGGGTGTTTCCACGATGCCTGTACCAAAATGATAGTGCCAGAGGCGGTTCACGATCACCCTTGCGGTAAGCGGATTTTGGGGGGAGGCAATCCAGTTTGCCAGCGCCATACGGCGCTCACGTTCCGGCGTTTTTGCGTCGAGCTGAAACGGCGTGCCGATGCGGCTCAGCGCGCTTGGCGCAACCTCTTCCTTGGGCTGGGTCGGATCTCCGCGATGGTTCCGTTTGGTCGGTCCAGGCTGTTCGAACACCCCCGCGTACACCATCGGGAGCGCCGAAAGCTTCTTGATCTGCGCGCTCAGTTGCGCGCGCTCCGCAGACCATTTCACAACCTGGGCGGCGGAATCAGACGGCACATCGTGAAGAGTCGGAATGGATGCAACCCGCTGTGCGTAGGATTGACCAAGACGATCACCCGAGCCAGCCACCGGCTTCCATGTTTTCCCATCGAGCGAGGTTTCAATCCGGTAGGATGCGACGAGGCGATCCGAAAACGGTTTCTTGGCGTCGCTGCGGTCGCGGCTCCAGGTAATGCGATTGATGCGCTCCTGTTTTTGCAGCTCGACCTGGAACTGGCCCCGGTTGCTTTCATTCGAGATCCAGCTGAAATCGTTCCCGTATTTTCCATCAATCAGATGCTTTGCTTGATGCTTTGGATTCGAGCCGTTCGCATAGGTTCCGGACACCACGACTTTTGCTCCCGCTTTTTCAAGCGCGACATTCCGCGGGTTCGCTTCCATGGAGAAGACCTCAAACTCGTCGATACATGGCTCCGTTTCCCTTGCCCCGGCTGCGTTGATCGTAAAACGCACGAAACGCGCGTCGACCGGTTCAAAAACCTCCTCGTTCACGGATGCCCTGACAGGGGCTCTCACCCGGGGACTGGAGGCGGGGTGTTCGGTGTCAGCGGATTCTTCGAGCGCTAAAACGTCGGCGACGATCGGCCGGCCGTCAGAGCCGCTTCGCAGCAGGATCGCACTTTTTTCTGTCATGCGGTGCACGCCGGCGACGGCCTTGAAGCCGCTCCAACGTCTTTGCTCCGGAATCGCAGCCGCTCCATCGTTGAATTCAGTTTGGTTGAAGGTGGCGAGTTGCACTTGATCGTGCGTGGTGCCCGGATTCCCGTCAGCATCGAGAATGTAGCAAGCGCTCTTTGTGTGTGTGTTGAAGACTCCCCACGAAACCCAGATTCTAAACATGCCGGTGGCCCTGGGTTCCCATGCAAAAACGTCTTCCGATTGGTTGGGCGCGGGTTTCCAGAATTTGTAGGTTTCAGCGATATTCGGGAGGCGGAGGCTGTCGCCGAGGTCGTCTGCCTGGCCGCGTTCTGTCCCGGAAGAATACATCGCCGGAGTTTGGCTTGCAGGCGGTCTGATTTGCGTGGTGCCCGGCTTCGTAGCGGTGGATGCGGAAAGCGCATCGTCCACCAGAATGATGCGCCCAAGATGCGCTTTGGGCGCCACACCAATCAGCTTTTCCTCAATCGGTCGCAGCTGCGCCTTCAATTCCTCGAGCTTGCGAGCATTCGCCTCGTCATCGGCTACCTTGAGAGGGCGTTCGCCGTGTTTGACTCCTTGGAATACTGCCGTGATCCCGTAGTAATCCTGCGCGGATATCGGGTCAAACTTGTGATCGTGGCAGCGTGCGCAGTTCACTGTGAGCCCGAGAAACACTGCGCAGGTGGTGCTCACAATGTCGTGCAATTCATCCGCTCGTTGGTTTGCGGTCAGCACGGGGTCTTTGCTTTTGACCTGATCCATCGGGCCGCCAACCAAGAAGCCCGTGGCGGCATCTTCGCCAAAACTGTCGCCCGCGAGCTGCTCCTTAACGAATCGGTCGAAAGGTTTGTCCTCATTAAATGCACGAATGACGTAGTCCCGGTAGTGCCAGGCGTTATTGCGTGGCTGGTTCATCTCGAAACCGTGGCTCTCGGCGAAGCGCGAGACATCCAGCCAGTGCCGGGCCCAGCGTTCGCCAAAACGCGGAGATTGGAGGAGCTTCTCGACAAGCGCCTCGTAGCCTTTTGTGGAGGTATCTCGAACAAAGGCCTCGATCTCGTCTGGTGTTGGTGGCAGTCCGATCACGTCGAGGTAAAGCCGGCGTATGAGGATTCGTCGATCCGCTTCCGGCGAAAACGAAAGGCCTGCTGCGCTCAGTTTGGACTCGACCAGCGTGTCCAGTGTTGAGTTCGGCTCGGATTCTCTGAGCGGTTGAAAGGCCCAGTGCTCAAGACGCTTGTCGGTCGCGGCCGCGCGGTCAGCCTCCGACTCGGGCCAGTGCGCGCCTTCGGCAATCCAGTCCCGCAGGACGCCAATTTGCGCCGCTGAGAGCCGGTCGCCTTTGGGGGGCATGCGGTCGTCTTCGTCTGCAGAAGTGACGCGCTTGAGTAGAAGGCTCGTGCCGGGGCTTGCGGCGATCCAAGCGGGGCCGCTGTCGCCGCCCTTGAGTGCGTGGCTTCGGAGATCCAGCCGCAGTTCGCCCTTCTGCTTCTTCTCGCCATGGCACTCGGCGCAGCGCTCGCGCAGCAAAGGGCGGACCTCGCCTTCGAAATCGACGGCGTGAACTGCGATTGCAGCGGAGAATGCAGCGAGGAACGTGGGGAGACGCATGGGAGGTGGAAGACAGTATAGACGGGATTGGATTGTATACAATTCTAAATCGTGTGTCTTGTATGGCGGACATGGAAACGCGAAATGCCTTCGCTTCCTTTCGGCGACCGGCCTTTGCGGACCCCAAACTCACCGCGACTCGCAGGTGTTTGGATTGGGCTGATATTTTGAATTTAGGGTTGCGTGTGGTTACCCGTATTTGCTCTGGAAACCCGCAATGCGCTGATGGCGTTTACGGTTGTAAATGATGTGGGCCTGCCTAGCCTCCGACGCGATGAGTAGATGGTCGCTTACCCTGCACAAGCCAGACGGAATCATCACCCGGGTAGAGTCCGGTGAGGCACAGTTGTGGCTTGGCGCGGAGACAGGCAACGATGTTTTCACATTCATAGGCGAAGGGGTGGCTCCTCGCCATGCGTGGATCTGGATCGCTGAGGGTGCCATGCAGGTTGAGGACTTGGCTGGAGGAACCTTGGTAAACGGATATCCAATTCACGAACGGGTTCAGGTCGAATATCCGGCCTCCGTACAAGTTGGGGACTGCACCCTTCTTGTTGAAATCGCAGATCTCGAAATGGAGTCGCTTTCGCAGGCGGGTGGTTTTGATCAACCACAGCCTTCTGCGGGGGTAAACGCTGCCGCGGCGGGACTGCCTGCGGGGTCCTCGTACGCTGCGGTTCAGGGTGGATACACCTTGATCCGTGAGATTGCCCGCGGAGGGATGGGGCAAATCTATTTTGGGCAGGATGAGCAGCTGGACCGCGACGTTGCAATTAAAGTGAGCACCGTGGCTGCCGGTGAAGATGTCCGCTTTCTAAAGGAAGCCAAGATCCTCGCAAAGCTGGCGCATCCCAACATTGTGCCTATTTACAACAACGGGATCGATGCCGAGGGCAGGCCATTCTACTCCATGAAGCTTATTAACGGCCGCACGCTTCAGGCTGTTTTGCATGCGATCCGCGACGGCGACCCTGCCACGGCCAAGGAATATTCGAGGGCTGCACTGATCACCATTTTTAGAAAAGTTTGCGACGCAATAATGTTTGCCCATAGCAAGGACATCCTTCATCGCGACCTCAAGCCGGAAAACGTGATGGTCGGGGAGTATGGAGAGGTGTTGGTAATGGACTGGGGATTGGCAAAAGTCTTGGGAACGGGCGAGGAGGTTGCGGGCGCTGCCTCGCATCGCCAAGACTCCGGCGACTATGGCATGACAATCGAGGGGGAGGTGATGGGCACACCTCAGTACATGTCGCCTGAGCAGGCAAACGGAATTGTTGCGGAGCTCGACGTCAGATCCGACATCTACAGCCTCGGCGCAATCCTGTACGCCGTCCTCACGTTGCGTCCGCCTGTTGAGGGGGGGACTTTGAACGAGGTTCTCACGAACGTGAGGAGTGGGGCAATCCGCTCAATGACCACCAAGCGGGGGATGAAAAGTGCTCAAGGCGCCCCAGCGCCGGCAGTCATGGACGCGGATATACCAGAATCGCTTCAGGCGGTGACGATGAAGGCGATGGCGACGGATCGCGAAAACAGATATAGGAGTGTCAGCGCGTTTGCCGCGGACATAGACGCCTACCAAAATGGTTTCGCGACAAGTGCGGAGGAGGCGGGTGCAATAAAAAAACTGATTCTGGCTGTGCGTCGGCACAAAGTTGCAGCAGTCGCCGCAGTTGCAATTCTGGTGTTGAGCTCGTTGTTTCTGGTGAAAATTGTCGCCAGCGAGAAGCACGCAAAAAGAGCGCTTACAAAATTGCAGGAGACAGCACCCACGTTTTTTGAGCACGCGCGTGTTCTGATCGACGATTGCAACAAGGATAAAAGTGCGCTCGACGAAGCGTTGAAGAACGTCAATTTCGCCCTCGAGTTAGATCCCTCACACGTCTCCTACCAACTTCTCAAAGCAAACATTCTGCAGACACTTCGCCGTCTGAAGGAAGCGGAAAGCATTTATGATTCTATTCTAAGCAGCAACCCTGGAAACGCCGATGCAAAGCTCAATCTATTGGCATGCAGGGCTGTCCTTGCGCTGCCGACGGAAGATGGCGTTCTCTCAAATGCAGCCCTGACCGCGCTTGCAAAAGCTTTGCGCGAACAAAACAGGCTGGCGGAGTCGCTTTTCCTAAGCAAGACCTCGCACGGTGCAGCCAAAGAAATTCTTG
>JBILUQ010000052.1:0-18738 GCA_044370935.1 Chthoniobacteraceae bacterium
ATACCCTGAACGCGGCAATCCGGATTGCGCGGGTGCAAACACATCAGCCCACGCTAGAGGCCGACGGCACGCTGAAATTAATGTTAAACGACGGCAACCTTGAAAGTCTCGGTTTTCTGCAAGGGTATCCGATCAATCATCTCGAGATTCACCACGCCAAACGGCTTTCCGATCTTTCGCTTCTCAGCACGCTTTCCTTGAGAAGACTGTTCATTGGGGATCATGCCAACTCCGGACCCGATATTTCCTGGATTCGCGGTTTGAACCTACGAGTGCTGCGGCTGCCTTCAAATGTTCGCGATCTTTCTCCGCTTTCGGGAATGCAGCTCGAGGAATTCAGCCAAGGCGGCGGGGACGATGGCAATGGTCGACTGAGAAAGCTTGAGGCCTTGAAAGGCATGCCGCTTAAAACTGTGGTGTTTGGACCGTTATCCCGAGTTGGATCCCTTGAGATGCTTGACAGCCCTTCTCTGTCAAAACTTGGCCTCAGCCGCTGCATCTGCGATTCGCTTGACGCAGTGAAGCGATTTCCAATCACCGAGCTTTCTATTCGAAACCTTGAGAGCCCTGTGCTTCAGGATTTGAGCTTTTTACAAGGAATCGGGTCGCTTCAGAAACTAGACGCCAGCGCCAATCGGTCTTTGGAGGATCTGTCCGGGCTAGAAGGATTGAAGCTTAGTGAACTCAATGTTGACGACTCCGCAATTTCAAGCTTTGCGGCTCTCGGTGACATGCCGTTGCAAAAGTTGAGCGCGCAAGGAACTAAAGTAGTTGATTTGCGGGGAGTCGACCGCCTCGCCAAACTTGAGAGCCTCGACTTGGACAAGACCAGTGTGCAGGACGTTACTCCCCTTGCTGGGCTACAGCTTCAAAGCTTATCTCTCTCGGGATGCAATCGGGTTTCTTCCATTGCTCCCATTGCCTCCATCAAATCTCTCCGGGAAATACTGCTTCCAGTGCGATCTCCAGATGTTGATGCGCTCAAGGGAATGCCAAATCTTAAGTTGATTAGTTACGGAAGTGGCGAACAAGGTTCAAAAAAGGCCGATGACACGAAACAAAACCCGCGAGATTTCTGGAAAATGCACGACTTAGAGAAGCGCCTGCGAGCCGAGTCGCCAGGTGGAAAGCTTCCCCCCGGCAAGTTTCCTCACATGGAGCAACGCTTCCCAGGGGCCCGCAGCTTCAATGGTCGATGGTATCATTTTGTGCGAGGCAATTTCACTTGGTCGGAAGCAGAAAAACTTGCAAACGAACTCGGCGGGAAGCTTGCCATCATCGACAACCAGAATCAACACAGGGATCTCCGCTCGATTTTAATGAAGGGTGGGGTCTTGGAAAATGAGGGAGACGCCTGCTGGCTAGGTAACACCATGGACCCTAAGAGCAACCTTTGGCGTAACCCTTCGGGTGGGGAATATTCAAAGAAAATGTGGAGCAGTGGAGAGCCCTCAAAAGAAGACAATATGGGAAGGAAGGCGACTGTGATGGCGTTCATGAATTCAAAAAGGTTAAATGCCTCACCAAATACCTGTGCGTTGAACCCTGAAAACAAAGCCGTCGTCGGGTTTCTGGTTGAATGGAGGGATTGAGCTAAGGGACCAAAACTGTTCCGCGAAACCTTTTTTATACTGAGCGCATACGGTAGGGCTTTTGAGAAAACTCAGCACGGGGTCACGCACTCAGGCGACCGAAACTCGAGTTTCTTACCTTTGCTGGACACTCTTACGGTCACCCAAAAAATCATCCACCCCTTTCTGTGAAACCCCCGAGTGCATTACTGCGAATCAGCCGCATTCTTGCGCTAGCCGCACACTTTTTATGGCCTTGTGCCGCGTTGCGTGCTGCTGATCCACGGTCGAAACCTGCCGATTCCGCGCCGCACCCCATCGTTGCAGGAGTGTCTGGCGACTACCGCGGCTCTGAGCATCAAGGGCGCGCGGAACAAAAACTTTATCTTCAGGAAACTCCAGCCGGTCTTCTGTTTGACCTGGACGCATTCGAATCGCACCCAACGCGCATCCTAGCCGCCGAGCACAAGGGTATCGCGAGAAGGGTTGCGGAGCGCCTGTTCGTTGAGCAGTGGCAAAGCGAAGATGATGACGGCAATCCGGCCTCTGCGTTGTTCTGCATCGCGATCAACCCGTCCGGCGAAGTCGAGGTGAGTATCCGCGGAATTGTTGCACGCCATCCTCCTTTCTACACCGAGCGGAATCTCGAAGGTGTCTATCGGAAGGTCGGGCCGGAGGCGGAGATTTTTGATGAGCGAGCACGCGAGGCTGTAGCGTTGCTACGATCCACTGGTCATCCTCCAAAGCCAGAACCTCCATCGAGGGATGACTGTCAAAAAGCAGCTCGGCTCTTGGGCGGAGGCGACGCCCTTTACTTCGTCTTATTTAAACAGAAGACCTACGCCGCCCCGTTCGCAGTCGATATTTGCAGCGCCAAACAGGGAAATGAATATGCGCTTCAGACGGTCCTCATGACGCTCGGGGGCGTGCGTGGCGGGATAACGATCGACCCCCAATTTGCCCTCGCGGTTTACGAAAGTGCGAAGCCCAACAACCCGGACCTTTACGCCCAGTATGAGCAACCCGGAAACAACCCGGAGACACTCTTGCACCGAGAGTTTGCTCTCATAAAGCTGGCCGCCGAATGCCCCCCACTCGACATCGAAGCATTTCTGCGGCAGCACGGAATCCTTGAATCCAGTTTTGACGAATCCCCTTACGCAATCTGGCAGCTTGCCGAGGATGTGGCGAAAGGGAAGCGCTTTGGAAAGCCCAATGCAGAGCTCGCCTTCCAGCTTGTACTCCGTGGCGGCGGCTCTTTTGAGGAGCGGGCGGCTGCGATCCGGCAGGGTCACGCGGCGTGGAAGTCCGCAGGCAAACAAAAGTTCAGCCTCGAATCCTGCCTCTCGTCACCGGCGGGTATCCGGTACCTGAAACAACGCAACAAATCGAAGCTTCCGGTTCCCAGTGTGGAGCAGTTGCGGAAAGAGATCCGAAGTCCGTCCGCGCAGGCGCTTTTGGAAAAAGCATGCGAAGCCGAGGCAGTGTTCATCTCGGAAAACGCACGCATTTTCTGCGGCGACGAGGGATTTTACTCTTGGGAGGCAAACAGCGCGGCCTATCGAAAGCATGCAATGCAGTTGTACTTGGAAGCGGTTGGAGCCGTTTTAAAAGGATTTAAACCCAAAAAAGAAACTACTGCGGGTGATGCCGACCTGAGACTCAACGCAAAGTACAAACGCGCGATTGAAGGCCTTGGCAACGCTGAGGCCATGCCTGAGGCAAATGCGGGAGCAGGAACCGCGGGGCGGTTCTTTTACAAGGATGCGGAAGCTCTAAAAAAGGTGCAGCGGGCTTGGCTGGCTGTGCGCGACAAAAGTGCACTGCTTTTCCACGAGCTCAATTCAGCGACAAGTGTGGAGGATTGGAAAGTGTGGCTCACAGAAACACGCATAAACGATTTACCGAGTTTCAAAGAGCCAGCCAAACCCCAGTAGTTCTCGATCATGTCCGGCGCGATTTCAAAAACTGGTCGGTGCTCATTACAGGCTTCAGCAGTATCCCGTGTTCGGTTCAATACGAGAATGCTTCTGGCGCTGTTACACGCGTGTTTGACGGCAATGCTTCCTTGGGCAGCGCTTGCTGGTTCGACCGATGTCGGATGGCTGTATGTGCTTGATCCGCAGTTCGAGCTTCGCGTCCACAGCTTGGATACTGACAAGTGTGAGTATGAATTGCAGATTTTTGGACGGAGCCCCGGTGTGCCAAATGATCAGCTGGATTTCTTCAGGGGAACCCTTGAGCGCGAGTCTGAAAAAGTTTGGGCGCACGGGGGAACTTTGCGTCTTGAGGGAAAACTCGGGGATCCCACGCTTCGCATGAATCTGAAGGGGCAGGGAAGCTACAACTGGTCCGCGCGTAAGCGGAATTTTTATTCGGGCAAAGAATCGGATACGCTGATACGGGTGCCGACAGGTGTGTTGCGCGGAGTTACAGGACAGTATGAGAACAAAGGAGAATCTGGTCCAAGCTACGATGAGCATCTCACTTTGCAGGAGACCCCGGGCGGCGTCCGGTTTGGTCTTGAATTTGCGATGGCCGGCGAGGAATTGGTGAACCAGTCTGCACGTCGGATTTCCAAAGATACTTTCCTCTTCAGGCGCTCTACTTCCAGCCTTGCTCAAAAAGACGATTTGGCTGAGCTGCGCATTCGTATCTTGGAGAGCGCGGATGAGACGAATCCGAATGCGGAATGCCTCGTGCGCAAAGTTGTCCTCGATGCAGGAAACGAGGACTCACTTTCGTTTCCGTGGAACCGGATCACCAAAAGGGTTTATGAGAAACTTGCCCCCGGCGGCGTTTCCTCTAGGGCTTTTCGATTACGCTCAAAACCGCTGAGTCCAGATTTGAGGCAGGGCTTGGAAAAGACAGAAAAGGCCGATGTTCTTTTTACGACAGACCGCGAGAAGGCGGTTATGATGTACCTTGAGGCAGCCACTCAGCTTGGCGGCGGAATCGGATTGGCGCAGGCGTTTGCGGACCGTCGTTGCCAAGGGGAAACCCTCCGCTCCGCGATATGCAATGCCGCCGCCGGTGTCGATTTTGGATTGGAAACATTGTGGCGAGAACTGGGTTGGTCAAATGGTGACCTGTATATTGATCCAGCCTTCGTTTTGAAAATGTACCGCGATGCAGGAGTCAATCCCGGGGAGCGGCAAGCTGTACAATGGGAACTGATGCAGCTGGCCCATGAATCCGGTACCTTCGATTTGAATGCGTTTCTAATCCAACACGGTTTGAGGGTGGAAGATCTGCGGGCTTCTCCTTACGCAATTTGGGAACTTGCGCAGGAAGTGTGCAAGGGAGGGCGTTTTGGAAAACCCAACGCAACGCTCGCATTGCACCTTGTCTTGCGCGGCGGAGGGACTGTCGAGGAACGCGAAGCGGCGATCCGGCAGTGTCACGCTATCCTCAAGGGAGCGAGGAGTGAGCCGTTCGAGCTGGCTGAGTGCATCCGCAGCAGGGTAGGAAACGCATACTTGGTCTCACGCACAGGCTTCAAGCCCGCGGTGAGTGCGTTCGAGATTTCAGCCGCATTGCAGGCCACGCTCGAAACGAATGCATTGCGGGCAGCCTTCGCAAAAGCCAGCAAATGCGCCGAAAATTATGCCGAGGCTGAATCCGAGCACTACAGCGGATGCCGTGGTTTCTTCACTTGGGAATCAAACCGCATGGCCTACAAGAAGTCTTTGCTCCTCGCATTTACGGAGGATGTGAGTGCCGTTCTTGCGGGGAAGATTCCACCGGAGGTTGAGTCGTCCGAGCATTCAGAGGCGACGCTTGCGGAATTGACGAAAAGTCTCAGTAGTTTCCTTCGTGGGCCTTTGGAAGAGGTTGTGCAGGACGATCAGGATCCAGTCTTTGGCGATAGTTTTTATTACGGTGAAGAAGCAGAAGAAGCGCCATCGCAGGCTGCATGGATAGCCTACCGAGATGCGCTGGCCCAGCTTTTGCATGCAATCAAACCGAGTCAGGCAGAGCACAATTGGACGCAATGGTTGAACAACCGGCGAATCGAATTTTTACTTCGATTTAAAAATTAAAAACCCTGATATGGAGTGCAAGGCCTCTGCCGTATCTGCATGAAATAACGCTTTAACGGACTTTGAATCAGAATGAAAACCGTGGCAAATTTTCTCAGGCCGCAGGGGGCGCAGCTCTTGAAAATGCGCCTTGCAGCATGCGGTGTGGCGTCAGTGCTGCAGGACGAAAATATCACGCAACTCAATCCATGGCGGATGTGGGCGATGGGCGGGGTAAGGATTCAGGTCGCTGATGAGGATTTGGAGGCGGCTCAGATTTTTCTCGAGCAGGAGCGGTGCGCCAAAAGTGATTTCAAACCGCCTGCGGAAGGGGATGCGATGAATTGTTTGAGCTGCGGGGGCGGGATGGCAAAAGAGCAATCAAGATGCCAAGCCTGCGGTTGGAGCTACGAAGACTCGCGCTAAACAATAACCCATTCAGGCCCACTTTCCGTGCATCTTCAGCGGAAAGTTAGTTCACCGGCGCTCGCAGGCGCTTATCCAAGAAGCCTGGCAAAGCGCGCCTCAGGTCGATTTGTGGTAATTGAAGGTCAAAAGTATGTGTCGCTCCTTCGACGATGATCAGTTCGTGTCGTGCGCACGCCTCCTATAACTGGCCCGCGAATGTTTCGCTTTGAGACAACGGAGCCGTCGCGTCCGCGGTGCCATGAATGATCAATATTGGAGGAGCCTCCAAATGCGCGCAATGGATGGGAGAAGCCTTACGATAGATTTACGGGCTTTCCTCGAGTGAAAAAGGAAACGTGTCTGTTCCCAGCGCCTGTACAAACTCATCCAGTACACATAGCTAAGCACCTCACAAGAGATGCTTTATTTCCGAACAATCGGAATGACCTATCTCAATCCTTGGCTCAGCGGCGTTGACTGATGGGAACCGAAATGCTACCTTTTAGCTACGATGCCGGCCCTCGTCATTAAATCCTTCCCAGAGGACCTCCACTCCAAGCTGCGGCAGTACGCCACCGCCCATAGACGCTCAGTCACGCAAGAAACCATTCATCTCTTGGAAACCGCCATCGCTGCTGCGGAAAAACAGTCTCCAGCGGCCAACATTGGACAGTCCAAATGGGCCAATCGTAAACTCTTGCCGGAGTATGAGGCGATGCTTGCCACAGGGGCGTTTAGCGATGGAACGGACTCCACCCAGATTATATCTGAAGAACGCGATGCCAGATGAGGCCCGCCTACTATGATTCCACCTACCTGCTGAAACTGCAGATTGCTGAATCTGGGAGTAGCTATGTGCGAGCGCATGCTGCCACCGTCTTGGAGATCCACATCGCCCAACATGGGCGTGCTGAGTTTTCCTCAGCAGCCTTCAGAAAGGTAAGAGAGGGCGTGGCGACGACCGCCGATTATCGCCGCCTAATCTCTCAACTCAGGGCAGACATTGCAGCAACCACAGTGGTCCTTCTACCTCTCACCAACGCGATAATCGAGCGCATCGAATCCGTGTTTTTCACCGGTCCCGCCAACACCTACCTTCGTGCTGCCGATGCCCTCCATCTGGCCACCGCAGCGGAAAACGGCTTCACTCATATATACTCCAACGACAAGCACCTCCTGGCCGCAGCCCCGCTCTTTGGATTAGTCGGGGAAAACGTGATTCCGTGATCCATTCGCCGCGACGATTTTTTCGCGTTGATCACTGGACCCATGGAAAACTTTGTTTCGTTGTCAAAAGACCCGAAGCCAAGTGATCACTTTTCTAACGTGCACTTCACGGCATTCATCAGCAGACGCCGAACATTGTCGCTTGCCATGTACTCTGTTGCGCCGAGGCGTAAGATCGGCTGAGAGCGGCAGCACCTTGTAGAGCGCTTCATAGCCGAGGATGTTCGCCGTGCAGTCTGTATGGGTGCGCGAACGATATGCCGTACCTACGGGCGGAGTTACGAGTAATCGATTTGGGCTCGGGGTGTGGTTACGTGTTTGATGCTGGCATTGATCGAGGCTCTACTCTTTCTAAGTATGTTCGCCATGAACGGTTCGAAATTATCAGCAATACTCATCTCAACTGCGTTGACCGCTTTCTGCGAAGGTGAAGAACCGCTTGAGCAGATGAAATACAATCACCCCGGATTGATCGTGGATTTGGGCGTGGGGCTCTGGGCGTGGCCGCTGCCCATGGACTTTGACGGTGATGGAGACTTGGATCTTGTCGTGAATTGCCCGGACAAGCCGTACAACGGTGTGTATTTTTTCGAGAACACCGCCGGCGATACTAGCAAAGTAAAAATGCCGGTGTTCAAGCCCGCGCGGCGTATCAGCAAAGGGCTGCAGAACGTCCAGGTGAGTTACGTTGATGGTGTACCGCACGTACTTTCCCCCGGAATGGAGTATCCTGATTTCTTGAAAACCGGACTGGAAAAGGGCGTGAAGCTTCCTGTGCCCGAGAACGTCCACGACAAGAAGGTGCGCGCCAACATGTGGCGAGCCCTCGACTTTGACGGCGACGGGAAGAGAGACCTTATCGTGGGTGTTGGCGATTGGTCTGAATACGGCTGGGACAACGCGTATTCTTCGGACGGCATTTGGACGAACGGACCGCTCAGGGGCCTTGTATATTTTCTCAAAAACACCGGGACCAAATCAAACGCCACGTACGCCGCCGCGAGCAAAGTCTTCGCCGGTGAGCACCCAATCGAGACGTTTGGTTGGCCTTCGCCAAGTTTTGCAGATTTCGACGGTGACGGCGATCTTGATTTGATTTGCGGCGAGTTTTTGGACGGGTTCACGTATTTCGAGAACACCGGTTCGCGAACCAATCCGCGCTACTCGCAGGGGCGCCGTCTGACACTGCCCGAAGGAAGCACACCGCGCACCCCTGCCGCATGGCTTGCTGTCAAAGAGAGTGCGGGGCTCCATGGATCGCGAATTCCCCTTTCGATGGACTTGGAAATGATCACACCAGTCGCGATCGATTGGAACAAAGACGGGCACCTCGACTTGATTGTGGGCGACGAGGACGGAAGAGTGGCTTTTATCGAGAACACCGGAAACTTCACGGTCGACCATACGCCGCTATTTTTGCCACCTGTCTATTTTCAGCAGGAGGCCGACTGCTTGAAGTGCGGCGCGCTTGCAACCCCGGTGGGCGTGGATTGGGATGGCGATGGCGACATGGACATCCTCAGCGGCAACACAGCAGGGTACATCGTCTTTTACGAGAACTTGTCCGGCGCTCGTGTTGAGCGGCCAAAGTGGAATGCCCCCCGCTATCTTGAGAGCGACGGAAAGCCAATTCGTCCGATGGCTGGCTACAATGGAAGCATTCAAGGGCCAGCCGAGGCGAAATGGGGTTATTCCACCCTCAGCGTAGCCGATTGGGACGGGGACGGCCTGCTCGACATCGTCATCAACTCAATACTCGGCAGAGTCGAGTGGTTTAAAAACACCGGGACGCGTGCCGTTGCCAAACTCGCGGCATCGCAGCCTATCGAAGTTGAATGGGATGGCGTACAGCCAGCTCTGGCGTATGGATGGCTGCGTCCGCACGGTAAAGAGCTTTTGACGCAGTGGCGAACCACGCCTGTTGTTGTGGACTGGAATGGCGACGGCCTTCAAGACTTGTTGATGCTCGATCAGGAAGGGTATCTCGCATTTTTCCAGCGCGGCCGAATTGGCGGGGCAATGGCGCTGCGTTCGCCGCAACGCCTTTTCTGTGATGAGCAGGGCAACCCGATGCGCCTCAGCAAAGGTATCGCTGGAAAGAGCGGGCGCCGTAAACTCTGCGTGGTCGATTGGGACGGGGATGGCAGGTTCGATATTCTTGTAAACTCAGCAAATGCAAATCTTATGCGCCAGACTGAAGGGCTTGATGGTAAATGGACTTTCAAAGACATGGGCCCGCTGGTTCAGCGCAACATTGAAGGACACGATGTCAGTCCAACAGTCGTTGATTTCAATGGCGACGGCATCCCTGATTTTATCGGAGGCGCAGAGGACGGGCATTTTTACTATTTGAAGAATCCGCGCACCCAGTGAGTCCTGCGAGCGGGTGAAGCACAAAAGCGCAAAAAGCCTTAAGACTGTAAGCGCCGCAGCGGATCAGGTTAATGCAGCCACCAAAAGAAAAGGGTTGCGATAAAAGTTGGAGGAAGGGCTCCAATAAAAAGTCCGAGGGGGCTTATGCCTTCACCTTTGAAGCACGCTGAGTCCTTCAAAATGCCGGCTCCCGCGGGGTTCGGGGCATTCGCAATTACTGTCAACCCGCCGCCCGTAACGGCTCCCGAGATCAGCGCGTATTTGAGGTTCTCAGAAATGCCCTCGACGAGAGTCCCAAGATAAGCGAGCGCAGCGTTGTCAGTGATTGCGGTAAGCAGCGTTGCTCCTAAGTACATCATCGTGCCATCCAGCTTGGCAATCAGCGGCTGCAGCCACCAGGATTGTGCAGAACCAAGTGTGATAAGGCCTGCAAGAAAGAAGCCCACCAGCAAACCCTCACGCAGCTTGAGTTCGTCTTGGTATTCCTTCGTCGCGGTGACAAGTCCCAGAAAGATCATGAAAACACCGAAAAACACATCGGGATAGTGAGCGAGATTCACCACCAGCGCGATCAGCGCGATATGCAGCGCCGTCACCCAGAACGGGATCGCCGGAACGTGGGAAGTTTCGTCAGTATGTTGGTCGAGTTCTTTCCGGAAGATAAACACCGTCACGAGCGCTGAAGTAAGACAGCTCGCAGCAGCTCTCCACCCGATGTGCGTGAACATGTATGGCGTGTTCCAATGCCATTTTTCTGCAACCAGCAAAACGGGCGGAGCGGCGAAATGCGTGAGCGTGCCTCCGATCGAGATGTTCACAAAAAGCAGCCCGAGTGTGGCGTAGGCGAGGCGTGTCGAAATCCCGCGATCAAAAAAACGGCGTTTTAGAAGGATGGCGATCAGCGTCATCGCGGCGGGTTCAGTGATGAACGATCCGAGCAGTGCGCCCAAGGACAGGGCGGTGAGATAAAACGCGGCGCCGGCCTTAAGTGGAAGCAAGCGTGCGAAGAAAGTAATGATAGCCTCGGCCTGTTGAATCACGGGACGCGTTCCAGCCATCACCATGATTACGAACACAAACTTTGGTTCCGTAAAATTCAGTCGGGTCACGTATTCAATCGCAGCGCCGAGGGAGCCTTCCAACGCAGCGATTCCGCTGAACAAACTTGCCGCCCAAATTCCGAAGACAATTTCCGTTTCGGCTAAAAAGTGAAAAAGATTTTCCGCCAGTGAACCCTCTGGATACGCCGCCGCCCAGTGTGCAAACCGCCTCACGCAGAAAGTGTGTAGCACCGCCAATGCGAAAAAAGTCGAAGCAAGAATTTCGATCGGTGACGGACTCATGGCACTTTCTGTCGGCAAGACTGGAATCTGAATGGACGCCCAATGGTGCACAACCACCATTCGTGAAAAATACTTTTTTGGAGCGGCACTCTCACGAGTCCTGCCGCCTCGCGGTCGATTGTGAGACTCGCTGCGGGTAGGTTTCCAGAATGCGTTCAAAGAATGCCCCCTGCTTTTCTGAATCATTGCGGCCACGCTTCCCGGCCGTTGTGGTGGCCAGCGAACCGCTGGCCACGCTATTCCTACATGTACGGCTGCAACCGGGGGCGTCGGCCGGAGTCATGCACCCGGCAGGGCCTCTGTAAATTGGTGGATGACACCAAAACTGGGGTTGTTATTATTCAGGGCTGCGGACGTATTGCCGCGAAAGCGCTGTCGACAGGCTTATTTTGTCCCCCCAAAAATCACCTTTTATGAATCGTCGCCGTTTTCTTCTTTGTTCCCTCGGAACCACGCTGGCGCTGCCTGGTTTGCCTTCGCTACTGGCAAAATCCTTTGGCAGCGATTCCGCCATTCAGGTTTCTAAAGGTGCAGGCGTCGGAGCCCGGCGTTTTGTAGCGATCGGGAACCTACTTGGCTTTCAAGTGAAGCAGCTTTTCCCCGCCAAACCGGGAACCGATTACGAGAAAACCACGCTTCTCGAACCATTGTGGGAAAATCGCTCGCAGATGACGGTCTATCGCGGATTCGACCATGGCGTGAAGGGAGGGCATTTTGCCGTACACTCGTTCCTTTCGGGCGTGCTGAACTCCGAGGCGCAGAACAGGCCGGATGGCAATATCACCATCGACCAGTTTCTCGCAGATGAAGTCGGGTTTGAGACTCGGTTTCCATCGCTGACTGTCGGGTCGGAGGGCGGCATTCACGGGGGATGCCAGATCGCGTGGACCAAGTCGGGGGTCCGTGTTCCGCCGATCACGGGTCCTGCGGATTTGTTTGAAAAGTTGTTCGTGAGCGAGTCAAAGGAACGTCAGGGCCGGCGTGTACAGGAGAACCAAGTGCAGGCCTCGATCTTGGATTCCGTGCGCGAGGAAGCCAATCGCCTCTCCAAGCAGGTGAACAGGGAAGACAAGGATAAGCTTGAGGAATACCTCACTTCTGTGCGTGACGTGGAAAAGCGTCTGGAACTTCGCAAGCGCTGGGCCACCCATCCAAAGCCGCAGGCACCCTTCGAAAAACCCGCCAACCGCAATGCCGCGGAGGATCTGCCTCTGCTTTACGAAATGATTGCCCTCGCGTTGCAGACCGACTCAACGCGCATCGCGACACTCGAGATCGGCGGCGATTTTCTTCCACAGAATCTTGGCATCGACAAGGCGCATCACGGTCTCTCGCATCATGGCAATGACCCTGAAGCGATCGCGAATCTCATCACCCTCGAAAAATACCAGATACAGCACTTCGCAAAATTTATCACCCGCCTCTCGCAGATGAACGATGGGGAGCGCACTCTGCTCGATTCCACCGCCGTTCTTTTCGGGAGTGGCATGGGCGACGCGAATACGCATAAAAACTCGGATCTTCCAATCATCGTGGCGGGCGGCGGGTACAAGCATGGCGAGTTCCGTCAGGTGCCAAGCGAAGGGATAAACAAGGTGCCCCTATGCAATCTGTTTGTGGATATCGCCCAACGGATGGGCGTTGAGACAAGCTCTTTTGGAAGCAGCACCGGGCGCTTCGCGTGATGTGGTCTAGCGCTGCGTACGTCTTAACAGCAGGCTTCAGACCCGAGGTGCGCTTGGGGTCGCTCGATCGGATTCGCGTCTTTTTGTCGGCCCACAAATCAGTCATGAAGCGTGCAGTGGCTGCGGCGCTTCTTTTTTCGAGCGCGCATTTTTCGGAAGCGCAGTCAGCCGCAGGCGAAAAGCCCGCAAGCCCCGCGCGCGAGTTCGTCAAAAAATATTGTTTGGAGTGCCACGATTCCAAGACGCACAAGGGCGATAGGGAATTTGAAACGTTTGTGCTTCCGCTAAAATCAGAGGCGGATCTCGTTGTCGCGAAGGATATCGTCGATCAGCTTACTTTGAAGGAGATGCCGCCCAAAAAGGCGGGGCAGCCAAGCGAAGAGGAGCGCCTTGTGATGCTGCGCCTGTTCCGCGACGCAATATCGGATGCCCGAGGCAAATTTCAGAGCGCCGGCGCGCGCACCGTGATCCGTCGCCTTTCAAGCCGCGAGTATGAGAACACAATCGCAACGCTCTTTGGCCGCCGCGTCGATACGCTCGGATTAACAGCGGATTTCCCGAAGGAGAAAACCAGCCAGCATATAGACACCATCGGCCAAACGCTCATCACCTCGGGTTTTCTGGTCGACCAATACTTCCAGGCGGCAAGCCGGCTCGTCGAGACGCGCCTCTGCAGTCCGGAGATTCCACCGAAGAACTGGCACTTCAACGGCAACTTTCGCCAATACGAAGAGCTGGAGGGATCACACAAGGCAGCGTTCAACTTCCGCTACCTTAACCTATATGAGCAGCCCAACACCGACACGCGGCAGGGCGGTTACGGGCACATCGAAGATTTTAAAAAGGGCGTGCCCGTCTCGGGGCTCTACGACATCGAAGTGGAGGCTCAGGCGATGCATCGAGACACGCACTACGATGCCTCGATCTTCGGCATCGATTTCTCGGAGCCCTTTATTCTCGGTATCGTGCCCGGCGACGTTTCCAGAGGCCACATCCACTATCCGCAGTCGATTGAGCCGCTCCTTGCCAGCAGCCCTGTGCCGGATGAAGGCCCGACCTGGCTTAAATTTCGCGTCTGGCTTGAGGCCGGCCAGACACCGCGCTTCATCTTTCCCAACGGTCCTTACGAATCGCGCGCATCTGTAATCACTGTCAACAAGCGCTATAAAGACGATTTCCAAGGCCGCACCGAAAAATCAGACGTCAGCCGAACGGTGCTATTGAAAGAGGGAAAGCTGCCGCACTTGCGAATCAGCGAAATTAAAATCAACGGCCCCATTCCGGAGCAGGGAGGGCGTGCCGAGGAAGTCGCGGTTTTCGGTAAGGACGGTTTCCAGCCTGAACGCGCCATCGAGCAGCTCCACGCATTCGCGCAGAAAGCCTACCGTCGTCCCCTCACGGACTACGATCGGGAGCCGATTCGCGCCCTCTACGAAAAGCGGCTTGGCGAAAATGCGTCTCCCCGGCAGTCCGCGCTTGATGTGTTGAAGTTGATACTGTGCTCGCCGTCTTTCCTTTATCTGAGCGAGATCACCGACGAGTCAGCCAAGACTCTTGGGCCCTACGATCTTGCCTCCCGTCTTTCATATGCGCTCTGGGCTGGGCCGCCGGATGACGCTCTGCTTGCTTCCGCCGATTCGCGCGCATTGACGCAGGACGATGCACTTAAAACGCACCTGCATCGCATGCTCGACGACGAACGAGTCCGGGGCTTTATCAACGGCTTTCTCGACAGCTGGCTCAACCTCCGTGAGCTCGGGGGAATGCCACCGCCGCGTGAGACAAACCGCGCTTATTACGCTGAGGATTTGCCTGCATCGATGAAGAGCGAGGTGCGTCTCTTTTTTCAAGATCTGCTCACACACGATCATTCTGTGGCGCAGTTCATCGATGCCGAGCACACCTTCGTGGACAAGAAGCTCGCCAAGCTATACGACCTCCCGGAGAAGACATCGCTTCGGCTCGCGGATGGATTTCAAAAAGTAAACCTCGGCGGCAACAGAAGCCGCGGTGGACTGCTTGCGATGGCAGGCATTCTCACTGTCAGCGCAAACGGAGTGGAAACCTCGCCGGTGACTCGCGGGGTTTGGGTGAGCGAAAACATTCTGGGCATCTCTCCTCCTCCGCCGCCCGATGTTGTTCCCGCAATCGAGCCCGATGTCAGCGGTGCCACCACCATTCGCGATCGCCTTGCGAAGCATCGCGCCGACGCCACCTGCGCTGAATGTCACCGGAAGATTGACCCACTCGGGTTTAGCCTTGAGAGCTTTGATCCCATCGGGCGCTGGCGCAGCGCATATCCGAAAGCCAAAAACGCTAAAGCGCCCGCGCCGCAAATCGATGCCTCCGGTGAATTCCCCTCAGGGGAGACCTATCGGGACTTCGCGGGCTTCAAGAAAATCATTCTGGACACACGTTCGGATCTTTTCACGCGCCATCTCATCCGCCAGATCTTGACCTATGCAAGCGGCCGGCGGATGGAGTCTGTGGATGACTTTGTGATCGATGAGATCTTCGCAAGAGTGCAGAAGCAAGGCCTCGGGCTGAAGACGCTCGTGGTGGAGTGTCTGATGTCCGAAATTTTTCGATCGAGATAGGCTCGCGCTTATCCGCTTTCCCGGCTCTTTTCCTCTGCCATGAACGCTTCACTCAATTGGAGACGGGGATTTTGGAGCCTGATGGCGACGCAGTTCCAAAATGCGTTCAGCGATAATGCGCTCAAGAATCTTGTCATACTGCTGGTTCTCTCGAAACCAATGTCTCAGGAGCAAAGGGACACCTCCGTGATGCTCGCGGGCGCACTCTTCGCGCTTCCGTTTATCCTCTTCTCAATGCTTGGCGGCTGGCTCGCAGACAGGTTTCCCAAGAACCAAGTGATACGTTTCATCAAGGCCGCTGAAATTTTTATCATGCTATTCGCCGCCGGAGCGCTGTTCTTTGGAAATCTACCGATGGAGTTGTTTGCAATCTTTTTGATGGGCTCACATAGCGCGCTATTTGGCCCGTCAAAGTACGGCAGCCTCCCGGAGTTGCTGCCTTTCGATAGGCTTTCTTGGGGGAACGGCATCCTTGAGCTTCTCACTTTCCTTGGAATTATTTCAGGAACGCTTGCGGGAGGCCTTTTCGCCGGATGGTTCAAGGAAACGCCCGCCGTGTCTGGATTGCTGCTCTCGGTGCTGGCTTTGGGCGGATGGTTCACCAGTCAGCGAATACCCGCGCTTCCTCAGGCGAACCCAGGCTGTCCTGTTCGGATTAATCCGCTCACGGATCTTTGGAGCCAACTCAAAAGCATGCGCCGGGATAGAGATCTTTGGCGTGCAAATCTGGGAAACACCGGTTTCTTTTTCATCGCTGCACTGGTTCAGATGAACCTCGTGCTGTTCGCCCACGATACGCTTAAACTGAACGAGACCGGCAACGCATCGCTGAACGCAGCGCTTGCAATTGGAATCGGCGTTGGAAGCGTCATCGCAGGATACGCGTCAAGAGGCCGGATTGAATACAGGCTGTTGCCTTGTGGGGCGCTTCTGATGTTCCTGAGCACACTTCCAATGGGCTACTCGGAAATTCAAACAACCCCTTTCGCATGCGCGTTGATTGCCTTGGGCTTGGGAGCCGGACTTTTTATTGTGCCCATCACTGCGGTGCTTCAAAGCCGGCCGGCTGCCGAAAATAAGGGTGCAGTCCAAGGCGCCGCTAGCCTTCTAAGTTTTCTTGGCATCCTGGCGGCAACCGGAATCCAGCGTCTGCTTCGGTTCGAGTTCGAGGCGGGACAAATTTTTTGGGTTTGCGGATCAGTTGCGCTCCTAGTCGGCGGCTATGTCACCTACAGCAGACGCGGCGAGTTGTTCGCGCGCTGAATCCCATCAAATGGTCGTGCGCTGAAGCACGGAAATACGGCGTTTGTCTTCAACCGAAAAGCAGATGTTTTGCGAGGCCAACCACTGCGCTGCAACCGATCACGCGCAAAAGGCCGATTTTAAATCCGCGCATCGCTGTGAACGCCGCGAGGCCAACCACTGCCACAAAGCCGTCGAATGAACTGTTTGGGGGCCATAGCGCATCTTGTGCAAAGCGGACAGCGAGGTTTAAAATGACCCCGACTACGGACGCGGTGACAGCGGTTAGTGCAGCGCTCAGACTGCGCACTTCGCCCAGCCTTTCAATGTGGGGTGCACCGATAAATACAAAAAGTAAGCCAGGCAGAAAAGTGACCCAGCTTGTAATGGCTGCCCCCAGCGCGGCGCTGAAGAAGGGGGCGAGGCTCCCGGGCTGCTGCCAGCCACCGACGAAGCCCACGAATTGTAGTACCATGATGAGCGGCCCTGGCGTGGTTTCAGCAAGGGCGAGTCCGCTCATCATTTGTTGGTGTGTGAGCCAACCGTAGGTGTCCACCGCCTGCTGGGCTACATATGGCAGAACAGCATAAGCGCCGCCGAAGGTGACGAGGGCGGCTTTGCTGAAAAACAGTCCTTGCTGCGCATGAGTACTATCCCATCCAAGCCATGCGGCGACTCCAAAGATTGGCGCCCACCAAAGCAACCCGCAGGTTGCACAAATCCAAAGTGTGCGAGAAATAGTCGCCGTCGCCGGTATCGGAAGCTGAATGCCTTGGCCGTCCTTGGCTTTGCTGTGGCCGCTTGCGGCCGGAAACTGGCCGGACGGCCCTAGGCCTCCGAGCAGGGCGGAGCCAACAAGGATTAGCACGAAGGAAATGTTGAAGACGTAGATGGCGCTAAAACTCGCAATCGCGATTGCATAAAGCGCTGGAGTTTTGAGTGAGCGCTTGCCAATCCGGAGGACTGCATCAGCGATAACCGCGATGACGGCGCCTAGCAGCCCGTAAAAAATAGAGGCAAGCCACGGGAGTTGACCGCCGGCCATGTAAAGCCAACTCAGGCCGAACAAAAGAAATGCGGAGGGCAGTACAAACAGTACGCCGGCAGCTATCCCACCCTTTGCGCCGTGCAAACGCCATCCCAAGTAAGTGGCGAGTTGCTGCGCTTCGGGGCCGGGCAGGAGCATGCAAAAATTCAATGCATGCAAAAAGTGCGCATCGCTAAACCAACGGCGTTTTTCGACGAGCTCGTGATGCATCATGGCGATCTGCCCTGCGGGACCACCAAAGCTGATGAAGCCCAGTTTTAGCCAGTACTTGAGAGCTTCTTTAAACGTGGGCATGAAGGTTTATGACACAAGAAAACGCATAATCGAGTATGCGTTGTGGGCGATTTATTAAATGGAAATGCAATTCCAGCGTCTCACGTTTCAATCGTGCCACGGCGTTTAACCCCGGTGTCTTGCACTTGACCATTTCCACAGTTCCGGGCGGCTGCATAGCCCAGCTTTAACCGGGTTTTGGTGGATGTATTCAATGAGTCTTTGGAGGTGCTCTGGATCTCGCACGTAGCGGTCCCAGTAGTCATGCATCCACAGACGTTTTGTCTCAATTCGGAGACCGAGCTCGTTGTTGTGTGCCAGCGCCCAGCGTCCAATGAAGGACTTCCAAGATTTCACTATGTTGGCGAGATTTGATACCGGCTGAATGAGTGTATGAACATGGTTTGGCATCACGCACCAAGCGATTAGCGAGTAACGGATGCCATCAAATTTCAACAAGGTCTCTTCGAGAAGTTGTGCGAGCTTGGGATGCTGTAAAGCGCAGCAGCCGGCGCCTGAGTCGAGCCATTGTTCTATACGTTTTCTTCTGGCAATAGCGCGTTGGGTGACGGGTTGTTGTTTGAGTTCTTCCTCGATCTCGAGAAGTTTTTTCGAGGGAAGTGAATCCGCGAGCCGGAATGTGATGGATTGAAGTTGTTGAACATCGTCGCGATGCGGCAAATACCCACGGGTGTACCATCTATCCCTGGGAGCGCGTAGCCCCAGCTGCGCTTCGTGATTATTAGCATCCTCGTTGGAATTTAAATTGGTAGCGGAATGGGAATTTGAATTTTCATCACTCAAGCCAAAGGTTTTCGGAGCAATCCAGTCTTTCGCCATAGTAACCAATCCCTCGTGAATGGCGTTGAGCTCGGATTGCTCGCAGTCGCAAATTGTGACAACTTTTTCATGCATCCTGATCGGATGCTCAGTTGCACCACAATCTCTC
>JBILUQ010000020.1:0-24822 GCA_044370935.1 Chthoniobacteraceae bacterium
CTTTGCGCGCGGCGCGAAGTTGCCGGGACGCGCCGCCAGAGGCGATGAGGAAGGCGGGGCCACTGCAACCGACGCAGCGGCCTCGCGGCGCAGCAGGCTCTCAAGTGCTACGCCGCCAAGACCGATCGCGGAACGAAAAAGGAAATCACGCCGAGTGAAACTCGGCTCGTATTGGTGGCATCGCGGGTCCATCACTCGGTGTAAAGAAATTCGGAGACGTTTAAGAGCGACTGACAGAAAGCAGCAAGAGCCGCCTTTTGAGCGGCGGTGAAATTTACGGAGTTTAGCGGGTTTCCCGCAGCGTGTTCGTAAGCAGCGCCGCGCTCCTTGCCCGCAACGAGGTGGGAAGCGGCGTTTTTGTGGAGTGGCATCATGAGATGATGTCCGCCGGGTCCGGAATCAAAGAGGGCCCCCGGTCTTGGTTCGAACCTCCAATAGCCGACCGTCGACTCGTTCACATCCTCGCGCTGGATGAGCAGTTTGTCGGAGGCAAGAGGTGCGCTCGAGAGGCGCACATCATCGATCGCGCCGTCAAACAGCCCGCCGCCGGAGACTCCGCGCCCGCCGATTGTGAACGGCTCTTTCGCCGGGGGCAGATGGGCGAGCGCGAGCTCAACCGAATCGTGCAGCAACGGTTCGTCATCATTGGAAAGATCCTTCATGGTGAACTCCACGGAGCCGGGTTGATCGCCTTGCGCAAGCCTCACCGAGGCCGCCACGTAGTAGGGCTTGTTCATTTGAAGTTTCAGATTCGAAAACACAGCGAACTCACCGAAAGAGCCGTCTTTTTTCGGACCGTAACCGTGGAAGGCGAGAACCATTGGCGAGCGCCTCGACCTCATTCCGGTGATGCCAAAACTCCAGCCGGGATCGGATGAATTCCCGGTCCACTGTGCGGCGATCACCCGGAGCGCCGCGGCATCGCTCACGGATCGTGGGAGAATGAAGGCCTCCAGCGTCAAGCCGTGGGCGACTTCCATGTTTTCCAAACCCGCCACAAACAAAGGCCCTTCGCTCGGGCTCACGTGAGTTGCCTGTCCGTCACGGAAAGGAATTTTATCCGCGGCAAACTGCGAGATGGGTGCGCGCTTGAGGCCCGCCAATCGGCTGTCACTGCCCATCTTCAGCGACGCGGCGGCATCGCCTTGCAGCCCGGCTGCGGACTCAAGTCCTTCCTGGGCGTAGATGAATTCCATCGCGGCCCTTTCCTCATAGGGCGAGGGACTGCGGGCGAAGGCGAGTCTGTAGGCGGCCTGGACCAGCGCCGAAGGTTTTTTACCTTGCGAGGCATCATGGAAAATGCGCTCGGCGAAAGCACGGCCGCGCGCGAGCACAAACGGCCCATTGATCATCAAAAGCGACTGCACGGGTGTCGTAGTGACATCCCGCGAAGACGCGCTTGTGAACCAGTAGGGCGCGTCGAATGCATCCAAAACAGGATCGCGATTGTTGCGCATCACCCGGGTGTAAATGCTCCGACGCGCATCCGTCGCGGTGCCTCCCGGGCCGCCGATGGCGCTGTCGGCAAGCTTCAACTCGCCCGACACTGCGAGCATGGCATCACGGATTTGCTCGGCATCGAGGCGATGCGGCAGCGCGCGCCAGATCAGCCGGTTTGCGGGATCCACCAGCACGCCGGGCGCGGGATTGGGATGTTTGGAGGAGCGCTTGTAGGCGGCGCTTGTGAGGATGAGCCGGTGCAGCTTGCGAAAATCCCAGCCCTCCCGCACAAACCAACCCGAAAGCCAGTCCAGCAATTCGGGATGCGAAGGCGGTTCGCCGAGTTTGCCAAAATCACTTGGGAACGCGGCGAGGCCCTGGTGAAAGTGCATCTGCCAGACTCGATTCACGATGACGCGCGAGGTGAGCGGATTTTCGGGAGCCGTCAGCCAGCGGGCCAGGGCGGAGCGGCGCCCCGTGCTTTCCACATTCTCGGGCTGCGTGATGAGCGCGCTCGGTGCGGGCAGCTCGCTTGAAAGCACCGAGAGAAAAGCGGGCTCCACATCGACTCCCTTTTTCGGGATCCGCGCGAGCGGCGCGACTCTGCCGACATCGCTCACCGACATGATTTCCGGGAGGCTCGCAGGCTTCTTGCGCGAGAGCGACTCGAGGCGCTTTTTCAAGTCACTGAGCTTCTCGCTCGCTTCGCCCTTGATGTCGCGGTCGAGGCGGTTCCAGTCGTAACGCACCTGCTCAAACGCGAGGGTGGCCACTTGATGCTCGTAGGGGCTGCGTTCGGCGACGGGTTTTTCGAGCATCGCCTGCACGTCTTCCGGGAAGCGCTTGATCGCCGCGAGTCTCGCTTTTTCCTTAAACGGGGCCTCGATTGCGGCGATTTGCTTGAGCGTCGACGCAGCCGCGTTTTCCCATTCAGCGAGTGCGGCGGCGTGGTCGCTCCGCTCGGCTTGGGTCGCGGCCGGCTGGTCTTGTCGGGGAAGAATCCCCGAGAAGAACGACTGCAGGGCGTAATAGTCGCGCTGCAGGATAGGATCAAACTTGTGGTCGTGACAGCGTGCACACTGCAGCCCAAGACCGAGAAAAACGTCGCTAGTGGTGTCAGTAATATCGTTCAGGATCGTGTCCCACTGACCGCGCGCGTCGCGGTTGTTGTATTCGTAAATCCAGTGCCGCAAATAACCCGTGGCAGTCAGCGCCTCCGGGTCGTTGGGAAACATTTCATCCCCCGCGAGCTGTTCCTCGACGAAGCGGCTGTAGGGTTTTCCGGAGTTGAAAGCGCGGATCACGTAGTCCCGGTAGCGCCAGGCGGTGGGCCGGTAGTCGTCGATGCGATATCCGTCGCTATCGGCGTAACGCACAAGATCGAGCCACAACCGCGCCATGCGCTCGCCGTACCTCGGGCTCTCCAGCAGCCGGTTGACGAGATTGGCATACGCGTCCGGGGTCGAGTCCCGCAAAAACGCGTCCACCTCCTCGGGGGTCGGGGGCAATCCGGTGAGATCAAAAGTCACGCGCCTGATCAACACGTGCCGCTCGGCTTCCGGCGCCGCATCCAATCCCTCCTTTGCAATACGCGCGTCGATGAAGCGGTCGACGGGATTCGCGGAATCCCGCCCGCTGAACGCGGGGGGAATTGAGGGAGTTGAAACGGGCCGGAACGCCCACCACTTTCGGTCCTCGTCGGTGATCTTGCCGGGAGGCCTCGCGGCGCCCTTGCTCGCGGTAAGCTTGGAGGCGTCGGAGCGGATCCACTCGGTGAGCACGCTCAATTCGGCGGCAGACACGCGCTCGCCCTTGGGCGGCATTTGCTTTTCGGGATCGGTAGAGAGGATCCTTTCGAGGATCAAGCTTTGAGCGGGGTCGCCGGCGCTGAGGGCAGGACCCGATTCGCCGCCCTGCAAAATGGCGGCATGGGAATCAAGCAGGAGGCCGCCTTTGCTTTTGCCCGATGCGTGGCTGTGGCACTTGAAACAATGCTGTTCGAAAATGGAGGCGACCTCCTCAAACCCGGCCTTGGCGTCCGCAGGGACGGCGCAAAATGCGGATGCAAGAATGAGAACACCGGGGAGCCAGCGCGCGATCCCGCAGACCATCCCGCGCATAATCCAATGCGCGGGTGCGGCATCGATTCGATGGCCGGGACCAGCTTGGGGATGAAGGTGGGGTGGGACGCGCACGGTGAAAGGGGTAGGCAGCAGCGTGATCGGATTTAACATTGAATTTCCGCAGCCCAAAAGCGTTTTTGAAGGAATCACATGCCTTGGGAGTGCACAGCCCAAGCGACGCTCACCGGCACAGCCGGCTGCCTGGCAGCGCTGGCTCTCTGGCAGCGCCGGCTCCCTGGTGCAATCCACGCCTGGGCGCAGCTGGGGCTGCGCGGTCCCAGGGTCCCACGGTCCCTGTCGGCGTCACTGTCGGAACCAGCGACGCCGCCTCAGCCGGCGCGCAACTGGCGGACGGCTTCGTAGAGCACAATCCCGACCGAGGTCGCCAGATTCAAACTCCGGGTCTGAGGCTGCATGGGAATGGTGAGGCACTTCTGCGCATTCTTCACCAGGAGCTCCTCCGGCAGCCCCTTGGTTTCGCGGCCGAATACAAGGTAATCACCGTCCTTGAAGGCGGCGTCCCAGTAGGGTCGCTCGGTCTTTGTGGTGAGGAAAAACCAGCGCGCATCGGCAGGCGAGGCGTCGCAAAACGCCTGCCAGCTCGGCCAGCGCCTCACATCCACCAAGTGCCAGTAATCCAGCCCGGCGCGCTTCAAGAGCCGGTCGTCCAGCGAGAACCCAAGAGGCTCGATCAGATGCAAGACAGCACCTGTCGCAAGACACAGACGCCCGACATTTCCAGTGTTGGGAGGAATTTCCGGCTCAACGAGGACCACGTGTAGCATTCCCCTTTTCTCTCAGAGACCCGAGACAACGCCAACAACGCTTTGAAGATGGCCCGTATTTTGCTACGCGAAGAAGGCGTGATTTTTCACACCCCAGCCCCCCGTACAAAACCGGAACGGAACCCGCTCTCCCTCTGCATTGCGAGCGGGCTTGCAGGCATCACTTTTTCGCTTCTGAGGGCGGTGCTGTGGGCGCAATCCCCGGAGCCGGGTGAAAGCGTGTTCGCCACCCTGATTGGAATGCTGCCGGAAGTCGCGGCCACTTGCCCTCTCGTCTTCGCGGCGGCATGGTCCTCCGCCGCCCTACCCTGCGCTCGCTGGCGGGCGCTACTGTTCGCGGGATTCATGCTCCAGATCCCGCTGACACACCGGGCCGCGGACGTGTTTGGATTGCAGTTTTCACTGCCGCTGATGGCGTGGTCGATTGGATTGGCCGGACTGTTTCCCGAAGCCCCCTGGGCGTTCCGCGCATTGCGCGCTTCTCGCCCTTGGCAAGCTTGCAGCGCATGGCTGAAGCTGCGTAAACAAACGCACCAAACGCGTCAACCGCGCGTAGCAGGCGCCGCCGAGGCTGCCGTTGTTGCAACCGTTTCCAAGCCTCTCACGAAACCGCAGGAACCCGCACAAAGCGTGAGTCCGGATCCGGCAAAGTCGCGCGATTCCGCGCTCAATCCACTCAAGACACCAACTGAGCCCGCGCCGCAGCGCGCATTCTGCACTGTCATTCACTGCGAGCTCGCCAACCACGCCACACTCGTGAACTCGATGAATCCGGGAGAGTTCACAAGCTTGCTCAACAAAGTCATCAATGCATTCGAAGAGATGGTGAGCGCGCGGGGCGGCATTTGCGATCGGCTCTCAAGCGACGCACTGCGCGCTTTTTTCAAAACGCCGCCAACGGAGACCGAGCAGGGACAGAACGCACTACACTGCGCGCTCTCGCTCAAGAACCGCTTCAGCGTCATCAGCCAGGCGTGCGAATTAAAGTCCGGCATCGAGCTCGACATGCGCATCGGCGTGAACACGGGAGAAATGGTGATTGCGCAATTCGGAAGCGGCAGCCGGACTTTCTGCGGGGTCGCGGGCGAAGCGGCGGAGTGGGGCGGAAGACTCGCAAGCGCCAACCTTCTGTACGGCTCGCGGGTTTTGATCGGCGCGAGCAGTCATCTTCTGGCTGGCGAGGCGTTCGAAGCACGCCCGATCGACCTGCTGCAGCGTGAGCTGCCCCCCGAACCTCCGGAGGAGGTGTTTGAGCTGCTTGCGACCAAGGGCGCGCTTTCGATGGATGCACTCGAACGACTCAACCGTTACCGCGAAGGAGTCGCACTTTTCAGGGAACGTCGTTGGCAGGAAGCCGCGAGCGCCCTGCGCGCCGCGCGTCCGCCGCGCTCGAGCGATGACGCAATCGACCTGCTGCTGCACCGCATCAGCGAACAGGAGACGCTTGCAGAATTCCCGATCTAAGGGCATGGAGTGGGGCGCGCCTGGATGAAACGCACCGAATACCCACCCCCGCTCAAACTTTTGATCGCCGAACTCAAGCGCCTTCCGGGAATCGGTGCGCGAAGCGCCGAGCGGATCGCCCTCTGGATGCTGCAGTCCGCCGACTCGCACCCCGCAACGCTCGCACGGGCCATTGAACTCGCCGAGGCCTCGGTGCACCCCTGCCCGCAGTGCGGCTTTTTCACCGAGACGGATCCCTGTTCGCTCTGCAGCGATCCCGCACGCGATCCGAAGATTTTGTGCGTGGTGGAACAGCCCACGGATATCCTGCCACTCGAGCGTTCGGGCGCGTTCCACGGAACGTACCACGCGCTTGGAGGGCGCATTTCGCCGCTGGATCACGTGGGCCCGGAATCGCTGAAGATCCCGCAGCTCATCGAGCGCATCAGCACCACGCGGCCCGAGGAGGTGATCCTTGCGCTCAGCGCCGATGTGGAGGGCGAGGCGACGGCGCATTACATCGCCGACGCCCTGCAGGCGCTGCCCGTGCGAGTCACCCGTTTGGCGCAGGGAATTCCGGCAGGGGCGGGCTTGGAGTACGCTGATGAATTAACCCTCAGCCGCGCAATGTCGGGACGCACACACATCGGCGCGCAAAGGGTGTAATCCAACGGACTGCATTCATGTTCCGGACAAAATATTCCCTTCCAAAAACGCAGCCGCAGTCTCTGGGGCAGGGCGCTCAGGAAACCGTCTCGACCGCGCCCACACAACTGCGCTACTCCCGCTACGATCACGGCAAGCTTGAGGAGTTCAAGGCGAGCTCGGTGGATGAGATCCCGGACCCGACTCCCGGCGGTCCCGTCCTTTGGGTGGAAGTGGACGGGCTGCGTGACACCGCGCTTTTGCAGGCGCTCGGGGATCGCTTCGGTTTGCACCCGCTGGCGCTTGAAGACGTTTTGAATGTCGGACAACGACCGAAGGTCGAGCCCTACGAAACGCACCTCTTCATCGTGCTCCAGATGATGTCCATGCAGGGGGAGCGCGAGATTTCGCGCGAACAGGTCGCGCTTTTTCTCGGGCCGGGTTTTTTGATCAGCATCGAGGAGGACCCGCTCACGGACACATTCAAGCCAGTCCACGAAAAGCTTCGCTCAGGCCGCGGACTGATTCGCAAAAACGGCGCAGATTACCTCACCTACGCAATCATCGACGCGGTGGTGGATCAGCAATTCCCCCTGCTCGAACATCTCGGGGAGGCTCTCGACATGCTTGATACGGAGGTGGTCAAAAGTCCTTCACAAAGGCACGTGCATGAGCTTCACGAATGCAAACGCTTGCTTGCGCACTTGCGGCGGTTCGTGTGGCCGGAGCGCGAGGTGATCAGCGCGCTTCTCCACGATGAAAGCGGCCTGCTCAAGGGGGAGACGAAGGTGTATCTGCGCGACTGCTATGATCACACCGTGCAGATCATGGATTTGATCGAATCCTATCGCGACATGGCGTCGGGCAACATGGAGATGTACCTGTCCTCAGTAGCGCTGCGCACAAATGAGATCATGAGGGTGCTCACGGTGATCTCCTCGATTTTCATTCCACTCACTTTTCTGGCGGGGGTATGGGGCATGAATTTCCAGCCCGACAACCAGGGGCAGGCGCTTCCATGGAATATGCCCGAACTACGGCATCCCTACGGCTATCCGATCTGCATTGTGATCATGGTCGCCGTCGCGCTTTTTCAATTGATCTATTTCCGCCGCAAAAAGTGGCTTTAAAAGTAGCCTTGGCAGGCAGTCTCCTTTTCTTTCGATCCGATGCGCAAACCAAGTCGAGAACTCATCAGCCAGCAGGAAGCCATTGAGGCGGTCAAAGCCGTGTACGGCGAGCTGGATAAACGTCCCGTGGAGCGGGACTGCATTCGGCGCACCGAGTGCTGTCAGTTCAAGCTCACCGGCAAAACGCCCTACCTGACCGCGGGCGAGGCGCTCGTGACGGCTGCCGCGCTCCAGCAGAGCGGCGTCCACAAACTGCCCGCCAAAGAGGACGGCAGTTGTCCCCTTCTGAAACCCGAAACGGGCCGCTGTATCGCCTACGATGACCGCCCCTTCAGCTGCCGTACGCACTTTTGCGTCGCAGCAGGCGGACCGTACTCGCGCAAGGAGGTGCAGGATCTGATCTGGCGGCTGGAGGATTTGGATACGCGTTTGGGAGGAGTCGGCGCGCAGACCCTGCCTGCGGCCCTCAAGGAGGCTCTACCAAAAGTCACAATGCGCAAGGGCGGCCCTTCCGTGCAGATCCATTCAAAGGCGGCGCCCCGAGCCAGAGGCCGCTGACCGTCGGATCAAGGCCGTACCACACTCACGCGGCCGCTGAAGCCGCCGACGAGGATCGCGGCCATATCCTTGTCCGCCTTGATGACGGAGCCATCGATGGTTTTCCCAAGGCCCAGTGTCACGTAAGGCACGGGGCTGGGCAGCTTATCCTTCATTCCGTTTTCCAAAAGGGCCTCTCCCCGCGGGGTGAATAGAATGAGCTGATTAAAGTCCAGTCGACCGGTTTCATTGGTCCCCTCCCAACTGATTGAAACGGAGCTTTGCGCTGCCTTGATGAAGTCACCATACCTTGCCCAGTTGTTGGTTTGTTTGATCACTTTGTTGAAAACCAATTCGGGCAATGACGCCAGGTCCAGAATGCTGATTCCCTCGAGCCGGCGGAGCGAAGAAGCGGGGATAATCTTGCCGTCGGAGGGCCTCTTTTCGCCGATCGTGCCCCTGAAACTCATCATCCAAACCTCATCCTGTCCACTGGGTGGCGCGGGCGTGCCGCTAGATTTCTTGTTCAAAAAACCAACCCAGATGTAGGTGTTCTGCACCATGGCCTCCATTCGCGCGTTTTCCAAAATCGCTGAAACTGCCGAGAGCGCCTGGTCGGTTTTCTTACCCTTGAGAATACCCGACATAGTCGGAGCCGCGAAGCTCATGAGGAGCATCATAATGCTGATGACTATCATGAGCTCCACAAGCGTGAACGCCGAAGCGGGCGACGAGTTGCGGCGGCAGGGACGCATGCCCCGAGGAAGAGCTTGGAGGCCGTCCGCAGGCTTTAGGGCACGAGAAGATGGAGATCCGGTTGGGTTCATGGGGGCTCGCTGATCAAAACTCTAGGGCGGGATTCAGCCGGTTGCAAACCTGCGCTTTCGCGGATTCCTAAAACGGACATAGAACGGACGGAGCTTAGAACAAGGTGCGGCACACGAGATGCTGCACAGCGGCGCCTGGGCTCAGTAAAGCTTCCGCATGTTACTGGGCAGAATATTGAGCTCGGCGCGGTACTTTGCGACCGTGCGGCGCGCAATGGGAATGCCGCGCTGCGCGAGCTTCTCAACAATCTCCTTGTCGCTCATGGGGGTTCGATGATCCTCGTCCTTCACCAACTCGGCGATCTCGCCTTTGACACTGGTGTTGGAAAGCAGGTCGCCGTCAACAACCTGATAGCCCGGCGTGAAAAAGTACTTCATGTCAAACACGCCATGGGGCGTCGCCATGTACTTGCCCGAAATCGCCCGGCTCACCGTGGTCTCGTGCACGCCAACGGCGTCCGCAACCATCACCATCGTCATCGGCCTAAGCGCACTGGGGCCAACTTCCATGAACTCCCGCTGACGCGCCACGATCTCGTTGGCGATGTTCGAGATCGTCTGCTGCCTCTGGTGAATGCTTTTGATCAAAAACTTGCCGCTGCGGATTTTGTCGCGGATGTAATCCTTCACCTCGCTGCCGCTCCCGTCCTGGGACATCAGGTCCTTGTACACATTCGAAATTCGCAGATGCGGGATTTGGTCGCCGTTGAGTGCGATCTGCCACTCTCCCCCAACCTTCTCCACGGCAACATCCGGAAGCACGTAGTTGTTTGGGTCGGCCGTGAAAATCTGCCCCGGCTTGGGATCGAGGGTTGCGATGAAGTTCGCCGCCCGCTGCACATGCTCCACCGCTGTGGAAAGGCGGCGGGCGATCTCGGGAAAGCGGCGTTTGCCGAGGTCGTCCAAAAACCGGTCCACGATCCGCCACTCCAGAGAATTGTCCTTCCCGAGCCGCCGGAGCTGGATCATGAGGCAATCCTTCAAATCGCGCGCCCCGACGCCTATGGGATGAAATGTCTGAATCTTTTCAAGGATCTCCTTCACCATCTGCTCGGAGCATCCGCTTGTTTCGGCGATCTCCTCAATCGACGCCTGAAAGAAGCCGGAGTCATCGATGTTACCGATGATGAGCTCCGCGACGCGCGCCTCGTCTCCCACGATATCATTGGCGGCAACCTGCTCGAGGAGGTGCTGCTGAAGTGTTTCCTCTTTGACGAGCGAATCGAAGAAGAACTGCCGTTTCTCGTCGTCTTCATTGGAGCGGCCGGCGTAGCTAGTGCTCTGCGCCATGTAATCGCGCCACTCCTCGTCGAGCTTGGCCAGGCGCTCAAACTCCTCCTTGAATTCGTCGTGCTCCTTCTGGCGGTCCTCGATGGTCGGCTCCATCGACTCCTCTTCAAGCGTTGGATTGGTCTGGATCTCCTGCTGGATGATGTTGCGCAACTCCAGCACCGGCGCCTGGAGGATCATCAGACTCTGCTGCAACTGAGGCGCTAAAACCTGCTGCTGCGAGAGGTTCTGCGTTTGATTTAAGCCGGCCATGGGCTTTTATCCTACCCAGTGCATCCGCCAGTTCAAGCAGAACTCAGGCCAATGGGCGTAAAATCTTTCTGCAAATCCCTTTTATTTTTACATCACACGTGCATGAGGGGCGGTTTCCGCACCCATTCTCGCTAAGTTCGGGTCCCAAACCGACTTTACTCCTGTGTAAATCCCTCTTGAACCTCACACCCTGGATAAGATGCCACCCAGCCCGGCCCGCCACTTTTTACTCCTCCTGCACACCAGCGCAGCGCTGTCCGCCCTGCCCCCCTGCGGCGCCGCGCCCGTGGACTACATGCGCGAAGTGAAGCCGCTGGTAGCCAGCGCCTGCGTCCAATGTCACAGCAGCGAAAACCCGAAGGGCGGCCTGCGCCTCGACACCGCGGCCAACGCCATCAAAGGCGGAGACTCGGGCGACTCAATCGTCGCGGGGAACGCGGAGAAGAGCCTTCTTATCCAACTTCTTTTGGGAGCGCACGACGACATTCCGCAAATGCCCTACAAGCGCAACCCGCTCACTAGCGAGCAGACCGCGCTTTTGAAGCAGTGGGTCAACGAAGGCGCAAAGGCGCCCTCCAGCGAGGAGCCAAGCCGCTGGTCCCACTGGGCCTTTGTTGCACCAAGGAAGCGCCCGCTGCCCGAGCTTTCATCGGCGCGCGCGAAAATCACACATCCAGTGGACCGCTGGATCAATTCGACGCTGGAGAAAGAGGTCATTTCGCCCTCGGACCAAGCCTCGCCCGAGACGCTCATCCGCCGCGTGAGCCTCGACCTGACCGGTCTGCCTCCGACCCTTGAGGAAATCGCCGCATTCAAATCGGACCGATCGGCCGACGCTTACGCGAAACTTGTGGATCGCCTGCTGGCGTCGCCGCATTTTGGCGAACGCTGGGGCCGCTGGTGGCTTGACCAAGCGCGGTACTCTGACAGCAACGGCTACAGTATCGATGCGCCCCGCAGCATGTGGCCCTACCGCGACTGGGTGGTGAGCGCGCTCAACGCCGACATGCCCTTCGACCAGTTCACCGTCGAACAACTCGGGGGCGACCTTCTCCCGAACCCAACGCTCGAGCAGCGCGTCGCAACCGGCTTCCACCGCAACACACAGATCAACGGAGAGGGAGGCATCGACCCCGAGCAGTTCCGCGTGGAAGCCGTATTCGACCGGGTTGCGACCACCGGGAGCGTGTGGCTCGGGCTCACCATCGGCTGCTGCCAGTGCCACGACCACAAATTCGACCCGTTTTCCCAGCGCGAATACTTCGGCTTTTACGCGTTCTTCAACAACCAGGAGCAGGACGGACACGGCTCCACGAAAAATCCAACCGTCGTCATTCCAAACCTCGGCACCGATCCCAAACAGCTCGAACAGGAGCGCAAGGAAGTGCAGGCGAAATTAACGCAGATAATGCCCACGCGACTCGAGTTTCTCGCGCAATGGGAGGCGGGCTTGCTCGAGCCTGCAAAAAAGAAATTAAAGCCCGAGGAACTCAAGGCGCTGCAGACTCCCGCAGCCAAGCGCACCCTTGCCCAGAGCCGGGTGCTATACGCGCAGTTCGCGTTCAATGACGCCGAGTTCAAAGGGATCAATGATCGCCTCAACGAGCTTGAATCCGAAGAGGCGAGCCGCGCCACTTCGCTCGTGATGCAGGAGCTCAGCCAGCCGCGGAAGACCCAGCTCTTTATCAAGGGCGACTTCACGCGGCCGGCCGAAGAGGTGACTCCGGCCACGCCGTCGGTTCTCCCAAAACTCGAGCCAGCCCAGCCCGCTCAACCAGCCAATCCCACCCAAAGCGCGCTCAACCGGCTCGACCTCGCCCGCTGGCTGGTGAGCAGAGACCAGCCGCTGACCGCCCGGGTGATCATGAACCGGATCTGGCAGCACTACTTTGGAAAAGGACTGGTGGTGACGGAAAACGATTTCGGCACACAGGGTACTCCCCCCACGCATCCCGAGTTGCTGGACTGGCTGGCGGTCGAGTTGATGGATCAGCAATGGCACCTCAAAGCAATGCACCGGCTCATTGTCACATCCGACGCCTACAAGCGCTCCTCGGACGCGCGGCCCGACCTGCAACTCAAGGACCCCTACAACCGGCTGCTCTCCCACCAAACGCGGCTGCGTCTCGACGCGGAATTTGTGAGGGACGCGTGTCTCACCGCATGCGGGCTATTGAACCGAAACCTTGGCGGCAAACCAGTGTACCCTCCGCAACCCGAAGGCGCGATGAACGTGGGTCAGACCAAACGGCCTTGGCCGGTGAGCAAAGCCCCGGACCGCTACCGACGCGGGCTGTACACGTTTCTTTTCCGCTCGAGCCCGCACCCGGCTTTCACGGTATTCGACGCCCCCGACTCGTTCACCACCTGCACCCGCCGCAACCGGAGCAACACGCCGCTGCAGGCGCTCACGCTGCTTAACGACGCTGCGTTTTTTGAATTCGCCGAGGCGCTCAAAGGCATCATCGAACGTGAGGGCATTGAAAGCGCCTTCCAGCGCTGCGTCGCAAGACGGCCGAGCCCGGAGGAATCACGCGTCCTTGCTGGGCTGACCTCATTGCAGGCGGCGAGAACTTTGCTGAATTTGGACGAAACCATCACACGCGAGTAGTACAAGCAGACCCGCTCACGAATCAACACCGGCTCAAACGATGAACACTGACCTACTTCAACAAGCCACGCGGCGGCATTTTTTCGGGGACTGCGCGATGGGCCTCGGTTCGATCGCGCTCTCATCCCTCCTGTCGGGATCGCCTGCGCAGGGGGCGGCGACCGCAGCGGACCCGCTGGCCCCGCAAAAGTCGCATCTAAAGCCGCGTGCAAAGAACGTGATTTATCTTTTCATGGCCGGCGGCCCCTCGCAGCTCGAGCTGTTCGACCACAAGCCGAAGCTCAACGAGCTCAATGGCGAAACCATCCCGCAGAGTTTCATCGAGGGGAAACGCTTCGCGTTCATGAATTCAAGCCATTCGCCAAAGCTGCTCGGATCCCGAAGCTCGTTTGCGCAGCACGGGCAGGCGGGCACCTCCATTTCACATCTGCTGCCCCATACCGCAAGCGTCGCGGACGATCTCTGCGTGCTGCGTTCCTGCTCCACCAGCCTCTTCAACCACGCGCCCGCCAAGCTTTTCATGAACACCGGCAGCGGCCAGTTCGGGCGGCCAAGCATCGGGGCTTGGGTGACCTACGGCATCGGCAGCGAATCCCGCGACCTGCCGGGATTCGTCGTACTGCAAAGCGGACCACGAGGACCGCGCGGCGGCTCGGTCAACTGGGGAAGCGGCTTTCTGCCGACCACCTATCAGGGAGTCCCGCTGCGCGGACAGGGCGAACCGATTTTGAGCCTTTCGAATCCGCCTAGCATCGCGGCAACGGACCAGCGCACGACGATCGACGCGATCCGCGCGCTCAACCTCAAACGCCTCGAGTCCACAGGCGACGCGGAAATTCAAACACGCATCAATGCATACGAGATGGCGTATCGCATGCAGTCAAGCGCCCCCGAGTTGATCGACATCTCGGGCGAGACTCAGGCAACACTCAATTTGTACGGGGTGGATCCGAAGACCCCGTCCTTCGCGCGAAACTGCCTGCTTGCGCGGCGGTTGGTGGAACGGGGCACGCGGTTTGTGCAGCTTTACCACACGAATTGGGACAGCCACGGCGGCACGGGTGAGACGCTCGAGAAGGATTTTCCGCAACGCTGCGCCGAGATCGACCAGGGCTGCGCGGCACTGGTGCGCGACCTGAAGTCGCGCGGTCTTTTGGAAGACACGCTTGTGATATGGGGGGGTGAATTCGGGCGCACGCCGATGGGCGAGAACCGTGAATTCACGGGACGCAACCACCATATCGACGCGTTCACCATGTGGTTTGCGGGCGGCGGCACCAAGCCGGGCATCACAGTGGGCTCAACGGACGAGCTGGGATTCAACGCAGTCGAAGACCGAGCCCACGTGCACGACATCCATGCGACACTGCTGCACCTGCTGGGGATCGATCACAAGAAACTCACCTTTCGCTTTCAGGGCCGCGACTTTCGTCTGACGGATGTGCACGGCGAAGTGATCCACAAAATCCTCGCGTAACATTTTTTCACGTCGAAAAGAAAACACCCGAGGAGCTGAGAGTGTTCCAAATAGCGCGCCCGCCCGCGTGTTGAATCATGACGGCTTTGCTGTGTACCGATCTCAAGATTCATGCATGACCGCTTTTCCACCGGTCAAATGCGTGCTGGTTGAATGAGCACACGCCTGCTCGGGAGCGCTGAAACGGTTCAAATTATCGGTGTGGCGCAACAAAGTGTCGCCAGGATCTGCCGCAGCAATGCGTTTGGCGGTGAGTGAATTAAGCGCAAAGGTGCCGGTAGAGGAGCTCAAGGCACGCGCATCTTCGATGCGGCTCTGTTCAAGTACACCCACCTTTGCGCAGAGGGCTGCGGATGCGGTGCAGAGCGAAAATTTGAATGATACGAGTGAAATTTTTAAACCAGATTTTGGCGCGCAACTTCAACAGAAAGCGACTCCGCATTGAATCTATGCGCTTCAAAAATGGGGTCCCTAATCTTGTTCAAGCAGGAGATAGTCCAAGCCGAACATGAAGGAAGGCCGCGCCTGCGGATTTGCGCCGATGATTTCAACCGCGAGTTCGTGATCGCCCGAGGTAAAATCAGCCGCAGCGATCAACAGCGTTTCGGTGTTGGAAACCTTTGAGCCGAACAAGTCGACCTGCCCGAGCGACGCCGGTTTTCCATCCAGCAAAAATCGGACAATCGCATAGTCCGGGGCGCGCGTGAGCACGGCTTTCAAACGGTAATGACCCGCTTTTGCAACGGGGACACCAAGCTTCAAAACGTCGCCGGGCTTCGCGTTCACCCACCACAAATGGCGCGCATCAGACCATACTCCGTCGCGGAATCGGTCCATTTTTTGCATCACGATTTTGCCCGTACTTGCAACGACCTTTAGCTCCTCGCCCTCCAGCGCTCCTGCTGCTTTGAATAAAGGGGCGCTTGGTGGTGCTGCAGCGATAGGCGGAGCCGGGCTTGAAACAGTGGCGTCGCCCGAGGGCGATGCAGTGCCAAGATACGCCACGAGGTCCCGCATTTGCTCGTTGCTAAGAGCGCTGAAAAGTCCGCTCGGCATCATGGACACCCCGAGCGTTTGCCTGGACGCTATGTCGGATTTGCGCACCTGCTCCTCATTCGACAAGGTCTGCACGGTCACCAACTCAGCGGCATCGGAGCGAATCATGCCGCTGACGATCCGGCCGTCCTTGAGGGTTAACACATGCAGCTCGTAATCCTTTCCTATCACCGAGCTGGGATTGGTCACGTTCTCAAGAATGTAATCCAGATCAGCACGGTTTGAACCCGTGAGGTCGGGTCCGATCCGACCGCCTTCGCCAAAGAGCTGGTGACATTGGCCGCAGATATTTTTAAACAACTCGCGCCCGGCATTGAGATTCGCGCCCTTCAAAAATGAAGGCTTCAAGATGGCCTTGAGCCGTTGATGCTCCTCCGCCGCGGCCTTCGCGCTCACATCCGAACCCGGGGCGTTGACGCGCCCCCACGCTGACTCCAATAGCGTATTTAATTCCGCGTCGTTCAACCCAGCGATCTGCCTTGCTGCAAACCCCGAGATATCACCTCTGGCGACCTGCCCGGCCGCCACAGCCTCCAGCAGCATTTTTGCCGTTGAGACGCGGCCGCAAAATGCGAGGGACGCCGCGAGCTTTTCCTCACCCGAAAAGGTGCGAAACCGTTGGAGTACGTTTCTAAAAAACTGAGCGCTCCCTCCACCGGCGGTCCCCTCAAACGGCGGGATGGCAACCGCGTGTCGGAGGACCTCCGTGCGAATCGTTGGGTCGGGCAATAGGTCGGTCAATAGAAGTGCGAAATCGGCATCCTTAGCCATCGCGAGAGTTTGCAGTGCGAAGTGCCGGCGCACATGCCCCGCTGCGACATCGCGAGCCACTTCCCTGAGAGCCGGCACGGCCCGCGCATCGCCGAAAGACGCACCGATCGCATTGCGCAAATCCCGAAGCTGCGCGGCGACTGTTGCATCTTCACGAGACTGCATCCACTCACCAACTCGGAGGTAAACGGCATTCCAACCCTCCGGAGTTTTCTCAATCATCCGCCCCTTCAACGCATCCCCCAAGGGCGCCAGGTACACGAGAGCCTCCTTCGCGTCCCGTAAAGCGGAGACCTGCTTCAAGAGCTGCTCCAGCGCCTGCGGCGTCTGCAAATCCGCAAGCCGTCTTGCAATGAGGCGGGCCGGCAGATCGACGCGCGACTCGCGCGCCGCAGCAAGCGCTCTTTCGGGGTTTTCGGGGACCGCGGGCTCGATGCCGTACCAGATCATTTGCGGGAGATTGTGATCTCGGTTATCGGCCTCATTTGCCATCAGGACCCTTGCAATATTCCAGCGGTCTTCGTGCTTTAGCCGCTGCAAACTGCTCGCGACAGCAAGCCGGACCACGGGCTCCGAGTCTGCCGCAAGCTTTTTCAATGCACCCAATAGAGCGACATCCACCGAGCGCGTCTCCATCCTGAGTTGTACGGCCCATCGCCGCACATTCGGATCCGAATCGGCCAGCAATTCATTCCAGAGTTTTTGGTTTCCGTTTGGGTTGGCAGAATGAAGCCACCACATCACTTTCAATCTCGAATGCGAGGCCAGCGAGCCGGATTTAAGCAGCGAAGTCGCGTGCTCCAAGACCGCGGCCTCGACGGCGTTGGTCCGCGAATACTCGCCAATCCGGCGCCTCGCCATCCGGTCCAGCCAGCCGTTTTCCTGCAGCTGTAATTCCAAAGTGCACGCAGGCTCCCAGAGGGAGGCCTCATATTTCCACGGCTTCCAGCCATCATAGGAGATCCGGTAAAGCCGCCCGTTGGAGCGATCCCAGGTCTCGGGCTGGCGGTTGTGACATTTCTGGCGGTCATACCAATCGCTGACCACCAGGCCGCCGTCAGGCGCGACCTTGATGGTGACGGCGGTGAAATTCTGATCGTTCGACTTGAAGAAATCGGGGAGGTGCGCGGCCCGATAGCCGGAGCCCTCTGGAACAAGGTTTTCCTGATTAATGCGCTTGCCGTGGATGTTACCGAACAGAGGTCGTCCCTTGAACTCAGCGGGGAAATGATCGCTCTGGTAAATGCACAGTCCGCAGTGCGCATGCCCTCCGCCGGAATCAGAAGACAGTTCATGAGGGGTGCCGTGGGTCTTTCCGACGAAGTGCGCGTGATCGGCGATGGTCTCGATGTTTTTGTAAACGTATGGATTGAAATGCCCCAGCGGGTTCGACTGCCGGAGATAGTAAGCGCCCTGAATCACGTGCCAGAAGTGCGGGATCACGCATGCCTCGGCGAAGAACTGGCCCTCCGCGTTGTAATCCAAGCCCCACGGATTGGAGGTGCCCTGAGCGAACAGTTCGAACTCTTCGCGCACCGGATGCCAGCGCCAGTATGCGCAGTTCATCGGCGTCCTCTGCCGGGTTCCGGCGGGCCCTGTACAAACACGCACGGAAGACTGCGTGAACACACCGTGGCAGCCATAAAGCCATCCATCCGCCCCCCAGATGAAAGAATTCAGAGTTTCGTGCGTGTCCTGCCATCCGAATCCATCCGCGAGGACCCGTGGCGGCCCAGCCGGCCTGTCGCCCTCAGCATTCAGGGGGATGTGCAGGAGATACGGTGCGGCGCCCACGTACACGCCGCCGTATCCGACCTCGATCCCTGAGACTAGGTTTAGCTTTTCGAGAAACACCTTTCTCGTCTCGTAAACACCGTCGCCATTTTCATCTGAAAAAATGAGGATCCGGTCGGATCCGCCGAAAAGGCTGGCCGCCTCCTCGTCCGTGAGTTGGTCGAGACGAGGATCCTCGTCAGGCCTCGGCACGGGCGGTTTACCTGCGCGCTCCGGGTAGGTGTTTCCTTCAACGACCCAGATGCGGCCCCGCTCGTCCCAGCAGAAAGCAATGGGTTGAACCAGGTCCGGCTCGGCGACGAGCAACTCCGCCTTGAACCCGGGAGGAAGCGTCATCCGCTGCAAGGCTTCCGATGGATTGAGCAGCGGATTTGACTGCGGAGTCGGCTCGACTGCTGCGATCAGGGAGTGCACTGCAAAAAAGACCAGACAGATGACTGCTCTGCCGAGGGTGGGGGTGACTCTCATGACGGACCGAAGATCACGGCGCCCGCCTAATGACGTCAATCTCAACCTTATTAAACCAGCCCCCGATCTGCTGCTCAGCAAGACAATACATTTAGGAACCGGCGGTCGGAATAAAAATGCTGACGCACAAGCCATGGGGATCCACCGCCTCAGCGGACACCCGCCCGCCGAACCCTTCCACGCAGCGACGAACAATCGCCAGCCCCAAACCGGCTCCGCCCGTAGAGCGCTTCCGCGCGACTTCCGGCCTGTAAAACGGCTCGAAGATCTTCTCCAACGCATCTGCCTCGACGCCGGGGCCGCAATCTGAAACGGCTATCCGCACTTCTGCTGCCCGCTTCTCCGCGCTGATAACAATGGCACCCGCATGAGATGCGTACCGGACTGCGTTCCCCAAAACATTCGCAAGAGCACGATCCAGCGCCTCGCGAATCGCATGCACCCGCAAACCCGCCGGCATCTCGACGCGGACCTCCACTTCCGCCGCCTCGCGGTCCACAACATCCCGCAACAAATCCTCAACGCAGATATCCTCTGCGGCAGCCATGGCGGGGACATTGCCTGCTTTTGTAAAAGACAACACTTCCTCGACCAAACGAGCCATGTGCTGAAGCTCTCGATCCAGCTTCACGACATAATCCGCGAGCTCGGTTCCGACGCGCTGCTGCACGATACCAAGAGCGCGCTGCATCCGTGCGATTGGCGAGCAAAGCTCATGGGCGATATCGGCAGTAAGGCGGCGCTGACTTTCCACAAGGTTGTCGAGCTGGCTGGCCATCGCATTGACAGAAACGCCAAGCTCGCCCAATTCGTCACCACGAGTGTCGGGAACCCGCACATCAAAGCGGCCCTGTGAGATGCTGCGCGCAGCCACATTAAATTTTCGAATCGTCCGCGTGATTCCACCGACGATCGGCAGCCAGATCAAAGCCGAAACAGCGACTGCCGTCGCCGCGAACAAAATCCAAGGCAGCGGATCAAAAAACAAACCGCTCCCCGTAACCCGGTTCGAAGAGATCAACAGCGTCACCGGCCTCGGAGCCTCGCCCACCGCATGGTGCGCCAGCCCAATGTGCACGCCGACCCAGTAGCGGACTGGATCGACCGAACGGATCATGAAATGCGTCTTTGCCTTCGGCGGGTCATTCGGCCTGCTCTCGCGGTTTTCGAGTTGGTCCAGATCATCATTTTCAGGAGGCCGCTCGTCTGGCCGTTCCTTCGGCGCGGGCGGAGCCGGGGGCCGGGGTCGTGGCGGCGGAGCCGGCGGCCTACGATCCTGCAGCTTCTCGAGGACCTCTGCGGGCGGAGTAAGGGAAGGACCTGCCGCCTGCTTTCCATCGTTGCGGAAGATGGTGAAGCTCACACGGTGCGCAAGCCTGTACCGCGCCAGCAAATCGTTCCAAGCCGTGACCGGTTCATCACGGAGTTCGCCGGCGATCACCTCACCCATCGCTTCCAATCGCTGCTTCGCCGGCCCAGCAAGCAGCCAGTCAATTCCGAAGCGCAGCTGCACCACGGCGAACGCGCCCGCAAGCAGGCCCACGAAGCAGAGGTTGACTAAAAACCAAAACAGCACTTTTCCGTAAAGAGGAATGCGTAGTTGCATAGGGCTCGTTAGGGAACAACCAGCATGTAGCCAACTCCACGCACGGTCTTGATAAAGCGGGGCTCCTTGGGATGGTCTCCGAGTTTTTTTCGCAGGGCTGAAATGTGCATGTCGATCGCGCGATCGAATACATCCCACTCGCAGTCCATCAACTCAGCAAAAAGTTGATCCCGCGAAAGGACCCTTCCCTTGTTGCGCGCCAGCGCGACGAGCAAGTCGAATTCCGTCACCGTTAAAATCAGCGCCTTGTCTTCAAGCGTTGCGGCGCGTGTTTCCAAACAGATCCGCAGCGGGCCCGCGACCACTTCGTGCAAGGGCTTCTCGGCAGTTGATTCGGCAAGCCATCCCGAACGGCGGATCACAGCGCGCAGCCTAGCCAGCAGTTCCCGCGAAGAAAAAGTCTTCGGCAAATAGTCATCTGCGCCAAGTTCCAAACCCACCACGCGGTCCACCTCGTCGCCGCGGCCCGTGAGCATGATCACTGGAACTTTTGACTTCGCTCGGATTCTCCGGAGAACCTCGAATCCATCGATATCCGGAAGCATGATATCGAGGATGATTGCGTGCCAATCAGCAATGCCGGCACGCTCGACGCCGTCGAGACCGAGGTGCGCGGACTCCACATGGAATCCAAGCGGGCTCAGATAGTCGGCGGTCAAATGACAAAGATCCTCGTCATCGTCGATGACAAGCACGTGAAAGCCATCGGCCTTGCGCGGCGCTCCGCTTGGTGTCTGGGGTGGCATACAGGCCAAAACCTTGCACGACCTGTGTGCCGGACGCGCCTTTTTTTACGGTTTACTGACAATTTTAATCCCGGCAGACGTCAGCCCGCGCCGTGCCCACTCGCCAAACTGCTGCGGCGCACACCTCCTGGTCCGGTCTGTATCGCATCCGCATGGGCGGCCCCAAGCGCTGAAACGAGGAAGATCAGCGGATACAACTTCTCGAAATACCAAAGCTTGGCGAAATAAAAACCGATCGGGCGCGGCGCGCTCCACTCTTCAGGCTTTGCTCGCGCAACCAGCCATGCCACGCCCCTGCGCACAACCTCCACATGGCTGCTCCCCAGGAGTGATTCAACGGCCAGTGCGGTCTCCTCGATCGAAGACGCAAGCTGTACGGGGGCGCCATCGCGCGAACTTGGAAAACCCCCAGCCCATCCGCCATCGGGCAGTTGAAACCCCACAAGCGCCTCTTCAGCCCTACGGATGCATTCACTGCGCGCTGTGAAACCGCAGTCCCGCAGTTTGCGCAGGGCGATCAAAACCCGCGCGGTCCCGTACACCGGGTTCTCATCGCCCACTGCGCCTTCGTTGCCAAACCAAAGCGGGACCCACTCGCCGCCCGGTCGCTGCACCCGATGCAGGTATTCGAGGCCGCGCGCAATCGCTTTTTGCAAGGCCGCGACGAGAACCTCATCCATATGCGGCAGCCACGCGCTCCACGCCCTCAGCGCGTGAGCCGTCAAATCCGCACCGCTCCGATCAAACGGAAGCGCGCCCCAGCCGCGGCAGAAGGTCGGCATCCCGCCGTCGCGATTTTGCAAACCGAGCAGCCAGCGCAATCCGCGTTCGGCTGCGGCACGGGTCTTTTCATCAACAGTGCCCAGCTCGAGCAGCGAGAGAAGCGCTCCGGCTGTGTCGTCCGCATCGGGCACGCCGCCCGGCAAATCGGTCCACGCCCATCCCCCCGGCGCAGCATGCGTGTAGGGATGCTCGCTCAAATACTGCTGCCCGAGAATCCACTTTTTAAGACGCGCGCCGTCCTTTGGGCCGATAAAGCCGGGCTGATGCGAAAGCGCCCCGATAGAAAGAGTCGTGACCCAAGTTGTGAGGTTGGTGTCGATGGGCCAACTTCCGTCAGGCCTCACGGAAGCGCGCAAGAACCGGGCGCAGCGCGTCGCCACAACACCGCAGTCCTCGCCCATCGCAGCAAGACTCATCAAAACAAAACTCGTGAGCGGGGTGGCTTCCAAAAAACCTCCGTTCTCTGGCTGGATACCCTCCAACACCGCCATCGCCTTATCCTCCGCACAATCACGAATCCAGCGCAACACGCGGCTTTTGCTTGGAGAAAAGCGATGAATCACGCGCCCGATTGCGATCAGCGCGGGAAGCGCGTAGCTCACCACGGGGAGCTGCAATGCGCCAAACAACTGGTGTGGCAGAACAGACAGCTCGAAGGGCAGGCGCGGAATTTCCTTCCACCCATCCGGCCCCATCCTTCCACTCAGGGTGCAGGCCATGAGTATGGGGACCGAGAACGTTCGGTCCTTGCCGTACCGGTCACGGATAGTCTTCGCGAGCTCCTGCTGCCAGCCTGGGCCGGAGTGGTTGCAGGCGCGCTGGAGCCACCTCTCGGCATTTTGCACAGCGCCGGAAAACGAAACGTCTGCATTCGAGTCGGAATTTGAAGCGGTATTAGTGCCTGGTGCGGCGGCGGCAAAAGCGGCCCATGCGAGTGCCGTGGTGCTCACATTGCTGCAGCTTCGCACGGAGTCGCCCCAGCCTCCGTCCGCATTTTGAGTTTCAACCAGCCAGCAGAGCGCGTTCGCAACGCGGGTATCGTCGCCGGGCTGGCGCGAATTGGCTGACAGCCGCGTCAACGCGATCACTGCAGTCGCGGTGGATAGTGCGCTGGAGCACAACTCTCCCACCCAATGCCCTTGCGAATCACGCTCGAGCAAAAGCGCATTGCTCGCGGCCGAAAGCGCGCTTTCAAGGCCGTCTCTGGATCCGGTCGCATTCACGCCAAATGTCCCAGTGCGAGCAGACCGTAAAATGTGTACTCGGCGTCGAGCACGTCATCCGCCCAGTTCCCGTGAAATCCTCCATCTGCAGTCCACAACGAGTCTAAAAAATCGAGACACGATTCCCGCGCATCCTTGGCAAGAACAGTCTCCAAGCAGGCGAGCGCATGCAGCGAAGTGGCGGTTGAAAGGAGGTCCGGCATGGGAGCCATGGGCATCGCGAGAAAACCACCCTGCGGGTGCATTTGCCTTAAAAGCCATTCCCCGACGGTTTGTACAACGGGCATTCCGAGCTGGTGCAAAAGCGTCACAGCCGCGGCGGTGGCGTTGGTGGAGCCCATTTTCAACCGGGGCGCGTTTCCCCAAGCGCCATCCGGAGTTTCCAGCAGTTTCAGCGACCGCACCATTTCAAGCGGCGCCGGCATTTCCACACCCGCATCCTGATACGCGCCCATCGCAACAAAACATCCGTACGCGTTTCCATGCGCAGCACCGCTGACGCCGTCGTATCCGCCGTCAAGCGCCCGGAACTGCTCAAGGCGGCTGAGCATGCCATCGCGCATCGAACGCTCAAGCCCGCCAACCACAGACCAGCAGCGCACCAACGCGCCAAGGTGGACGAAATCCAAGCCGTCGCCTCCGCCGAATCCGCGCAGAAAATCGCGCACCCTTCCGACTGGAATTTCTTCCTCCAAAGCCTGCAACCCGGCGAGGCTGAAGATGGTGTAGTAGAGATCCGGCCGCCCATCCCGATCAACCCCTGCTCCGTTGTGGTGCATGTGCCTTTTCAAAAAATCCCGGACTGCGTCACCGGCTTCGCCCAATTGCGAGACGCCGCGCCGGGCTACCTGCAGCATCTGGATGCGTAGAGACATGGGTGGAGGGGGAAGGTGCCGTCAGAGGCAAGGGCGCCACCAGAGGCGGATTTGTAAAACTATTGGACTCGCTCCACGGTGATCCCGTCCGTGAGGGAGTCCGGCGGATTCAAAACCACATGGTCCTCGGGTCCGACACCCTCCAGCAGCTGCACGCTGCTGCCAAAATCGCGCCCCAGTACGACAGACTTAAAGTGCGCAACATTTCCGGCGTCCACCACCGCGATCTGCGCGCCTTCCGCGCGGAATATGAGAGCGGTTGCGGGCACCGTCAACGGCGCCTCCTGTTGCGCGCCGATAAGGCGCACCTGGGTGTAGCTGCCGGCCAATAAACGCCCGGTGCTGTTATCGACTTCGAGCTCGACGAGCAGCGTGCGGGAGGCAGCATCGATCGCACCCGCCATTCGAATCACGGTCGCTGTGAACACCTGCCCGTGCAGTTCCGGGAGCCGCAGCTCGGCCGACTGTCCGACGTTAACGCTGCGCGCGTACGACTGAGGGACGCGTACAAATACGCGCAGCTTTCGAATGTCGGCGAGCCTGTAAAGCTCCCGCTGTCCGCCCGCCTCCACCAATTGCCCGAGGTCGATACCGCGAACCGTGATGGTTCCGGCGAAAGGTGCAGTGATCTTTGAAAAGCCCGCTATCTCCTCGAGCCTGTTCACGTCGGCCTTGGCAGCTTCGAGCGCCGCGATCCTGAGCTGGAAATCCGCATCTTTTTCATCGGCCTCCTGAGCAGAGGCGGTTTTCGCGGCGAGCAGTTCCTTCCAGCGCGTGGCGGTTTTTTCGGAGAGATTCCTAGCCGCCTCGCAAACGGCTCGCTGCGCGCGGGCCCTGGCAAGCTCGCGTTGAAGCTCAGGGGTGTCGAGTTCAGCGAGGACCTGCCCCTCCTGCACCTGATCCCCCAGATCCGCCTTCCACGAACGTACGTAACCGCCCA
>JBILUQ010000211.1:0-6994 GCA_044370935.1 Chthoniobacteraceae bacterium
GCCGTCGCCGGAATCCAGAAGGCGGTGCTCCTTCCAGGAGCTCGTAAGGACATGAATTTCCACGGGATGACGACCGTAAGGCGCCCCCGCCGGAAATCCAGTTCGGTTTTGGGTGCGGTTATTTGCAGCGCCATACTGTCGCACTTTTGACCCATGTCTGACCTTGATGTGTGCCATAGCACTTGGTCTGTCTCAGGTTAAGTTTCTCGAAAATATCATGTAAAATATTGAGGTTCAATGGTTAAACGCGATCAATGGTCTGTGGCCCGGCCTTTGCTGTTTGGGGGATGCGTAAGCAAAACAAACCTCTCTGAATTATGGCTAAGATTCTAGGCGTCGACCTCGGTACCACAAACTCCTGCATGTCCGTGATGGAGGGAGGCGAACCCGTAGTGCTCGAAAACAGTGAAGGAGCGCGGACGACGCCCTCGGTCGTGGCGTTCGCGAAATCGGGTGAACGTTTGGTGGGGCAGGCTGCAAAGCGGCAGGCGATCACCAACCCGCAGAACACCATCTTTTCGGTAAAGCGCTTCATGGGACGTAAGTTTGAGGAAGTGCGCGAGGAGCTGCACCGCGTGCCCTACAAAGTGGTGAAGGCAGCCAATGGCGACGCGCACATTCAGGTGACCGTCGGAGGCGAGACCAAGACTTACTCGCCGCCGGAAATCAGCGCCATGATCCTTGCGAAGCTCAAGGCGGACGCCGAGGCAAAGCTGGGTGAAAAAATCACACAGGCGGTAATCACTGTGCCTGCGTACTTCAACGATTCACAGCGCAACGCAACGAAAGATGCCGGCAAGATCGCAGGCCTCGAAGTGCTCCGGATTATCAACGAGCCGACGGCCGCTTCGCTTGCCTACGGTTTGGACAAGAAGAAGGACGAGGAGATCGCGGTGTACGATTTGGGTGGCGGAACGTTCGACATCTCTGTTCTCGAAATCGGCGACGGGGTTTTCGAGGTGAAGGCAACCAACGGCGACACCCACCTGGGTGGTGACGATTGGGACCATCGCCTGATGGATTGGATATTTGACGAGTTCAAAAAGGACTCCGGAATTGATCTAACCAAGCAGCCTGACGCCGTACAACGCGTTAAAGAAGAGGCGGAGAAAGCCAAGATCGCGCTTTCTTCCTCGCAGCAGTACGAGATCAATCTGCCGTTCATCACCGCCGATCAAACCGGGCCGAAGCACATCCAGAAGTCGCTTAGCCGCGCGAAACTCGAGCAGCTCACCGACGATCTCTTCGAGCGCACGATGAAGCCGGTTCGCGCTTGTCTTGCGGATGCAAAGCTCTCCGAGAAAGACGTCGACGAACTCGTGCTTGTCGGGGGGATGACGAGAATGCCGCGTGTGGTTGAAACCGCGCGCCAGATCATCGGCAAGGAGCCGCACAAGGGCGTGAACCCCGATGAAGTCGTGGCAATCGGTGCGGCGATTCAGGGCGGCGTTCTCCGTGGCGACGTGAAGGACGTCCTTCTGCTCGACGTGACGCCGCTGACGCTGGCGATTGAAACGGCAGGCGGTGTTGCAACGCCGATGATCCCGCGCAACACGACAATCCCGACTCGCAAAGCACAGATCTTTTCGACTTACAGCGACAGCCAGCCTGGTGTTGAGATTGTGGTGATCCAAGGCGAACGCTCGATGTCACGCGACAACAAACAGCTGGGTACATTCAAGCTGGATGGCATCCCGCCAGCCCCGCGCGGAGTTCCCCAGATCGAGGTGACGTTCGACATCGATGTGAACGGAATCCTCAACGTATCCGCGAAGGATCTTGGGAGCGGCAAGGAGCAGAAAATTTCGATCACTGGATCAAGCGGCCTGAGCAAGGACGAGGTTGATCGCATGCAGCGCGAGGGCGAGGCGCATGCGGAGGAAGATCGCAAGGCTCGCGAAAACGCCGAGGTGAGAAACAACGCTGATAATCTGGCCTACCAGTGCGAGAAGCAGCTCAAGGATCTTGGGGACAAGATTCCGGCTGACAAGAAAGGCGACGTTGAAAAGGCCGTGGAGAAAGTCCGCGAAACGCTCAAGGGTAGCGACGTCGAAGCGATCAAAACCGCCTACACAGATTTGCAGAATCAGTTCCAAGGCATTAGCGAGGATCTTTATAAAAACGCAGGGGCAACAGCAGAGGGTGGCGGGGAGGCTGGGGCAGCCGCCGGAGCAACTGCAAAAAAAGATTCTAAGAGCGATGTCGTAGACGCGGAGTTCGAAGTCGTCGACGAGGACAAAAAGAAGAACGCCTAGGACTCAACCAACACAAATTTCGGGGGAAACAGTTTCTCCAGAAAATTTACAGCGCACAAAGCGGGGTTCGAGCGACAGCTCGGGGTTCGCTGAGGCACCGTAAACCTGAAAACCAAAACCAACAGAACAACCAGAAATACCACCATGGCAGTCAAAATTCGACCCCTCGGTGATCGGGTTCTTGTAAAACCGATCGAGGAAGCAGAAGTGAAAAAGGGCGGGATCATTATTCCCGACACCGCAAAAGAAAAGCCGCAGGAAGGCGAAGTCGTTGCCGTCGGCACTGGCAAGCGTGACGAAAACGGCAAGCACATCGACTTCGTTGTGAAGAAGGGGGACAAGGTCCTCATCTCCAAATACGGCGGAACCGAAGTGAAGCTCGATGGGACCACACACCTCATCATGCGCGAAGACGACATCCTGGGAATCATTGGCTAAGGCCGGGCCCACTTTCACTACAACCCCAATACAAATAATTAAACAACATGGCAGCTAAACAACTCCTGTTCGACGAAGCCGCAAGGCACGCGCTTTTGCGCGGCGTCGAAAAACTCGCGAAAACCGTCAAGGCAACCCTCGGGCCGTCGGGACGCAATGTGATTCTCGACAAAAAATTCGGATCACCAACGATCACCAAGGACGGAGTCACCGTCGCCAAGGAAATCGAGTTGGAAGATCCTTATGAAAACATGGGCGCACAGCTCGTTCGCGAAGTGGCATCCAAGACCAGCGACATGGCTGGAGACGGAACCACAACTGCGACCGTTCTCGCCGAAGCAATCTACCGCGAAGGTCTCAAGAATGTGACCGCGGGCGCAAACCCAACCTCGCTCCAGCGCGGCATCCACAAGGCTGTGGAAGCAATCGTGGCGGAACTCGGCAAGATTTCCAAGAAGGTCAAGGACCGGACTGAAATCGCACAGGTCGCAACGGTTTCCGCTAACTGGGACGCTGCAATCGGCAACATCATCGCCGATGCAATGGACAAGGTTGGCAAGGACGGAACCATCACGGTTGAAGAGGCGAAGTCCATCGAAACCACCCTCGACGTCGTTGAAGGGATGCAGTTCGACAAGGGCTACATCTCCCCTTACTTCGTGACCAATTCGGAGAGCATGGAAGCAATCCTCGACTCGCCCTACATCCTCCTTCACGAGAAGAAGATTTCCAGCCTCAAGGACATCCTCCCCGTGTTGGAGAAGGTTGCAAAGACTGGCAAGCCTCTGTTGATCATCTCCGAAGACGTCGAAGGCGAAGCCCTCGCGACCCTCGTTGTGAACAAGCTCCGCGGCACTCTCCAGATTGCTGCAGTGAAGGCTCCGGGATTCGGCGATCGCCGCAAGGCAATGCTCGAAGACATCGCAGTCCTCACCGGCGGCCGCCTGATTACCGAAGACCTCGGGATCAAGCTCGAAAGCCTCGGCCTCGATGATCTCGGCCGTTGCAAACGCATCACCATCGACAAGGAAAACACCACGATCGTCGAAGGATCCGGCAAGCAGGCCGACATCCAGGGACGCGTGGCGCAGATTCGCCGTCAGATCGCTGAAACCACCTCCGATTACGACCGTGAGAAGCTCCAGGAGCGCCTCGCCAAGCTCGCAGGGGGCGTTGCAGTGATCAACGTCGGTGCTGCTACCGAAACCGAGATGAAGGAAAAGAAGGCTCGCGTGGAAGACGCATTGCACGCAACGCGTGCAGCGGTCGAAGAAGGGATCGTCCCAGGAGGCGGTGTCGCTTTGATCCGTGCACAGCGCGTGCTTGAGAAGCTCCATCTCGAAGGAGACGAGAAGATCGGCGCAGGCATCGTGAGCCGCGCGATCGAGGCACCTCTTCGTCAGCTGGCAGACAATGCCGGTTTGGAAGGTGCGCTTATCGTTTCCGAAGCGAAGCGTCGCAAGGGCAACGAAGGTCTGAACATCGCCACCGGCGAATGGATCGATCTCGTAAAGGCCGGCGTCGTTGATCCGACTAAGGTGACCCGCAGCGCGCTCCAGCACGCAGCTTCGATCTCCGGTCTGCTCCTCACCACAGAAGCTGTGGTGACCGAGTTGCCCGAGAAGAAGTCAGCCCCAGCCGGTGATCCGCATCACGGACACGGCGGTGGAATGGACTACTAAGCCGCGTTACAGACGTTAACTGATTAAAAAGCTGCCGGATCTCGAAAGGGGTCCGGCAGTTTTGTTTAATGCTTCAAACTTGCAGTGTGCAACGTGGCCCGCAGCGCTGGAATTGGAGCGCAAAACCCAAGGCTACTCTTTATTCGCCTCAGCCCCCACCAGCCGCCAGAACCAAGCGCGCAACTGCTCGGTGGACTGGCGATGGTCGAGGAACATCTCGGTGGAGTGCGCCCCGAGACCCGACGCGGCCCAGGTGACATGGGTCTGCATCACGTCCATTACCGGCTGAAATTTCGCATGCGAATTGTCGGTCTGGAAGACTGCCTTGCCCCTGAAACGCTCCGCGCGTTCGAGCGCACCTTGCAGTGTCGCGCCATTCCATCCGTCGCCGTCGTAATGCTGGCAAGCGTGAAACCCTTTCCACAGCGCCGCAATTCGCTCATGCCGCAACCCGATGTAACCGCATGCGATCGCACCCCGCGAGAAGCCGGTCAGAACGATATTCTTAAGGTCGCCGCCGAACTTGTCGCACACTTCTGACACCATCTGTATGGCGTAGTCCGCGGTGTCGTCTGGATTGCCCCATCCGCTTTCGACCGGTCTTTCAACCGTGCGATCCACAAAAGGCAGCCCCATACAGATTGCGCCTTTCCCTTTTGTCATTCCATAGCCGATGACGCATTGCTCCGGCAGACCGGTTGAATAGCAGCCAGGCGTAAAAAACATGTTTCCTGGGTATTCGACGATGACTGGATACGTTTTTCCGGCCTGCCAGTCTTCGGGAAGATTGAGAACGCAGTAGGTGCCGGGCGTTTCATGAGCGGGCATTCGGTAGCGGACTCGCTTTCCAGGCAAGGGAGCGGAATCTTCGACGGCGGGAACATCAATACGGCCAGCGGGACGCTCCCATTCGGGGGCATCGCCCTGGGCGGTGATGGCGCGCACCTCGAGAGACACAGGTTTGGTCATTCGCGGATTCAGACGTATTTGGGCTGCGTCCCTCTGACCGGCCCTTCCCGCTGAACTCGCCGGCTCTGAGAGCATGATCTGCAACTGACTCACATCATTTGGGTTAAGCTTCGGCGTCTTGTCTGGGTAAGTCGCGCGCAGGTCGCACGAGAACGTTCGCGCCTCGCCGGGGGAAAGAGTCGCCTGGTCAACCACGGCGTCCCTGCCTTGATTCCCGACCACCCACAGCATAATTCCGACGGGGTTGCCGCCTGTGTTCATAATCTCCGCGTTTACCGTGGCGCGCCTGCTCAAATCCCAGCCGCCCTTCGGCGCCGGAAGCACGGCCCATGCGTGCCGCTCGGCTTGCGCTGTGGAAAGGGCGAGCTTGCCATTGTTCCAAGTGGCCTGCATGTCCCGCAGTTCACTAAGATCGGATGCGCTTCGGATATGATCCGCGAGTGAAGTGGCCGCGCTTTGTGCAGAGGCACCAATCACAAATGGTGACATTAGCAAAAGGACTGCGGGAATGATCATGCCGGCTGCGATTTTCTCGAAGATTCTTTCTCAAAAATTGAGTCGAGAGAGCCGTCCCAGTTCGAAGTCCAAAGTCCCTCGATGAAGGTAAATCATCTCCCAGTAGACGTGAGCGCTGCTGAAATGCGAGTTAGATGGCCCAGGCTTTTTGCCCCGGTTTCATTGCAACAGCACCCTCGAAGCGCCCTGGAATCGGCAAATACTCCAGTGCTTTTGTTGCCCCTATTTCCGAGGAAAAATATCCGCCCACCGTTAGCGCACGCATCCTGAGAAAGAAGCCCTTTAAATGCACTGCCGCGTACTTCACCATTTCAATTTTTTGCTCGGCATCAAGCTGGTTGAAGGGTTTTAAGAACTTCTTCTGCGTTTCTTCCTCAAGCTTTCCGAGTTCGCGGTAGAATTCCTCCTGCTCAACGTAGCCGTAGCAATCACGCATCACGCGGATCACAAATTGATCAGCACCTGCGGCCTTAGCGCCGGGTGTGTCGGTTGTTGGAACAATGACGTCGGCTATCTCAGCGAGCAAAGCAGCGTTTTCAGGTGTCACGCGCACCCTCTGGCCGACATTTAGAATCTGTCCTGAAAGCCCGGCGCTTAACTCCGCGGATATCACTCCGCCCAAAATCCACGCGACGCGTTCAAGAGCCTCTCTGCGGTTAATGTGATGCTGGAATGAGTGAGTCATGGGACCAAAGGGTAATTGGGGGGAGAACAGGGGAAAACGACACCGCTACGACTACTGAGTCGGCGCAATGCTTGAAAGCATGAATTCTCTTGGGCAGATGAGGTACTCTGACACCCATCCAGGCGATGCGCAAACAACCTGAGCCCTTGCACTTCCGACATCAGTAAAAGCGCCGTGAGAACCGAGTTTGTCCAGATTATCTTAAACCGCTGTAGTAATTCACCCAGCGACTCGCCTCGGGACGAGTGAAACGGACCCGCGCGGCATGAGCCGATGCGCGGTTTCAAGGTGGGCCTTACTGATTTGGTATGCGTGTTGCTGGTCGGTTGAAAGACGGATCAATGAAGGTCCGCGAGTATCCTTTGGAAGACAGCAGCGCTCGGCGAAAATTCCTGGCCATGACGGCTCAATAATGCAACTTGCCGCTCAACAATGTCGCCTTGAAGACG
>JBILUQ010000212.1:0-6965 GCA_044370935.1 Chthoniobacteraceae bacterium
CCTGCACCTCATCGCCCCTGTGAAACACGAAACGATGCCGCAAACGGATACGCTCTCCGGCGGGAATCAGCGTGGGCGTCTCGGGCGCATCCTTATCGAGGGATTTTGCTCCAAATGGGTTTACTGCGAAAAGGCCGTATGTCCGCACATGCCAGCGGTCAGGAAACCTGAATGTAGAGGGATGACTCAGCATCGCGATCCCGAGCAACTCATCCCCGACCGGACCGTGATAATCACACCACTTTGCAGGCTTCCCCCAAGCTTGGTCGTCTGAAAGCCCCTCGCTTGTGGTAATCCGCCCGCCCTGTTTCGCCTCGACGGCCATCGAACTTGGAACACGGATCGAAAGCCCCGAATCCTTACGATCTTCAAAACGGACAGGGCCGTCGCTCGCTATAATGTCCTGATCAAAGTCGATGGCTCGCCACTGGTCAGTGGCCCGGAAAACAAAATGCCGCTCCTCAGTCAGAAACCGCTTTCCTGATGCATCGACATGTTCACAAACCTCCGTCATCTCCACCGCTTGAGGGCTACTTTTCCAATCCTTGTAAGCCTTGTGCACGATCCTAGCCATGCCCGCCACCTTCAGCTTTCCACCCGACTCGCTCTTCGGGTTTTTAAGCGCACTCTCATAGCTCTTTTGCTCCGTCCATGAGTCACCACCGCCTTTTGCGTTTTCAATCTGCCCTTCCTGCTCACCCTTTTTTGCAACAGTCCACCCCTCCAACCCCACTGCATCGTGTCCAAACGTGACTCCGCGGTGATGCGGGTGATCCTGCTTTTCTCCGGCGACCTCCTGCACTGGAAAAGAGCGAGTCATCAGCTTACCGGTTGGCCCAAACACAGGCCAAAAAAAGGGCTTATTGGCCTCGTGCACCACGTAAGTCACAAAAGGCTGATCTCCCACCTTCACGCTAAAACCTCCTTGCTCATCTTTTGAAACGGCAAGAGGAGATGAGGCGCTCGCAATCGAGTATGCACCGGAGAGAAGGATTAACAACAATCGTGAATCTAGGGGGTTTTTCATGGGGGTACTTGTTTGAGACTGAGGAGGAAGGATCAATGATTTCGGAAGGCGAAAGTCCAACGAAGCGTATTCAAGAAGCTCTTGTCTACACGGACTAAAGTTTACTTGGTTTCGATGAGCTTGCCTGTCGAACCGCTCCATACAAAAAAGTCGCCCTCCGACGAGCCCGCCGCAACCTCCGCACCGTCGGGCTTCGCGGAGACGCACTGAAGCACCGCATTCACCCTATCGAGTTTCTGCACTTTCGCGGTTTCGGTGGTCTGCGCTCCCGAATGTTTTTGAATTGCCGAAAAAATCCACCCATTGCCCCGGTCCGTCACGCCGACGAGTCGGCTGCCGTCCTTCGTCCACATTAGCGCTGGAAAAACCTGCCGCTTGTCGCCAAGCACGGCATCCTGCTCGCGGCTATCGCGGTCCCATACCTTGACCTCACGGTCGGCTCCTGCAGTCGCGAGCCTCGGAGTCAACGGATCAAACGTGACAGCCAGCACGTGATTGGTGTGCCCCTCGTATATGGCCTCGAGCATGTTGCTGGCTACGTTCCAGCGCTTCGCCGTGCGATCCGCTCCCGCGGTGGCAAGCCACTGCCCGTCGCCCGACACCGCGAGCGCAAATACAGAATCATCATGCGCCCTCCACGTGCGCACGCAGGATTTCCCCATTCCGTCGAGCTGGTGAACAAAGCCCCCCCGGCTGGCAAGCGAATCCGCCACCCAGAGCCATTCACCCGATGGAGCGAATGCCAGAGCACTCACTGCACCGACCGCCCCATCAATCCACTCTCCGATGGCGGCGCCCGTCGATGCATTCCAAAAGCCTACACGCCGAAACGCGCCGCTCACCAACGTCGCTCCGTCGGCTGACCAAATCAGTGAAAGGACTGCGTCCGGATGCGCCTGAATGGTTAGTTGGACGGGATATTTCGGTTCGGTTGCGCTCCTGACTTCGATCCTGCCGCCTCTTGCCAATGCGAGTCGAGTGCCATCGGGCGAATAAGCCATCGCAAGCACGGGCTCCACGGTGGAGGGAACGGTCCGCAAAGCCACCGGGGCCACGCGCGGCGGCTTATCCATTACAGTTGGATCCCATGGCGCACCCAGTGCAATCCATTCACGCAGGGTCTCGATGTCGGCGCCATCGAGCTGCTTCTTGGGAGGCATATGCGGGTCTCCGTCCCGGGATAACACAGAAAACAACAAACTCTCCTGTGGTTTACCTGCCACCACCACCACACCTGATTCACCACCTGCCTGCAACCGCTCTTCACGCGTGAGAATCAATCCCCCTTTGGATTTTCCGGGCTTGTGACACGAGACGCATTCATCGCGGAGAATCTCCAGCGCTCGAGTCGAGACTTTCTGGACTTCGCCCACCCTGGCAGGCTGCGCTGCTTTTTCATCGGTCTGCGCTACAATCGTACTCGAGGATGCCCCGCCAGGAGTCTGAGCATGCAGACCACCGCAACCAATGATCGTCACCGAAACCAGTACCGCTCGGAAGAAGCAGTTCTGGATCAAAGCGAGCCAAACCCGCAACGCGCAGCCTGAGAATCCAAAATTCAGGGCGAAGCGCAACAGGCTTGGTGTAGTTTTGAAAAACATCTCAAGCATCGCCGTTATTTCTTTTCAGGCTCCGCAACCGCGGCAGACCCCGGAGGGCCGACTGTTACCCAAATCTCGCGTCTGAAATCCGTATCGGAACTTCCCCGCATCGTATCTCCGCGCACAGGATACAGAGCGGAGGCCACGGTTGGCGGGCTCGCTTTGGTCCATACGGAGACAACTGCCGGCGACGTTCCAGGCGTTGCGTTCACCGCAGCGTTCAACACCACATCGAATTCACCGCCTTTCTCCGGGACCGGCACATCCGCAGCAAACACCCCCTCCGGCAGGCCCTGAATACGCGCCACGAGAGGCTCCTTCCATCCGTTAGCAAGAACCACCTTCGCCTTGATGCTTGCAGTTTTTCCGTACTCCAAGCGAACCGGCTTGCCATCAAGTATCGTGACGGAAAACGACGACGATGGAGCAGCGAGTTCCACCACGCACTCCCTGTCCGAGTCCAAACCGCCAAACATTGAACTCACATTGAGTTGATAAACTCCATCCTTCGCCGCGGACCAGGAGACGGAAGGCTCCGCAAAGACATCCGCAGGGAACTCGTTTACCGCAACCTGCTGCTCATCCGGTCCGATCACCGACAATCTGCCTTCGATTCCAAGCCCGATACTTCGCGACCAAAATCTCGCACGCAACTTTTCACCCGCTTTCATCGAGACACGGAGACCCGCATTCCTCGCTCCCTTCATCAGGCGCAAGCCCACCACACAGGGCGTCTGCACATCGAGTTCCGCAGCCTCCGCCGACGCCTGGAAAGATTGTACGGGATATCTGGCGATCACCACGCTTATCGGGCCTTGCGCTAACGCCGGCGTGACGAGACCAACGTCTTCATTGCCTCCCACACTAAAAGACGTGAGTTCCACTTTTTTCTGCTCCTCCTTGATCCCGAAACCGCACAACTCAACGCTCGTTTTTCCAGAGACGGCGACTGCAGCAGGAAACACGCGGTTCGCCACAGGCGCCTCGGAAACCGTCAGCTGATATGTCCGGCCGCTCCCTCCCGCGAAAGCGACATCAGCCGTTGGCGGATGCGCGAAACCCGCAACCCTGAAAACATATGCGCCGTCCTCCGGCGGCGTAAAAATACATTCGGGATCGAGATTGCGCGCATCGCTAACAGTCATCAGCTGCGCCCCGCTCGCATCGAGCACGTGGAGAAAGCAATCCACGGGCGAACCCAGGGCATAGGCGTCGATACGTGCTAGCACCGGTATCCCCTTGCGAAGATTCACAGCGTATCCATCGACATCGGCGGCCTTGTCCAACTGACCGTGAATCCACGCCGGCAGCTTTATCACAGGTTGAGCGGCTTCAAGCGCGTCATTTGGCTCTTTTTCAGGAACGACCGGCGCAACGCCAACCGATAATCGGAACGGCGACGACGCACCCTCACGATTGACCACGCGCAGCAAATGAATCCCGCGCGCCGCGAGCGAACCCGCCATGATCGTGCAATGTCCCGCTGCATCTGGCTGCGAAAACACCAAGGCAGAGTCATCACTCCATACTTTACAATCAGCCCCATCCAACTTGCCCGTGATCTTCACCGCCGTACTCGTGCCTGCGTGCACGCCGCTGGGAACTATTCCCGTGATAGTGGGCGGCGCCGCGTCCACTTCGAACACCGCGAACAAAACGCACAGCAATACGATCAACGCGACAGGCGCCGCCAGATTCCGCAGACGCTCCCCTCGACTGATGCGCCACCCATGGACCACCCGGACCGCCCGGAGCCCGCTCATACAAACAGTTCCTTTATCGGGCGCCCGCCGTTCACTAGCTGGATCGGCCGCCCCACCGCCGTATGAAGAGTCTGATGCGGATCCACTCCGAGCTTCTTGTAAAGCGAGACGGCGAAGTCCTCGGGCGTGTACACGTTTTCGGAAGCGTAATAGCCCTTTGGATCGGTTCCTCCAACGACCAGTCCACCAGGAATGCCTGCTCCAGCCATTAACACGGACATGGCGCCCGGCCAATGGTCGCGACCCGCGTCCTTGTTCACCTTCGGCGTCCGACCAAACTCGCCCAAACACAAGACCAAGGTCGAATCCAGCATGCCGCGCTGAGAAAGATCCGTGATAAGACCGCTCAGCCCCTGATCCAGTTTCTGGGCCGTGCCCTCACGGAAAGTTTTAAACAGCTTGCGGTGATGATCCCAGCCGCCCGAGTACACCACGGTGAAGGACACTCCAACCTCTGCAAGCCGCCGCGCCAAAAGCAGACGTTGTCCAAAATCGTTTTCACCATAAAGCTTTCGAATCGCCTCGGGCTCTTTGGAAATCTCAAACGCAGCCTGCGCCTCCTTTGAAGCGAGCAACGTCGCGCCCTGACGATAAGATTCGTCGAACCCAACGACAGGATCCTCCGCACCCGACTCGTGGTAACGCACCATCCGGTCCAGCGACTCGCGCAAAGCCGCCCGCGACATTGCGCGGCCCTCGCTCACCTCAGGTGGAAGCGTTACGTCGCGAACACGGAATCCGGCCTGACTAGGATCGCCACCAATCACAAACGGAGCATGTTGCGCCCCCAGAAAATTCGGCCCGCCGGAGCGCGACATCGATGGGATACTTGTGTACGAAGGCAACCCTCCGCGCGTGCCCCGCACATGCGAAAGCACAGAACCGAAAGCAGGATGAAAACTCACCACCGCTCCGCATCCCACCGGAACCGGCGTCGGTGAACCCGTCATCATGTAATGATTGCCTCCCCCGTGGTTCGGATCCTTGTGGCAAATCGATCGGATCACCGCGAACTTATCCGCGATCTTCGCGAGGTTTGGAATGACTTCGCTAAAGTGCACGCCCGGCACGGCGGTGGGGATGGACTTGAACTCCCCACGGATATCAGCCGGCGCGTCGGGCTTCGGATCAAAAGTTTCGTAGTGCGATGGACCACCGTCGAGCCACACCAGAATACAATTCACATTGCTTGTAGTCATCCCTCTCGCCTGCGCGGCACTCGCTCGGAGACTTAACAGATCGGAAAACCCGAGCCCGCCGAGCGCCCCGAATCCAAGCTGAATAAAATCGCGCCGGCCCACGCCGTTACAGTTTTGTAAAGTATTCATGGATTCAGTGATTAAAGACGAATTCAGCCGTGTTGACCAAGGCCCAGACTAAGTCTTCGACGACGGCTTTCTTATCAGCATCGGGCTTTGAAAAATGCGCGAGCGCTGTCGCCTTTTCTTCCTCGAGCGGCTCTCTTGAAAGGGCGCTGAGATAGACATCACGGATGATTTCATCCGGGGGCTTCTGCGCCGCCAGATACCGCGCAACCCTGCCTTTCGGCGAAGCCAGCTTCGCCTGAAGACCAGTGGAATTCATCAAATGCAGCGACTGGACAACGGTCGGTTTTCTTTCCCGCTCGCACGGGCACTCAAGGCTCGCATTCGGCCTTCCAAACGCATCAAGAAACTCAGAGCCGAGCTTATGGTTCCACGTCCGCACCGCACGTGAACCAGGAGGCAGTCCAGTAAAGTCTTCCCTTACACCGGTGAGGTCACAAACCGCATCGCTCAACACCTCGGCGGGCAATCGGCGGCGCATCGAGCGAGCAAAATTGCGCTGGTCGGTCAGGTTTGAATCCGTCACCTCGGAGCTGCGCTGATACGCAGCAGACTCCATGATGGTTTTCATCAGATGCTTGAGATCAAAACCGTGCGCCACAAAATCCTTGGCAAGCCACTCCAGCAATTCCGGATTCGACGGCGGATTCGATGCACGAAAATCATCCACCGGATCCACGATTCCCTTCCCGAAAAACTCGCCCCATATCCGGTTTACAATCGCTTTCGCAAAGAACGGATTCCCCGGGTTCACCATCCACTCCACCAACTGCGAACGCGGGTCGACATTTTTTTGATAAGCAAACTCAGGACCCTCCGGAACTTTAGGCACCATCACCGCCTCGGTGATCGGATGCAGAACGCCCTTCCCTGCCGAGTCGAACCACCAGACTTCTGCCTCGCCGGAAATCGGCGCGGAAATACCCTGTCCGCGCGAGCGCATCTTTCCAAAAAACGCGGCCAGTTGGTAGTAGTCCTCCTGCGTCCACTTCTCGCTCGGGTGATGATGACAACGCGCGCATTCCATCCGGACACCCAAAAAAATCTGACTCACAAATCCACTGGCATCCACCGGATCGCGCTTGTCGCGAAGTACGGCGACAGGCCCGTACTGGTGCGAACTGCCTTCAGCCAATAACAGTTCTTTCACCATCTGATCATACGGCACATTGCGCCGGAACATGTCTCTGAGCCAAAGGTCCAATAAAAACACGGGCTTCACGCCAACACGCGATGGATTGGGCCGAAT
>JBILUQ010000021.1:0-24472 GCA_044370935.1 Chthoniobacteraceae bacterium
CTGACTTTGCTCCAATCAGCCCAGACCTGATGCGGACCAAAAAAGTGTTGAGTAGATCCTTTGGATTCGTGCCTAGTTTTTGTGCTTGGGTGCTGGCTTCGCATCTAGATTGGCGAGCATGTCCTCTTCGGTGACACTCGATTGCACTCCAGAACTTGGCACCTCGGCTTTGGCACACCAGAGAATGGCATTTAGAACCAGCTTGCGCTGGTCGGCATTTTGCCACCCTTTGTGAAAGTGGCCTCCGCTGAACCCGAATCCGCGTCCTCCGTCCTCGCGTTCTACAGCCCAGGCGACATGCTGGGTAACTTTGCCCTCCAGGACTTCCTGTTTTTGCTCAGGATTTCCTGAGTGAGAACCTTCTCCTCGCTCGGTAGTCGATGCAGGCGGAAGCGCTGAGAGAATCGGTGTAACCCGCTTCATTCCATCGCGGAAACGCATGTGATAATACCACTCGTCATTTGTGGTGAACGGATTAACGCCGCTGCTAATGGGATGTGGAGGGAGTTGTGTGAAGTTGGCATCCCAATGAGGATTCACCGACCAGTACTGTTCAAAATACCCGCCAAGCCATTGCTTAAACTCTAGCGAACCCGCACCGTTCGAGCTTCGGCCCGGAGGAGGTGTTTGTTTCACAGGCTTACCGTCTGCGCCAATTTCAGTTTCGGGCCAGCCAACCTTTGCGTATGCGGGCTCCACTGCGTAATGCAGGCAGATAAAACCACACCCTCGTTTCATTTGCTCATCCAGTTGTGCGAGATGAGGAATCGCTGGATGGTTTCCGCCGCCGTCGGAGTAGATCAAAATGGTGTCTGCTTTTGCCATCGAAGCGTCATCGGGCCATTCTCCGTTAAGTGTGTAAGATACACTGACTCGATCACCGGCGTTTTCGCGCAGGCACTTTGCCAAGAGCTGTACGCCCGCGTTGTGCTCGTGCTGTCCTGGGCCATGGCTCGGGCGGCCAGCGATCATCAATACGTTGCGTTTCGCAACATCTGCGTGAACCGATGCGCTGGCGATTAGGACACCAAAAAGTGGAAGAAATGCTTTTTTCATCAGGGACGGCTTAGTGGTTAAGATGCATGTTAGAATTGAGCGGTGTGCACTCACTCCCCTAGGTCAGGACCGGGGCTTAGGGCAGTTTTTTAAGGACGATATCTTTGAATTGAACGGTCATTGGGGGGCCTGCGTGCATTTGTAGCGCGAGAACTCCTTCGGATCTTGCTTTTGACTGTTCATCCAAAACATCGATCGTCTGTTTCCCGTTGATGAAATGCTGCAGGTGATTGCCGTTGGCTACGATTCGATACTCGTTCCAATCACCCTGTTTAATGGAAGCTTGAATGGCATCGGAATCTCCCACGGATCCCGTGACCTCAACCTTGTGCTTTTCCGGATTCTCGGCAGTTGGTACGACTTTGACCTGTTGTCCACGCAATGCGAGAACGCCGCGCCCTTTCTCCTCATAGAGGATGCCGGAATACTTGGAGCCCGCTTCGAAATCAGCCTGGTATCCGCTCACGATCGGGCCGTCTGCTCCTTCCTCCACCACGATGCTTCTGTACTGCGCACCTGAGTTTCCAAAGGCTGTTGGAATGCGGTACTGGAACCGGAGTTCGAAGTTCTCGAGTTTACCGTCTTTCCACACGAGAAACGTGTTGTGACGAAGGGTGCTTTTTTCAGGCTTTTCGGGGTTTGGAGCAGTCTTGCCAGTAATCACCCCGTCCTCAACGAACCAAAGAGCCTTATTGCCCTCCCATCCGGTTAAATCTTTTCCGTTAAAAAGATTAATTTCTTGGGCAATCGAGGTTGTTGTGAAAAGTGAGGCAATCGCGATGATGCCCAGAGGGAGTTGTAGTTTCATGTGTACGGGAGGACTGTTTTCAGGAGGGTTTATTAGTGATTAATTGGCGGTGGAAAGTCGTCGTTCGGTAGAATTCTGCGACGTCTGCCAGCACGCAGAGCTTACGGTTGCGTTGGCAAAGAACCCTTCTCTATTGCCGGCGGCGTCGCGTCAAGCGGCGAGACATGTGTTTCCAGCCCGTCATCTGCGGGCTTTGTGACTTCTTTTGCTTGGATTGAACCTCTTGGTTAAATGGTCCAGATAAGCGGCGGCATTTGTACCCTGTCCTGTGGCTTTTTTTATGAGCTCGTTTGGCAGCAGGGTGCTTCCCCTAGAATGGACGTTGGCCCTCAGCCAGTCCAAAAGCGGACCGTACTTTGCGGAGTTTGAGGAGGAGTGGACTTTGCGATCCTGATTGGCCTTTGCGTACAACTGCGCTGCGTTCAGATTCCCCAAAGTATAGGTGGCAAAGTAGCCCAGTCCTCCCAGACTCCAGTGAATGTCTTGGAGGCACCCGTGGGCGTCGTCCGGAGGGCGGAGGCCGAAAAGAGCCTCAAACTGATCGTTCCAAGCTTCCGGAATCTGACTCACTGAGAGCGATCCATTCAAAAGTTGGCGCTCAATATTAAATCTCAAAAGAATGTGCAGGTCGTAAGTTGCCTCGTCCGCTTCAACCCGGATGAATGAAAACTCGGCGCGATGGATCGCAGCCAGAAAGTCCTGAAGCGACAGTTTGCGGAGGTTAGGAAAAAGTTCCGTTGCGCGTGGTAGCCACCGTCTCCAGAATGATTCCGAGCGTCCGACGTGATTTTCCCACAGGCGTGACTGGGATTCGTGAATGCCAAGCGAGACGGCAGTTCCAGAGGGGCAGCCAAATTCATCTGCAGTCAATCCCTGTTCATACAAGCCGTGTCCGGCTTCGTGTAGGACTCCAAACAAGGAGGACGTGAAATCTGTTTCATCGTAACGGGTGGTCAGACGCACGTCGTGCGGCCCAAGCGTTGTGCAAAAGGGGTGAGTTGTCGTGTCAATGCGGCCCGCTGCGAAATCGAAACCGATGCTTTCAGCGATTTCAGAGTTGAGTTGCTGCTGCTTTGCGATGGGGTATTTTCCCTTCAACAGGTTTTTGGGACTGCGTCGGCTTTTCTCGACTGCGTTTTTTGCAATCGCCGCGAGGTTTGGTTGTAGTTGCTCAAAAAGACGCGCAATCGATCGAGTCCGCGCCCCTCGCTCGTACCCGACGAGTAGGGCGTCGTAAGGTTCGTCTTGATAGCCCCAAAGCGCGGCTTTGCGCCGTGCGATTTTCAAAATCTTCTCAAGGTGTCCCGCGAAGAGTCCGAAGTCTGATTTTTTTCGCGCCTCCACCCACGCATGTCTTGCGTGCGTCGTGATGTTACTCTCCTCGGCGACAAGTGAGGTTGGAATACGGCTTGCGCGATCTAATTCGTATTCCCATTCGCGAAGGTTCGCGGCGTTGCGTGAACCGCGAGTTGCCCCATCCTTCGCAGCGCGCTCCAGCGCCGTACGGAATGACTTGCCAGTCGCGAGTGCGTGAGATTTTGCGCTTAAATAAGATAGCTGCCGTGCTCTGTGTTCCAGAGCTTTGGATGGCATGTAGGTTTCCTGGTCCCACCCAAGGATGGATGAAGTGGAGGCAATTAGAGCTATTTCTTGGGTAAGATTACGGAGGCTCTCGTAGGCGGTCATAAAATGAGGGTGAAGGATCTTTGGGTTTTAGCTGCAATCTGGATAAATGCGAACCAATCTCCAGAGGACAATCCGCCCAAATCCTCAGCACTATTAGTAGATCAATAGACGCCTTCAAGTGACCAGTGCATCAGTGCGTCCCTTCGTATCCGCGCTAAAATGTCTTTTTTCGGCACATGGATGTCCCATTCTTCGATCTGCCACTGCTTGTCCCACCAATTCCCTGAAACCCGAAACGGCCCGCGGCTTTCCTCTATCGGTCCAGTAAGAAACTGACTCCTGATGAAGTGCGGGCGGTGCAAATGCATTTCGATTTCTGCGGAAATCGGTGGGCGTAGCCGACGCAAAGGAATGCCGAAGTTGGCTTGGGCGGCGGGAGGTTCGCTGCATCGGTCATCGTGGCGGCAGTGCGTCATTGAGTCAAATGTCGCAACAGCATTTAACAGCGTGAACTCATCCGGGTGGTGTGAGTTGCCCGCACCTGGCACGCCGACGTGCGCTACGCCCAAAAGAGCCTCGAGTCGGCCGAGTGTTTCAGCAAAGCGATTTTGATCCCTCAATGCGCTTTGGAAGAAATCAAACTGTGCATGCTTCGCCCGTGTGGGAGTAATGTTGATCACTACTGCATTTGGGCGGCGTGTTAGTTGCAGAGATTCAAGATGAGTGAAAAGGATGCGTTGCAGTACTTCGATATTAAGAGTGGGTGAGGGGATTGTGAAAATCCGCTTATAGGGTTCGCCTTCTTCAAGAAGTAGCGTGAAGTGAATTTTTTCCGCGACACGCGCTGCGCAGACAAGTCTCTGGATAAGCGATTCAAGCATTCTTTGAACTGCAAACAGCAGAGGCTCACTGGTCTCAATTTCATGTTCAAATTCAATGCACTCTTCAAAAGCGTCTTCCTCTTTTTCAAGTCGCAGCAGACGTGCTCTTCCTCCGGAGGCAAGCGTCCATAATCTGTGCCCTTCGCTACCTAGACGCTCCAACGATTGTTGCCTTGGAAGACGCAATAGATCGGCCGTGCTGCGGATTCCCCAATCACTTAGAATTTGAAGCGTAGCAAATGAGTCCGTGAGCTCGGAGAGCGGAAGTGATTTCAGAAAGTCTGAATTGCATCCGACTTCGCAAACAGGATTGCCATTGGAAGCTGCAATTCTTGCGATGTCCGGATGATCGGCGAGCCCTGCAAGCGCATAAAGTTTGAGTGATTTGAGTGCGCTAATGGTATCCTGTAAAACGGAAGGCAGCTTTGCTTGAAGCACGGTCCGCAGGTCGGCTGTGCAAACCCCTGGTGCTGTTGATTCAACAAACGGCGACAGGTTTCTGGTGAGCTCCAGAAGTGTCGATTGAGTGTGCTTTTCAGTATTGGGGGTTGCGCCGGTGAATCGCAACTGCTGGCAGCGTGCTAGCGCTGCGGAGGCGCTCATGCCTGGGTATATTCCGGTTCTTCGAGCACTCGGGGTGACCTGTTGGATAGTGCCCTGTGCTATTCCCTCCTTGGTGAGTGCAATCGGATCATTCCATGTGATGGCGGGATTCAATCGCAACGCTGATTGAAGGTGAAACTCCGGAAGCTGCAACACCGCGTACATGTGATCGGTTTGTTGTTCAGACCAAACGCAGCGAATGGGTATTACGCATGAAGATTTGAAGAGGCAGCGCTTCGATCAACTGACTACGCCGGGCATCCAGTTCCTTAACGGACCATTTGCTTTGGCTGGTGACCCGAGTCTGGCAGCCTTCAACCAGGGGTTGCGGGTTAAATACTATTAATGCGGAGTTGTTTTGCTCTAAAAGCCGCGCGAACCGGTGCCAGGTTGAAGCGGGAATTTTTGAAAGATGGCCGAGCCCGAAACCGTGCAGATCAAGCGCTATTAGAGAAAGATTGCCGTCTCTGAGCAGCAGGTCCGTTGCTTGGAGGGCAGATTTTGGAGTACGGGTGCTGACCCAAAGTATTCCGCCACGCGATAGGGCGGCGTAGTCACCTGGCTCAAAGCTGTTTCCTCCATCAATGATTGCGCTCAAAACGCCCTGTCTGCTGGCTGATTGCAAAATTGCATTCATCAAAAGTGCGCAGTTTCCGGATGAACCACAGATCTCCGTTGTGGCATTTTCTTCAATGCCTCCGGTTACAGAGTCCCATTTGGAAATTCCTGTGCGCAATAATGTGCGGGAATGCCGAGGTCGTGCCGTTCCGTAACGCTCAGTTATCAACGCCCGAAGCGATTCCATGCGCTGAGTATTTTCAAACGACTGGACGTTTAATGCTGCGCTCATTGGTCGGGTTTTGTTGGCTCAAGAAGCTTGCCGCAAAAGATCTGCGATGTAGCTCAACTACGCGTTCCTATTTTGAGCGAATGAGGCCGCGATAAACTCCGGCAATTCTTACGCGTTCACCCTCAATCAGGCGGTCCGGATATTTTGAATTGCTCGCGCGTAGGATGATTTCGGATGGCGTTTCAAAGAAAACACGTTTCAGGGTCGCTTCTGGTGCACCACCGTTTTCTTCGCCGACAAGAACTGCAGCGATCTCTCCGGACTCAATTTGAATATTGGGGCGCAGTAGGACCTTGTCGCCTTCCAGAATTCCATCACCGACCATCGAGTCGCCTTTTACCTCGAGTAGAAAATCACCGGCACGCCATGGCAGTAGTTGTTCAAAACTGGATGGCTCCGCGTATTGAGCGATGGCTTCCTCGAGCGGACCTGCAGGGATTTGTCCTAAAAGTGGGAGAAAGCCCACGCCGAGCTGGAGCTTTCCCTTTGGACTGATCTGCGCCAAGCGTTGCCTGCCTTTGGTTCCGCCGCCGCTCAGGATCAAAAAACCGTTGCGCACCATGCGCTCCAAAGTCGGAGTGATGCTGCTTTCAGCCCGCAGTTCAAGGGTGGCTACCAAGTCACTAATAAAGCCAGGCCGCCCTTGGCTTTCCATCTGAAGAAGCGCGTCAAGGATACGTTTTTGAGCGGCTGAAAGGAGGGTGTTTTTGGAGCGTGTCACAAATCGTGTAGTTACACGACACTTTGGATTATTGCAAATTTTTTAAAGCCATCCGGTCTGTTGGGTGCTATTCGAGAAAGTGTGGGTGCAGAAAAAAGCGGGGAGGTGCCCGATGGACCTCCCCGCTTAATTTGCGCCCCGCTTATAGCGTCACGCGGAATCTAATCCGCGTGTCGCTTTTTTTTTAGGATCTTTAAAGAGCGCTTTTTAGCGATTTTCGAAGCTATTCCGAAGGTGGTGGCGCGTCGCCTTCGTCTCCGGTTGAGTCGAGATCCTGACGGACAACCGGTGCAATGGCTTGAAGCTTGGAGCCGGGCTTGAGCTCGATCAGCTTCACTCCCATGGTGTTCCGGCCGGTTTCGCGGATCTGCTTCACCCGGGTGCGAACCATTTTGCCCTTCGTGGTGATGAGCATTAGTTCGTCCGATTCACGGACCGCAAGTGCGCCAGCTACACCGCCGGTTTTTTCACCGGTTTTCATCGTGATGATTCCCTTGCCTCCGCGGCCTTGCGAACGGTACTCCTCGAAGGAAGTCCGCTTTCCAATCCCGTTTTCTCCCGCCACAAGTAGTGTGCAATCCGGATTGACCAAAACAGCCGCTACTACTTCGTCACCTGGTTCAGGGCGGATACCCCAGACTCCGATTGTGTCGCGGGATTGCGGTTTCGCTTCGTCTTCGTGGAATCGGATACTCATGCCCTGGCGGGTGATGAGCACCAGTTCGTTGTTGCCATCCGTAAGGTTAGCGTCAATGAGGCGGTCGCCTTCCTCAATCTTAATAGCGATCAGACCGCCTTTGCGCATGTTTTTGAAATCCCTCAGATTTGATTTCTTCACAATGCCGCTGCGGGTTGCAAAAATGATGTTCAGCTGGTCGCTGAAGGTTTCTTCATCCGTCTTTTTGCCCTGAATGCGAATGGTCGCGGCAATTTTTTCATCCGGCCGGAGCTGGAGAAAGTTCGCGATGGAACGCCCTTTTGCAGCACGGCCCATTTCGGGTAGCTCGAACACACGTTCCACATAACAGCGCCCAGACTGAGTGAAGAACATGAGGTAATCGTGCGTTGTTGCAGTGAAGAGATGCTCAACAAAGTCGTCTTCGTCCTCCTGATTTACGGCTTCTCGCGGCTGCATGCCTTTCATTCCGGTCCCACCCCGGTTTCGGGTTGGAAAACTGCTGACGGCGGTACGTTTGAGGAAGCCCTTATGAGTGATGGTGATCACGGTGCCCTCGTTGGCAATCAGGTCTTCGATGGAAATCTCGCCTTCGTCCGGAACGATCTGAGTCAGACGCTCCGAACCGTATTTTGCCTTTAGGTCGCGGAGTTCCTTTTTAATGATGGTCATCACCCGCAATTCACGCGCTAGGATGTCGAGTAAATCCTTGATCGTTTCCAGAAGCGCTTTGTACTCGTTTTGGATGCTTTCACGCTCCAGCCCCGTCAATTGATAGAGGCGTAGGTCGAGGATCGAGTTTACCTGACGTTCGGAGAATTTGTATTTTCCATCTACAAACCGCGCCTCATCGCGGATTAAGATCCCGAGTTTTTCGACAACTGGTCGAGTCCAGCCGAGTGCGAGCAGTTTGTTGCGCGCATCCTCCCTGTCGCGCGAATCTCGGATGATTCTGATGAAGTCATCCAAATGCGCGAGCGCAATGAGAAAGCCTTCGAGTTTCTCAGCAAGCTCCTCGGCTTGGCGCAATAGAAACCGGGTGCGGCGAAGCACCACTTCGCGACGGTGTTCAATGTAGCATCCGATTGCGTCTTTTAGTGACAAAAGCTTCGGACGTCCGTGGTCGATCGCGAGCATCGCGACGGCAAAGGTCGTTTCAAGCGATGTGTGCTTGTACAGATTGTTGATGACGACCTTCGGATTTCCGTCGCGCTTCAATTCCACGACAACGCGAGTTTCTTCAGTCGACTCATCGCGCACAGCGCTGATTTCGGTGAGGATCTTGTCGTTGACCAGATCTGCGATCCGCTTGATGAGTTCTGCGCGGTTTACGTTGTAGGGAATCTCTGTGATGATAACAGCCTCACGGCCGCCCTTCATTTCCTCGACACCGGCTTTTCCCCTGATGCGGAGAGAACCCTTGCCTGTTTCGAAGTATTGTTTGATCGGCTTGGTGCCAAGAAGGATGCAGCCCGTTGGAAAGTCAGGTCCCTTGACGTAGGCCATAAGCCCTTCAATGCTGATTTCCGGATCATCGATTTGTGCGCAGATTGCGTCGATGATTTCAGACAGGTTGTGCGGGGGGATGTTTGTTGCCATCCCCACGGCGATACCAGTGCCTCCGTTGACAAGCAGGTTTGGCCACGCAGCGGGAAGCACGGTGGGCTCTTCGCGGGTTTCGTCGTAATTCGGAACGAAATCCACAGTGTCCTTTTCCATGTCGTCCATAAGCGACGCACCAAGGTGGCGCAGGCGCGCCTCAGTGTAACGCATGGAAGCTGGCGGATCACCTTCTACAGAGCCGAAGTTGCCTTGGCCCTCGATGAGCATCTCGCGCATTGCCCAGGACTGAGCCATGTGTACGAGAGTCGGATAAATCGCTTGGTCACCGTGGGGATGATAGTTGCCCATGGTTTCGCCGACGATTTTTGCACACTTAAGGTGCTTGCGCGATGGCGAAACCCCAAGCTCATTCATCGCGAAAAGAATGCGTCGCTGTGAGGGTTTCAATCCGTCGCGGGCATCGGGTAGCGCGCGGGATACGATGACCGACATTGAGTATGCCAGAAAGGACTGGGACATCTCTTCGGCCACGTTGATCTTTTCAATTTTTTCGTTTTGCGAATACATCTTCGAAGTGGGAGTGGACAATGTGCCTTCTTAGAAAAGGCGCGTTGTAAAAAGCGGAATAGGGTTAGGGGCGCGTGTGCTTGGACTCTGCTTTTTGCGGTGGTTTAGATGTCAAGATTGCGCACATTCAGTGCATTGTCTTCGATGAATTGGCGCCTTGGTTCGACGACGTCCCCCATCAGAATGGTGAACATCCGGTCGGCATCCACCGCGTTGGTCTCGTTGAGGTCAACCTTCATAAGCCTTCGCTTTTCGGGATTCATTGTCGTCTCGAAAAGCTCTTTGGCGTTCATTTCCCCCAGTCCTTTGAAGCGCTGGATCGTCATGCCCTTGCGGCCGATCTCGAGAACCTTTGCAAGAATCTGAGGGATGCCGAAAACTGGATGCGTTTGCGACTTGTCCCCGTCGCCTTCGACGAGTTCAAACAGCGGTTTGTCGCCGCTGGAATAGTGCTCGATTTTAAGCCCCTTCTTGGAAAGTTCCGCGATGAGTTTGCTTACCGCGTTTGACTCGTGCAGCTCAACTAGGCGGCCCCTGCGGCGGTTGGTCTCGCCTTTGCGGGGCGTTGGCGCGGCACTGACGGGCTGCGCTGGGGCGGCTCCGTCTTCGCTCCCGCTTGAGGCGGGTTCGCTTTCGAAAAGCGCTAGATCCCGGTTTTCCTCGTGGAACTTCCTCACCTGATCCTCCGCGGTAAAGTATTTCACCCACTCCTGATTTCCATCACGAACTCGCACCAGATAAATCGGAAGCGCGCCCGTTTCGGAGCGGCTGTTGAGATACGCTTCAAAGTCGCCCCCGTGCCTGCGTACGGCGTCGGCAAACTTTGCGAGTCGTTCCAGCAAAGTCAGCAACTCTGCCAAGTTCGCCGAGCTGACGGTTTTTCCATCCGCAAGGTTTTTGAGCTTCACTTCCTCGGCGCCCAGCGTGATGAGAATTTTGTTCAACTGTGCGTCGTCATCCACGTACTCCTCGCGCTTCTTGCGCTTAATTTTGTAAAGCGGTGGACATGCGATGTAGATGTTGCCGGCCTTCACGAGCTCGGACATTTGCCGGTAGAAAAATGTGAGCAAAAGTGTGCGAATGTGCGATCCATCGACATCCGCATCCGTCATGATGATGATTTTGCCGTAGCGCAGCTTCGCGATATTGAATGAACCTTCCTGCTCGCCGCCCCCGATGCCCGTGCCGATGGCGGTGATCAAAGTTTGGATTTCGGTGTTTTGCAGCACGCGATCCAAACGTGCTTTCTCGACGTTGATGAGTTTTCCGCGAATAGGTAGAATCGCCTGAAACCGCCGGTCCCGTCCCTGTTTCGCCGAACCGCCTGCGGAGTCACCTTCGACGATGTAGATCTCGGTGAACTCAGGATCGCGTTCGGAACAGTCTGCCAGTTTGCCGGGTAACCCGCCGCCTGTTAGAGCGCTTTTGCGGACTGTTTCGCGTGCTTTGCGCGCTGCCTCGCGTGCTCGCGCAGCCATGAGTCCCTTCTCGACCACTTTCTTTGCAACTGCTGGGGTTTCCTCGAAGAAGGCCATCAGTCCTTCGTAGGTGATCGAGCTGACGATGCCCTCCACTTCGGGAGTGACGAGTTTTACCTTCGTTTGAGATTCGAATCCCGGGTTTGGGTGTTTGATCGAGAGAACGGCGATCAAGCCTTCGCGGACATCATCGCCGCTTATGGAGGGATCCTTGTCCTTGAGAAGGTTGTTTTGCTTCGCGTACTGGTTAATTGCGCGTGTCAGCGCGGTGCGGAAGCCTGTGCTGTGTGTGCCGCCGTCCGGATTCGGGATCGCATTGGTGAAGCACAACAATTGGTCGTTGTAGGAGTCGTTGTATTGCATGACGACTTCCACATGCATGTCGTCTTCAATCTCCACCTGGTCCTTGTTCTTGAACTTAACTTTTCTTTTGCCGTTTAGGCAGATGGCCTTTGGATGCAGTTGGCTTTTGTTTTCCCCGAGCTGCCTGACAAATTCCTCGATGCCGTCTTTGTATAGGAAGGTCTCCTTCCGCATCTCCTCGGTGCGCTCGTCGGTGAGTGTGATTTCGAGCCCTGGATTCAAAAATGCTAACTCGCGCAGGCGCGACGCCAGCTTGGGAGCCTGGAACTCCGTGGTTATGGTGAAGATGGTTGGATCTGGCAGAAACGTGATCAGCGTGCCTGTGTGCTTTTTGCTTTTCACTTCGCCAATCACGGTGAGCTTCTGGGTGGTGACCCCCCGCTCAAATGCCATGTGGTAGACTTTTGCATCACGTGTGACCTCTACTTTGAACCAGTCGGAGAGGGCGTTGACGCATTTAGCCCCGACGCCATGGAGACCTCCGGAATATTTGTAAGCACCCTGTCCGAATTTCCCCCCCGCATGAAGGTTAGTAAGTACCAGTTCCAGCGCTGGAATTTTAAACTTTGGATGGATGTCCACGGGGATGCCGCGTCCATTGTCTTTGAGAGAGCAAGATCCATCGGAATGGAGTGTGACGTCGATCTTCGTACAGTGGCCCGCTAAATGTTCGTCGATGGAATTGTCGAGCACCTCGAACACACAGTGGTGAAGCCCGCGCTCGTCTGTTGGCCCGATGTACATTCCCGGCCGTTGGCGCACGCCGGCCAAGCCCTCGAGTTTGTCGATTTTTGAGGCGTCGTAGAGTTCTGGGGAGCTTGCGTTAGGGTCCGTGGCGGCTTGGTCTGACATAGGCGATGCCTGAGGCTGGGAAAGGGGGTTCGAGAAAAAGGTGAGCCTGTACAATAAGGTTTGTGTGTGTCGGTACAACTGAAAATTGCTGAAACAACAACCTGTTGTGGCGGAAAATTGCAGCACCCACCACTAATTGTAATTTTAAGTGGACGAACCGAGTGCTGTGGAGTGTGGGTATCTAGGCCTTCTCCTAACTTGAAAAAGATATATTTTTCGATGGCGACGGTCTTAGATTCACGGAGATAGTTAATTGAATGGAATCCGGCACCAGCGAGAATCAGGAAGGCTCCTTTGATGTGGTAAGTTATTTCGTGCGTGGACGTAACGCTCTGGTGACTCGCGCACGCATGACTGAGTTGTATTTGGACTATTACCTGCATCAGGGGCAGCACGGCTACGAGCATCATCCCTCCCATGACGGCATGATCAAAGAGGCGCTTGCCGCCTTGGTGCTTCACTGCGCATCCCGTCCGTGGAATGAAACCATTGCATGGACCATCCATCTGGATGCCCTTGGGATCAATTTGTTTGTTACGGGTGACAACCCAAAGGGCAGGGTCGTCGGGCAGCTTTTTAGCGAAAATGTGCGTAAAACCGGACAAAACCTGTTTTGCGCCGACGTCGTCCGCGGCACGGATGAGCCTCGACGGAGCGCCGTGGATTTTGAAGGGGAAAAAGTCTTCAGGGCGGTGGAGGCGTTCTACGCCCGGAGCGAACAGCGTCCAGCGCGCTTTTTTGAGCTGGAAGAGGAGGATTACGTGATGGTTTCCGCCCAGCCGGATTGCGACCAAGACTGGCTCGACCACCTTTCCCAAAGCGATGTGGAGAGGCTGGACCAGCTTGAGACGCTAAGTTTGCTGGAAACCCGCAAATACCGTTGGGAGTGCGGGTGCAATCAGAAAAGGATGATGGAAGTCCTGTTGCCGGTGATGGCGCGGGATCCGGAGGGGTTGTTCGGAGCTGAGACTTCCATCCGGATGGGGTGCCCGCGGTGTGGAGCCCGACATGTTATCACTCGGGAGGCATTGGAGGGCTTTATTGAGTCGCGGGCCTGATACATGATGGAGGACGACCCAAGATTCGGTGGAATTTCCCGCCTTTACGGCCGCGAGGGCTTGGCTCGTCTCGCGCGGGCTAATGTTTGCGTGATCGGGGTGGGAGGCGTGGGGTCTTGGGCGGTCGAAGGGTTGGTGCGCTCGGCGGTGGGTGGGGTGACGATGGTAGACTTGGATGAGGTATGCGTCACAAACACCAATCGCCAGCTTCCCGCCTTGGAGGGGGCCGTCGGGCGCCCGAAGGTAGCGGTACTCCGCGAAAGAATGCAGGCAATTTCACCGGCATGCAAAGTGGGAGCAGTGGGGGAGTTTTTTACAGCCGCATCCGCGGACCGTATTTTGTCCGAGCGCTTCGATTGGGTGATTGATGCGATCGACCATCTGGGGCAGAAGGCGCTGCTGATCGCGGAGTGCAAGAAACGTGGGATTCCAATTTTGACTGTTGGAGGAGCCGGGGGAAGGCGCGATGGGACGCAGGTGCGCGTCGCCGATCTTTCGGAGACCGGAAACGACGCTCTCCTTAAGACGCTGCGAAGGGATCTTAGAAAGGCTCACGGGTTTCCCCGAGGTGCTGGCAGCGTGTTCGGGGTGCCCTGCGTATATTCGGCTGAGCCTCAGGTTTACCCTTGGTCCGACGGACGCGTCTGCGAGGAGAAGGAGGATGAGGGCGGCGGCCTGAGGCTCGACTGTGCAAGTGGTTTTGGCGCGGCAAGCTTCGTGACTGCGGCATTTGGCTTCGCCGCCGCTGGCGAGGTCGTGAGGCGTATTACTCTCCTGGGCGGCGAAAATCGCGGCGGGACGGCGGAAGCTTCGTGCGGGCAGGATTCGCCGCATGGACTGGAGAACGGCTCCAATGGGCCTGGCCCGGAGGTTTCGGCGTGAGCCTCGGGTGTAAATGGCTTGGATTGGCCGCTGCCGCTTGTGCATTGCTGGTGTCCGGTTGCCGCTCTGAAAAAGACCCTTTGGCAACCACGCCCCAGTTGGCTTTGGAACACCTTCAGGGCACGAGTCTTAAATCGGTGTATTTCAACGGTGGCGCCGTGGCCGGTGTATTTGCTGCTTGGCCCAGTTGGCTGAAAGAGGAGGACCGTGCGGTTCGTTCGCCTCGGGTACGATCTATGGCGCAGGCTGCCCTCAGTCCGAAACTCTTCCGTCAACTGGACCGGCAGGAGCATTTTGATGCGGTTCTCTTGTGTGGGGATCCCATCCAGTTCAAGCCGCTTATTGAACACCTTGTGCAGTCCGGCGACTGGGCTTTGGATTGGCTTGATCCGTTTAGCCTCGTGTACGTGCGCGGGAGTGAGGAGTCCTTCTCTGCGGAAAGCATTTCTGATGTGGTGCGGCGTTGGGATGCGACCTCCCAAAAAATGAAGGCCGCTGCCTTAGCCGGAATTTCAGAGAAGCTTGTCGCAGCGCACCGCAAGGATGCGGGGTTGCAGATGTTGGAGCGGGCGCATGCGGCGAGCGACGATGTTGCGGAGGTCTGGGTCGCCGAGGGAAACTTCCGTTTGGCGCGCGGTGAGATGGAGAAGGCTGTGTCGGCTGCGGAGCGCGCCTTGAGGATCGACAAACAAAACCGTGCCGCTAAGTCAGTGAAGGCGCAGGGGCTGTATTTTTCAAGGCACTTCGAAGATGCCTACCTTCTTTCTAAGGAGCTTTTTGATGATTCTCCGGAGGATCCTGTGATGATGTTCAATCACGCGAAAATCTCCCATGAAGTAGGCGCGATCCAGGAGGAAATTGGCATTCTACGAAAGCTAGTTAAGATTGCACTCAAGGAGGGACGTTCGGCATCATGGTTTCGGGTTTACTTGGGGCAGGCCCTCGGAATGACGGGTAAGGGCACGGAGGCGATCGCTGAGTTCGACCTGGCGTTGGGGGACGTTGATTTGCCTGAGGACCAGAGGCAAACGGCTGAAAATTACAAAAAACGGATCGAAAAGATGCTGGAACCGATTCGGATCACGAAATGAAGGTTGGCGGGTGGCTTTGCCTTAGGTCAGATTAAGCGAAAGTATGAGCATCCTTTTCACAGCGCTCGCCGGCGGATCCCTTGGGGTCGCGTGCGGCCTGATTTGGCGCCAGAGGAGCATTATCCGCGAACTAAAGACGGCTCGCGAACGGGTGGTGACAGAGGAGGCTCGCGTTTTTGATTTCTTACATGGTTTGGGAGAGGCGCTCAACGGAACTGCTCGGCGGGCGGATCTGCATGAGCTTATTGTGCGGGGCGTGTTGAGAATCTTGGGAGCCCAGTCCGGCGGTCTTTATCTGGTGGGCGAGAGCGGCAAGGAGCTGCATCCGTCGTTTGTTTCGCGTGGGTGTCCTCCCTTGGTGAATTTCCCCCTCGCATCCGCGAAGGATCTTCCCGCTGACTTGGACGCAATGCAGCGGCATCTGCGGTTGAAAAATGTGCGCAAGGGCGAGGGTGTTCTGGCGGAGGTTTGGGAGTCGGGCAAAGCTCAGATACTTTCCCGCGATGATGATCGGTTGGATGTAGCGCGTCAGACGGCATCCGAGGCGGGAAATGTGGCGGTTGCGCCGTTGCTGTACGGCGGTCGTTGTTTCGGGGTGCTCATTGTGGCGCGAGGAGATGCGACTGAGCTGTTTTCCTCGGCCGACGGCCAGGTTCTGTCGACTTTGGCGGAGCAGTCTGCGTTCACCCTCCGTTCAGCAGAGGTTTTCTCGGAAGCAGCTGAGAAGCGCAGGATCGACCACGATCTTCAGGTTGCTTACGAGATCCAGCGGATTTTGCTTCCCTCAAAAGCCCCAAAGTTTCAGGGATACGACCTTGCGGGAATCAACGTTCCCGCAAGGCATGTGAGTGGAGATTATTATGATTTCCTTAACGTTGACTCTGACCATTGCGGCGTGGTGATCGGTGATGTTTCGGGCAAGGGAGTTCCTGCCTCCTTGATCATGGCAACTTGCCGAAGCGTGATTCGGAGTGTTGCGAGCGGGGAGCTCTCGCCTGCATCCGTGCTCAAGAAGGTGAATGCGATGGTGTTCCCCGACATGAAGGAAGACATGTTCATATCGATGGCCTACGTGCTTTTGCATTGCGATGACCCTAAGGTGGTTCTGAGTAGGGCAGGGCATGATGCCCCCTTTCTGTACCGCGCTGCGGACAAGAGCTGCAGGCGCGTCAATCCTCCCGGAATGGCCGTCGGTATCGATGGAGGTTCGGTTTTTAATAGAGTCACCAATGATTTTGCTCTGGAGATGTCTTCAGGCGACTGCTTGATTCTTTACACGGACGGAGTGACTGAGGCTTTGGATTCCTCGGGAGAGGAGTTCGGCGTTGAGAACGTCACCCGGGTGATCGTGGAGAGCGCGCCAATGGGCGCCGACATGGTGGTGGAGCGGCTAACGGCAGAGTTGAAAAAGTTTGTTGGAGAAGCTCCTCAGCATGATGATATTACATTGATAGCAATCTGTAAGAAATGAGTTCAGAAAACAAAGTTAAGACAGACAAGGAAATGGAATCTGAAATCCTCAGTGGAGGAGGGGCAGACGTGTTCGGCGAATCCGTTGACTCTGGGGTTTCCCAGCTTCAGGCGGATCTTGAAAAATTCCGCGACCTAGCGCTTCGCTCGCAGGCGGATTTCGAGAATTACCGCAAGCGGTCCATTCGCGAGCGTGAGGAGGCTGTGAAATTTGCAAACTTTTCACTCGTTGAGAAGTTGATGCCGATCCTAGATAATTTCGACCTTGGATTGGAGGCGGCTCGGGCATCGAACGGCGCGGATCAAATTGTTTCCGGGATGGAAATGGTACGCCGGCAGATCGATGATTTCTTGACGCAAATTGGAGTCGAAACCTTACAGGCTGAAGGCGCTGATTTTGACCCGAATCTTCACGAGGCAGTGGCGCAGGAACCGCATCCCGAGCTTGCTGAAGGCAAGGTTGTCCGACAACTCAGGAAGGGCTACCGCTTAAGGGATCGACTGGTGCGAGCCGCCTTGGTCGTGGTCTCTGGCGGCCCCGCTTAGTTGCGCTTTAATGCAACGGCGATCTGTTCTGGCTTTGGTTTAGCGGTGGGCTGTTTTTGAGATCACCGTGTGTCCTGAGCTATTCTCCTAATTACCTACTTGGGAGATCCCTTGGTTTGGCTTATTAACGTTCCACCCATTCATGGCATCTAAGAGAGACTATTATGAAGTGCTGCAGGTTTCCAAAACGGCTTCTGCCGAGGAAATCAAGCGCGCCTACCGCAAGATGGCGGTCCAGTTCCATCCCGACAAAAACCCAGGAGACGCCTCTGCGGAGGAAAAGTTTAAGGAGGTAGGCGAGGCGTACGATGTGCTTGCGGATCCCGAGAAACGGGCTGCTTACGATCGCTTTGGGCATAATGCGTTTGCTCAGGGTGGTGGCGCTGCAAGGGGCGGCGGCGGAGGTGGATTTCATGACCCGTTTGACGTCTTCAGGGAGGTTTTTGGTGCTGGAGGAGGTGGTGGCGCTGGAGGGATTTTTGAGCAGTTTTTTGGAGGATCTGCGGGTGGCGGTGGGCGGCGCGAAGACCGTAACCGTGGTGCTGATTTGCGGTATGATTTGGCGATAAGTTTGGAGGAAGCTGCGCGGGGCTGTGAAAAGGACGTGCCTTTGGAGAAGATGGAGCGTTGCCCAGGGTGTAAGGGCTCCGGGGGAGAGCAGGGTGCGAAGGTTGTCACCTGTTCGGACTGCCGTGGACGCGGCCAAGTATTGGCGTCGAGGGGGTTCTTTCAAGTGGCCCAGACCTGCGGACGTTGCCGCGGCACGGGGCAGTTGATTGATAAGCCCTGCAAGCGTTGCGCGGGCGAGGGCAGGTTGGAGCAGCCCTCGCGCATCAAATTGAAAATTCCGCCTGGAGTTGAGGACGGCAACCGGTTGCGTTCCACTGGACAGGGCGAAGCGGGGGTCAGGGGGGGCGCTCCGGGCGATTTATACGTGATTGTGAGCGTAAAGCGGCATGAGGTGTTTGAGCGAGATGGAGCAAACCTGTATTGCGAAGTGCCAATTTCGTTCACAACTGCAACCCTTGGCGGCGAAGTGATTGTTCCAACCCTTGAGGGCAAGGCTCAGCTCAAGGTGCCTGCGGGAACTCAGGGTGCGACCATGTTCAAGCTCAAAGGGAAGGGGATGCCTCAGTTGAATCGCAATGTCGCAGGCGATTTGCTCGTGCGGGTTTTGGTGGAGGTCCCAACGAAACTGGACGGCGAGCAGCGGCGAAAACTTGAGGAATTCGCGGCTTCCATGGGAGAGGATAATTCGCCGATCCACAAAAGCTTCTTCGAGAAGGCGCGTGAGTTTTTTAGTTGAGATCGTGGGCCACTCTTATGGCGCGATTCTATGCACCACCAAACCAGTGGGACGGGCAGCGCGTGACGCTCGATGCCGATGAAGGCCGGCACGCGGTGGAGGTGATGCGTTTGAGGGAGGGCAGCAGGGTCGTTGTTTTTGATGGGTTTGGTAGGAGTGCGTTCGCTGCTTTGAGGTCCTACTCCAAGCGCGGAGCGGATCTCGAACTCGAGTCAGTTCACATTGATCCGAAACCGGATTTCGGCGTCACGCTGGTTCAATCTTTGCCAAAAGGTAAACTGATGGAGTGGATTGTGGAGAAGGCAGTTGAGTTAGGTGCGACCCGCGTGGTTCCGATGCTCTCGGAACGCACGGTAGTGCGTCTGGATACCGATGAACGGGTGCGAAAGCAGCAGAAGTGGTTTCGGGTTGCTGTCGAGGCCTGTAAGCAATCCGGACAGAATTGGATTCCTCAGATTGACAGCCCTCAAAGCATTGGCGATGTGCTGGCTGCTTCCCCTAAGAATGGAGAGATTTCTTTGATCGGTTCACTGCGTACATCCGCCCGCCCGATCGCCGAGGTTTTCTCAAAAATAAAATTTGATTCGGTCCGGTTGATAGTCGGGCCGGAGGGCGATTTCAGTGAGGCTGAGATGGGTGCTTTTTTAGCGAAAGAGGTTGTGGAGGTTAGCTTGGGCCGGCTGATTCTGCGTTCCGAGACAGCTTCGTTTTACATGCTCTGCGCGGCATCGTGCCTCAACAGAGCTTAATGCCACCTTCATGCTGAGAAGTTGGCTGAAGGTAATTTCTTTCGAGAAATTTTTACAATCACTGGTATGCTAACTCGGATGAAGGCGGTTTTAAGTTTAACTCATTGGAAGTCTTATGTCGGGCTTGGTTTTCGCCTCATATTTTGGGCGCTTGCATCTGGTGCGGTCTTGGATGCAGACGCTTACTCAGGCGGCTTGGATGAGCCCACCTCTCTGCTTAGGCTCCCACTTGTGCGGGCGACGCCATCCGCTGCGCTGCAGGTCACGCCGGCTTTGAATCAGTCTGCTATCGGGCCTTGGGGCCAGTTTGAGTACTTTGAAGTTTTTTTGGAGGCACCCGCTGCGCTTCTAAAAGCTTCTGAGGTTTCTTCATTTCGGTCGGTTTGGCACTTCCCAAAGACTAATTCGGCTGAGGTCAAGCAGATGCTTGCAGATTTGGATTTGCCCTCCGATCTTCAGGAAAATCTTTTTGACGGAAAAAGGTGGATAGAGTCTGAAAACACGGTGTCGGTGAATGTTGACCGCGGGATTCTGGAGCAACTCCCGCAAAAATCGCGGGAGCAGATTTATCGTCGCCTTTCCTATAGCAGCCTAAATCGATTTCAGGTTGAGCCTGAGGTTGTTTTTGCTCCAAGTCCGCGCGAGTGGCTCCAAGCGTATGGATTCGATGAAGAATTGCTCAGGTTCGTTGAGCTGACTTGTTACAAACGAGGGGAGTGTCTCGTATTCTCAGACGTTCTGGCGGCACTCGCGATTTGCAGTTCTGATGAGCAACGGATCCGCTTTCGACAGGCTCTTAGCCGCACCCCGACAGTCGTTGCTAAGGTGTTGCTGAATTTGTCTCCGGTTGCTGATATCGCCGATTATTGGGGGCGCGGTACGCGTTTTAAAAATACGCTTCCCTTCTTGGAATCAATGGCCCGAGTTCCTGGGGTCGATAAGATCGACGTGATACATCTGCTTCCCTCCAGCGTCCGCAAAATTCTTTACACGTTCCCAAATCCGCTGCTCACCGAAAACGGTTACCTGCCTGATTGCCACTGGACGGCGTTGAATTTCTTCAACGCGGAACCACTCGAGCGGCTTAGCGACCCGATCCAAGCGACTCAATACGTGCTCGAAAATTTTCGCGTTGTTGAACCTCCTTTCGAGTGTGGTGACGTGCTGTTTTTTACCGATATACAAACGGGAGATGCCTATCATTCATGCGCTTACATTGCTGATGAAATTGTTTTTACAAAGAACGGCAGGTCTCCACTTCAGCCTTGGGTGTTGATGAGAATGGAGCAGGTCAAGACTCTGTACGATCTTCATTTCCGAACCCAAACGGTGGCCTACAGGCGGAAGTTCTAAGAGGGTTTTCCCCGTTCTAGTCGGCTATTCGTCGGAAATCCGTATAGTCCACAACCGTTTTGTCTGCTTGCTGTAGACGTTGCGATATAATTTCGGCTGCACAGTCCGCTGTGCATCCTCCTTGGTCTCGCGTGGTCCTATTCCTGATTAAATGACCCCCTCTCAAACTCAGGGTTCAGCAGGGGGCTTTCTATCCAAGACTTGAGATCCGATTATGCGTTTCGGTTGATACAGTTCAGATCCTCAAAAGAGGAGAGTAGACGCTTGCTTGCCGAATCTTCCGCAGCGCCAAGCCACACCCGCGGGTCGTAGTATTTTTTGTTGGGTGAATCGGCTCCCTTCGGATTGCCGATCTGCCCCTGCAAATAATCCCGATTTTTCGCCTCGTAGGAGCGAACTCCGTCCCAGAACGCCCATTGGATGTCAGTGTCAATGTTCATCTTGATCACTCCATAGCCGATTGCCTCGCGGATTTCCTCGCGCGTTGAACCAGAGCCGCCATGAAAAACAAAATTAACTGGTTTAGCGGCTAGCCCGAATTCTTTAGAGATATGGTCCTGCGAATTTTTTAGGATAGTCGGCTTGAGTTTTACATTTCCGGGCTTGTAGACCCCGTGCACATTCCCGAATGCGGCGGCGATGGTGAAATTAGGGCTAATCGCGCTCAATGTTTTGTACGCCTCAGCCACTTCCTCAGGCTGCGTGTATAGTTTCGACTCTTCGACGCCGGAGTTGTCAACGCCGTCTTCCTCGCCGCCCGTGACTCCAAGCTCAATTTCGAGGGTCATGCCCATTTTGGTCATCCGCTGAAAATACTTTGCGCAGGTTTCGAGGTTTTCGTGGAGGGGTTCCTCTGAAAGATCCAGCATGTGCGAGCTGAACAGTGGCTTTCCAGTCCGTGAAAATTGCTCCTCGCTTGCGGCCAGCATGCCATCCACCCACGGTAGAAGTTTTTTCGCACAATGGTCTGTGTTTAAAATCACGGGAACTCCGTAGGCCTTTGCCGCGATGTCCACGTATTGGGCCCCTGCGATACCGCCCTGAATTGGGCCGAACTGGTTTTCCTTGCTGACGTTCTTTCCAATGAAAAACTGAGCCCCTCCATTGGAAAACTGAATCATGGCGGGCGAGTTTACCTCGCGCGCCGCCGATAAGGTTGCGTTCACCGAGTCAGTGCCAATGCAGTTGACGGCGGGAAGTGCGAACTCAAGGTTTTTCGCGTGTTCAAGAAGTTCGTTGACTTCTTCTCCAAATAGTACGCCTGGACGAAATTTGCGATTAGAGGACATACCCGTCCTTTTATCAGAGCGCGTTGTTCGGACAACCGCTAAAGTTCCGGAACTTTACACTCAATCTACCTTCATCACGGGACAAGTGGGAAGATTTAGGCGACTTGTTCCGCTTCAAATTGGAGAGTGTAAAGTTTTTGGTATATTTCCGATGCAGACATTAGCTCCGAGTGGGTTCCCTTGGCCACCACACTGCCTTTATCCATGACGATGATTTCATCCGCCCCTAGAATCGTTGAAAACCGGTGTGCGATTGCCAGAACGGTGCGGTCTTTCCGAAGTATCCCAAGGGCATCGCGAAATGCGTGCTCTGTTTCCGGGTCAAGGTTAGATGTTGCCTCGTCAAGCAGCAGGATAGGAGCATTCCTTAAAATTGCGCGAGCGATCGTCAGTCGTTGCTGTTGTCCCCCAGATAGGTTGCATCCTTTATCGCCTATAATGGTCTGGTATCCATGAGGTTGGTCAATAATAAAATGGTGGGCGTGGGCAATCCGTGCCGCCTCTTCAACCTCTGTAGTGGAGGCCTCTGGCCGGCCATAACGGATGTTGTTCTCGATCGTGTCATGGAAAAGGAAAAGATCCTGATTCACGATGCCGATCTGTTCCCGCAGCGACGATTGGCGTATTTTTTTGAGGTCAATTCCGTCCAAAAGGATGCTGCCTTCCTGTGGGTCGTAAAAGCGCAGGACAAGCGACATGAGGGTGGATTTGCCCGCGCCGCTTTCCCCAACCAACGCATAAAATTTGCCCGGCTTAAAATGCAGGTTGATTCCGTCCACGGCCGGAGTGGATTCATCCCGGTACTTGTACCTAACCCCCCTGAACTGCAGGTCTCCATGGGCACGTGTTATCTCGCTAGCATTGTTTGCATCTTCAACGATGGGACGCGCATCCAGTAATTCAAACAGGCGTTCGCTCGAGGTTACGCAATTTTGAAGGACTAAATGAGTTCTGCTCAGGGCCTTCGCTTCTGGGTACAGTGCGATCAGTGCGACACATCGGGCCATAAACTCGTCGAAGGGAACCCCCTTCCACCAGCAGTAAAACAGCCCGCCCGCGATACCAAGCGATGCTGTCGACTCAACCAGCGGGCCGACGATCTCTGTCGCGCGGGTCATTCGCATGGTGTTTTCGTTGATGATCTGGGCTGTCTTAACGAATCGATTGATTTCAAACAACTCTCGGGCATGAGACTTGACCACCCGTATGCCGTTGAATGCTTCCTGCATGAACGACATGAGATTTCCTGTTTCGTGCTGCTCACTACGGCTTGCGCGCCGAACTCGTCGACTCAAAATCAAGACTGGCAGCATGCAGACAGGGAAGACAACGAAGGTGAATGCCATGAACACTGGGTCAGTTAAAAACAACGCAAGCACCACTGACAAAACTGCCGCAGGGCGGCGAACCAAGTTTTGAGTGAGCGTCATTGATGCTCCAGCCATGGAAGCAGTCAGGCCTGAAACGCTTTGAATCAGATCCCCACTGCGCTGCTTATTGAAAAATGTTAAAGACTGCGCGAGGGTTTTTGTGAAGGCCTCAGTCCTAAGATCGAGGGTCATCTGATTCTGAATCCACCCAAATAGGTAAATCGAGAGGAAATCGAAAAGTCCCCGTACAAGCATCAGGCAGGGGATGGTTAGACATGCCAGAATCACAAGTAATGGGCTTTCAGAGATTCCCGCCCCGTGCGTGAACTGAGATAGCCACTGGTCGAGATCAATCTCGCCGACGATTGGAAGAGTTTTTTTGATGCCCGTCTGGCCTCTCAAGACCAATGCCGTTATTGTTTTGAGCCCGATGTAAAGGACCGCTGTACTCGCTCCAGCGAGAACTGAGCAAAGCAAAGCGACAGAAAACCGCTTTCGGTAGGGCTTAACGTAGCCAAATAGGCGACGGTAGGTTTTCATCAATGTTCCTGAGGCCGACGTAGTGCGCTCGGGGGCATTGGCTGGATAGGAGACCATCCCCAAGTCTTGTCATGAGGGAAGGCGGATTGCCAGTTTTCCCTTCGACATGGATGCTCGTTCAAAAAAGCCATTTGCTGGGCAGAGAGGCAAGCTTATCCACCGTTTGCATTTGGCAGGACACATGTGCTAATGTAAAGGTATACATCTAATTTTATGTCCGCACCTGGTTCTCTCCTAGTCGCTCAAACGCTAGTCCCGGCTCAAATGCCCGTCTTTACTTGCAGCCTGACTCCCCAGAAAGAGGCGCTTTTACTGGCGAGGCAAGCCATCGATGAACTGCGTGCGGCGGATCCAAAACCCATGGAGTCGAACGTGCGATCCGTTTACGTGAGTCCGTGGGACAGTCATCAAAAGAATCCGAAGTTCGGGCCCATCTGCGATATCGTACTCCAAGTCGCCCGCACGGCTTCCAGAAGCTTTTTGATCGCTAATTTTGACGCCTTGAACGTGGATTATTTTGTCAAGGATTGCTGGGGTATGATCTACGAAGAGGCGGATTACACACTCAAACACAATCATTACCCTTCGGATTTGAGTTGCGCCCTCTACCTCGAGGCCGATGAGAATTGTGCTCCCATTATATTCGATGGGGGACTTCAAGTTCAGCCGCAGAATGATCTTTTAGTGCTTTTTCCTGGCATCTTGAATCACGAAGTTCCCAAAACCCCGGGCCGCAGGGTAGTCGTCTCAATGAACATTTTTAAGACGCTCGGG
>JBILUQ010000214.1:0-6920 GCA_044370935.1 Chthoniobacteraceae bacterium
GATCTCCCCCTCTGCCACCTCCGCACCTGCCGGAGTATCAGACATCGCCTGATTGGTGGCGCTGTCATCGGCTTTCTCCGCCATCTCTTGCTCCTCCTTCAAAAGGTCACCGAGAAGGTCCTGTGCGGCCGCGGCTAGTTCACCGAGAGCGATACCGGACTCGGGCATCTCCGCCTTATCAAAGGCCTCGGCGGTGATCTTCATTTCGTCTGGCTTTTCAGCCAGCCACATTTCCATGGCATCCAAACGCTTCTGAGCCTCGCCCATCAACGCTAGAAGCTTTTCATCTTTGGCTGCGCCTCTCTCCTGCACCTTGTCGGCGCCATCATTTTCAGAGCCCTGTTTCTGTTCAATTTCTTGAAACACTGAAAAAACGTCTTCGACTAGGTCATTGGCCACATTCAATTCTGTAAAAATGTGAAGATCATTGGGGATTTCAAGAAGCGCCTGCTTGATGTTTTCCTTCATGGCAGCGAAGTCCTCGCTCATTTCGTCCATGGCCTGGTCGTTCTTGTCCTTCTGACCTTTGACCATTTCCATGGCCTCGTTTATTTTGCCATTCAGAGCTTCAATCTTCTGGAGCTTCTCCTTTGCCTGATTGACAGCATCCGTCAACATTTCACGCTTCTCGGCCTCCTCCTGCATCTTGATCTCATCGAGGATGGACTGGAGCATCTTCAGGCCCGTGACAATTCGCTCCTGAATCGGGACTGCCTCCGTACACTGATTTTGATCGAGCCGCTCTGCCGCTATCACCATGTCGCTTCGGATTTTTAGTTCGTTGGCTTTTGCGCTTACCCGCTCGATCGTCCCGGCAAGAGCGGCATCGGTTTGCGCAGCCTGGGCGGCTTCCTCTTTGCACGCGGCAAGGAAGGTGTTCATTTCATTGCTGATTTCATCCTGAGAATCCACAAGCTGCCTGGTGGGCTTTGCTTTGGTTTCAACCACTGCAACCGTCTGCTTCAAAGTGGAGCTCTGGTTGCGAATCAGGGTTTCCAAATGCGCGCCGAGGCCGTTCACGCTTCGCTCAAGTTTCGCCTCACCTGTTGTCGAAACTGCAGAAATGAGATGTTTCAGAATGGCTGATTCCAACACTACAGCCTCAGTTGCAAGCGAGCGCTTACGTGTGTCGTCAGCTGCGGGAATTGAGCGCAGCGCGTCCACCGCGAGCACCATTTCGTTGACGTAAAGTTTCTGGGCCGCAGGGATCAGGCTGCCGAGAGGCTTGAGCGGATTGACGAGCAAATCGTGTACGATGGTGCGCACCTGTGTTTGAACGTCTGCGGCGGCTTTCCATTTCGCCGCCGGGGTTGACTTCATAGCCTCTTTGTAACGGGTGGTGTCGGCGAGATTCTGTTTTTGCAACGCGATTACCGCTTCAACGTTACGCTTTGCTTCCGCTTCAAATAAGTCGCGCTGTTTTGCAACCTCGGCTGCCGGTGGGGCATTGAAGATGATGTTCGCAGAAACGGATTGGTTGGGCGTGTTCGGCCTGTTGTCGATCGCCACAATTCGGAAACCGACATCGACGCCCTGAGCGGGCATGGTTTCGCTACGCCACACTTGCATGAATTCCCTGATGCCGCCAACGTGCCATCGTTTTAGTTCAGTCCCTTTGTCTTCCTGTGCCGCGTCGGGTTTAACCTCCTCGATGTACACCTCCGAAATTCCGAAGTCATCGGCGACACGAAATGCAATTTGTGGTCGTTCGCCCGGTGGCAGCACTGTGCGGCTATTTGGTGAAACAATTTCAATCCCGGCCGCCTTGTCAGGGTCCAAGGTGTAAGCGATGTTTTCTTGGAATTCCACGCCCGAGGTATCTTCGCCACGCAGCGTGAAAGAGGTCCCTGTCGAGAGCAGCAGACCGGCGGTCCATACATTTGCATCCCCATTCACGGTCGCAAACGCGACCGGTTCATTTGCGGAAGGGGCCGTTTTGATTCCCTTCAGGGGCATATTTGCTGTGGCGGTTAGCCGCACCGATGAACCCGATGGAATGGTCAAACGGCCCTCGCGGGCGTCGAGGGTGGTCGCGGGAATCCTCATGTAGGGGGGGGGAACGACGACGATGGAAATGCCCGTGAAAGCCGGCGGCGGGCGGGTCGTGATCGTGAACCACTCGGACTCCTGAGCATCGCCCGCCTTAAACCGATACCGCAGACCCGTCGTCACTTTCGGCAGTTTGTAACTGAAGTCCTGCACCGCGCCGCCGTGGACATGACCTATGGAGTAGATGCTTTTCACGGTGTCGTTCGGCTGGATCTCTACCCGCACTTCGTGCCCGTCGGCGCCTTTGACGGAACAGCTCAGCAACTGGGGTTCACCCTGGATCACTGTTGAATCACCAGGAGTGACGGTGATGATTTTAGTCAGACTTGGCGGTGCAGTATTTGTGAATGGATTCACCGTGCGCCACACTGCAACGGCCCAGGCCTGTCCAAATACAAAGAGTGGGCACAGTAGCAGCAATGCCGCAGAGGTTACGGCGACCCAGTTCCGGCGGTGTTTTGCAGCGTCGCGCATCTGGCGCAAATCCAGACTATGAAGCGCGGGCACGCCTGCTCTTACGTAAGCGGCCTTGAACGGATCCGCCTCGGGGTTGCGGGAAAGCTGCAGATAGTTGATCAGACGATTATCGAGCTGCGGAAAAGCCTTTTCGAGGGTGGCGGCGACGCTTTCAAGCGTGAATCGCTTCGTGAGCGCGCTGCGCACCAACCACACTGTCGCACTGATGAGCCCGAGAAGAATTGTCCATGTCGCCAAGCGCGCCGGCTTCCCCATGCGCAGCCACACGTCAAGCAGTCCGAGCGCCCAAATCCAGCCGCCAATCACCGCGAGTCCAAGCGTAAGCTTTAGTTCCGCGCACCAGAGATTCAGGCTGCGGCCGATCCGTTCAAGTTTCGCGGCATATTGGGAGGACATGACTGGCTGATGATTTAGAAGTTCATTGCCGGATCCGCCGTTTTTGTGACGACCACATTGTCCACAAACCCAGGTTTAGCCATCCAGATGTAGACCGTGAGGTAGCGCACTTTTTTGAGATGCTCGATCGCCTGCTGGGAAAGATTCACTCCGGGCAGCTCGAACTTCTCCTGTTTCCATTCCGCACTGGTGCCCGTGCTTGCCTTGCTCTGGTAAATCATCCTGAGCTCGCCAAGCTCCGGGTTTTCATGGGGGCGAACCCCCGGGGCGAATTGATAACCGGCGAAATAAACCCGGTAGCCGCCTCCTTTAATGTCGAGCGAGCAGGTGTACTTAAAGCCCGGTTCAAGCGGGAAGGCGAGACTCTCCATCTTAACTCCCGGGTCGCCTGCCGAGGCAAACTGCACGACATTCTTGCGGGCACCCTCTGTGGCTATCGATACCCGCGATTTATTTTCAATGTAGTGCGAGTTACCGGTGAAAGCGTAGTCGACTATCCATCCCTTGAGAGGGGCGGCAGGATCGTCAAAATTGCCGTTCTCAATGACGGAACGACGCACCGGTCCGGGAGGAGCCGCATGAACCAGGAGCGCAGAGAGCGCGAAAACAAGGAGGGAAGGACGCATGGGATGGACAGCATTCTTCTACTCGGAAACGCCACCCTTATCACGGCATATTTTGGCTTTTCCTTAAGCCCCACGAGATTGCGAGCAGCGACATCAATGAGATGATGGCGGGCCAGTCGCGCCATAATGTTTTATAATCTGAAAGTTTTTCTTCGCTGGTGTGGAACTGGAGTTTTAAAAGCGCCTCGTCCACCGATTCCACCGATTCAAAAAAGCGTCCACCGCTTGCAGCGGAAAGCGTTTGCAAGACCTCCACTTTCGCAGGGCGAGGCACCGTTTCCGGAGAGTGCGGCTTCACAAAAAAGCTGAATGGCTCGCTGGAGTATGTGTGGTCATTGAGCTTCGCAGAACCGACTACGTTGTAGAGCCCGGGTTGCGTCGCAGAAAATGCGGTGCTGAACCCGGAGAAGCTTTTACCCGAAGAGAGGCTCACAAGTCTTGGCTCCATGCGGTAGGGCACCTCGCGCTTGTCAGGCAATGTAATTCTCGCCTCGATGCTGTCCGGCTTGGGCGAATCCTCGCCGCCAAAACGCGCGCTCAACTCGATGGATTCACCAAGAAAAACCTGATCGCGATCTGCGAAGAACTCGAGTCGCATGCTGTCGATCGCTTCCTGACGAGGGAGCAGCCATGAAATCATCTGGGTCCAAAAGCGTTCGTAGAGCCGTGCTCTGCCTGATTCCGGGCCGAGCTGCCAGCGCCACAGCGAATCGGTGAGAATGGCCGTCACCTTGCCCTGTCCAAAGCGCTGGGTTGCCACAATCGGCTGCGGACCCGAGGGGGTATCCGCAGACACCAGCGTTTCGGCGCCAGGCGAAAGGGTAAAGCCGGTAAATATCGAGAGTACCGGGGGGATATTCTGCCAAAGCGCCGCGTCCCCGGCAAACGCCGGATGACTGCGCGCAGCCTCGCTGAGCTTCACCGGATACGGCCTGTCTCCTTCCAGCGTCCTAACGTCGCTGCCGCGAACCGGCAAGATCTTGCCGAGATCCGTTTCCGCCAACCCGCCCGCGGTCCAACCCCTCGCGCCTCCGAGCAGGATGAGGCTTCCCCCTTGTTCAACAAACTTCACAAGGTTGTTTGCCCGGGCGGCGCCAAGCTCCTTGGCGTCTATGTTGCCGAGCATGATAATTTTGAAGTAAGCCAGTTGCTGCGGCGTCATGTCGGCCGTCACGTTGCCCACCGGAGTTCCGCCCTTCGGCGTGCCGTCGGAGCCGGTGAAAAAGATGACAGGAGAGATCTGGCGTTCGGAAAGCAAGGTTCGGCGCAGGTACTTGTATTCCCAGCGCGGAACGCCCTCCAGATAGAGAAGACGGTTGCGTGCGTCCACCACCTCGACATTTACCACTTCATCATTGTCGTCTTTGTTTTTCTCATCGGCGAATGGAGACACAAACACGCGGTACTTGAACATCCCCATCTTGGGATGGTCCAACTCGAAGGTGACCTCGCGCTCACCGCCTTCATCTGGAATCTGTGTTGGTATCTCGCCGACTAACTCGCCATTTTCGAAAAGCTGAACAGTGACCGGGGCACCGCGCGTTCCCTGCGCGGAGAGCTTCACTTTTAATTCTGATTTCCATCCCACAGTGACGCGAAGCGAAGTGGTGACAGCGTCGATGCGTAGATCGGGGTCCAGCTTCCAACCGCCTGGAGGCTCGGGTCGCAGGGTGTAGATCGGGAAGGGTTGCGGCCCAGCCGCCCAACCATCGGAGCCTTCGCCCGTGTCGGCTCCGTCGCTCAGCAGCAGCATCCCGGCGACATTGAGGCCGGCAGAATGGTCGGCAATTTTTTTGAGCGTACTGCGCAGTCGAGTCGAAGCACCATCCGGCGCAAGCGTCCGCGCCTCTGAAATCACAGTGTTTTCGCATAACTCTGCGTTGAAGTGGAAAAACTCGACGTCACACTCGCTCGCGACCTTCGCAAGCCACGGCCGGGAGAGCGCCTCCTGCGCCGTGATCCAGCGGCTTGGAATATTCGGCCCTGGCGTTAATGCCATACTTTGCGAGGTATCCAGCGCGACAATAAAACGCGGCTTGCGAACCTGCGTGAAGGTATTGCGAATCCCGGGAAGCGAAATGCACCAAGCCGTGCCCGCGAGAACAAGGATGTATGCAAACACAAGTACGCCGCTAACAACTCGGCGCTGTAGACAAAGCGCGGCGCTTAAGACTCCCAACAACAGCGCCGCGCCGATGCCAGAGATAATCACCCAGAGTGGAAAAGTGTGCTCGAAAACAATCATTGCTACACGATCAGCTCAAGCATCCGCCGGAATGGAGTCGCTTTTAGAAAGTCTAAGTCTCGGTCGATCATCGAGTGCCACTCCCGATTTTCCCCGAACCGCACCGGGTTCCTTTGCGCGGCCAAGAATGTTTGCGTAAACAAACTCAATCGCTATCAGCCCGAGGGCGAGCCAAAGCAGATGCTCGCCGAACGTACGTCCGATCCGGTGCTCGGAGATCAGATTCCGAAGAGCATCCAAGTCGTGCGCGATCGCTGCTTTTTCAACTCCCAGCTGCTTTGAAATCTCAGCTTCAACCACGGGCGTGAGGTCGGATTCCCGCCGCAATAAATTCACGGCGATGACGGGCTTGCCCTCGGGCTGATCGGATGAAGTCAGTGAGTAAAACCCCGGGACGGTCAGTTTCTCCGCGTCGAGCACGGCCCGTCCCTCCAGCACAGACGACCTTATTGAAATGGGCAGCCCGTCCGGGCCGCTCAAGCTGGGAGGGGCTTTCCACTCGGGAAACCGGTCGCTCAGCGGCAGCCATTCCGTTGCCCATTCAAACGGCGCCTTCGGGCCGGCACCGACACCTAGGTCGGCGCATTGGAGTAGTAGCGGAAGAAAGAACGGCGAGAGCGGAAAATCACTCCACGTGCGATCGGCAGACACGGCAAACAACACCACATGGCCAAAGCCGAATTGCCTGCTCAGAAGAAAAGGCTGGTTTGGACCCATCGAAACAATCCGCTGGCCGCCCTCGTGCAGCCCGCTGAAAGTTAGTTTGCGCCGAATCGCAATTGTTGGGATTCCAATGCCCTCGCGCAGGGTCCGGACCAGTGGGTTTTGAGGTTGCTCCCACGTGAGCGTCCGGTTCCGCTGTGCCAGAGGGAGCTCGTCAGTCGACTGGGGAAGCCCCGGAAGGCAGCTCCAGGGCGCGTACGCGTCGGGCTTGGCGGCGGTTCCCGGAAAAATCACGAGCACGCCTCCAGCTTTCACGTATGATTCGATGGCCGTGATAGCCTGTCCAAAAAGCGGAAGCGCGTTAGACAAAATAACGGTTCCGTAACGTGACAACGGTTGGGCCATCACCTTATCGGGACTGACCGATTCAACAGCGTTTGCACTCCCGAAACCGGCACGCAGCG
>JBILUQ010000215.1:0-6911 GCA_044370935.1 Chthoniobacteraceae bacterium
ATTCGCATTCCCCGCACGCATGGGCGTCCGCCGCATTGCTTCGAGTTAAATGTGATACGTTCAAGCAGCGATTCCATTTAGCGAAAATACACCAGCCATCGGGTGAAAACAAGCGGCCAAGGAGATTGTTGCCCCTGTTTGCCTCGGTGGAACGGATGTCAGGGCTGTCTTCGGCGGGCTGCCGGCCGGTATTCAGTAGTGCCCTTGCTCATTTTGACTGTTCCGACAAGTGATGTGATTATGCATCACTGGTCTTTTGCCATGCACGGACCCAGCGGAATCCTGAGCACCCTAGAGTTCAGAGAAACCCAGTTCGTTCTGGGGACGGAGCTGGCCGCCGATGTGTGGACCATTGCGGGCGAGGGCGTCGCGGCGAGGCACGCAATGGTGCGCGTCGCTGCAGGCCGCATCCAGGTCGAGGACCTCGCGGGCGGGACACTGTTGAATGGCCATCCGCAACTCGCGCGCGCGGTATCGTCGCGGGGCGCGCTAAAGTGCTTACTATCTGACTCGGATGTCGCGCGGAGGATGACTGGCAGACAACAGTGCTGTGGTAGGTTTTCCGATTGAATATGGACTGCGTCTATATAGCGTATTGCGCATGCACCATTGCTCGATCACCCTCCACGGGTGCGGTGGCGGGAGGCAGTGGCGGAGTACCACGCCGCGTTGCGCATTGGGGACAATCAAGCAGTGAAGGAAAACTTGGCATTGACCGAGCGATTGATTTCCCAGGAGAGCAGCGAGGGCGCGGCGAAGGCGAAAAGCGAGTTGTTCGAGGCGCTCAACGCGCAGGGCAGGCGGTACGAGGCGATGTCGTTTGGGAGGGGGATGGAGGATTTTTGGAAGGACCGGAGGAGAGACTTTGATGCAATACCCGAACTGGTAAAGCGGTTGGAAGCAAAGCTGCTACCGGTTCCAGGGACGAATATTTTGCTCAGCAAAACTGAGTTTACGGTGGGAGAATGGAGGCTTTATCTGCGCGCAGAGGGATTGCCCGACTGGACGCAGCCCGGCAATAACTTTAAGCAGGACGACGAGCACCCTGTGGTGCTTGTCAGTTGGAACCGGGTGAAAGAGTTTTGCGAGTGGTTGAGTGGAAAAACAGGGAAAGAGTGGCGTTTGCCCACCAATGCGGAGTGGGAGGCGGCGATGGGCACAGCAAAGTGGCCATGGGGAGATTATTATCCGCCGCAGTGGGATGATGGGAATTACGCGATTGGAATGGATGGGAAGAGCGATCCAAACAAGGTCGGATTGGACGGGATCATGGGAACGGCGCCTGTTGCATCGTTTAAAGCGAACGCGCTTGGGTTTTACGATCTTGGAGGAAATGTGTCCGAATGGATGTGGGGCGGGCTGGATGAGGAGACAGGCAAACGGGTGATCCGGGGCGGGCACTGGAGCGGCAGCGCGCAGTACTCCTCGGTTGCCTACAGCTACGGCTACGCCCCGGAGTTCCGCAGCAACAATATCGGATTCCGGGTGGCCCTCAGTAATCAGTGAGGCGAACATTTTCGGACGCGTTTATCACCCGCGGATTTGTTGGATGAGAAATTCCGCAGGCTCCGGAGCATCAAAAGTGCGGAATCCCCACTGGGAACGCGTAGCCCCAGCTTGCGCTTACATGACCCTACATAGGGATGGGGTGAGTCGTCCCTTCGCTGCTTCGTCGCTTCTTTGGTGCAATCCGCGCCTGGGCGCAGCTGGGGCTACGCGCTCCCAGGGGTTGGCGATGGAGCGCTCTTTTAAAAATGTGGACGCCCTGCGCCGCAAAGCCCCGCTCCGAAAGAAGTTAACACAAGGTCGCGCCTCTGGCGCTTGTGTTACTCCTTTTGCTGCACTGCAAGCGCAAGCTGGTGAAGCGCGCGCAAATCCAGTTTCCCGCTTGCAAGGTGCGGAATCTCGGGCGTTTTCACCAATTTTTTTGGAATCCACAGGTTAGGCAGCCCGGCCTCGTTCAATTTTAACCTGAGGTTCTGCATATTGACTTCCCGCGTGCTTACCAGCACCAGTGCTTCCCCTTTGGATTCGTCGGGGATGCCCGTGATCGCGATGCTCTTCTCCTCCTGCGCGAGTTCCAGCACGGCGTAGATGCGTGTTTCGATGGTCTCGTGCGGCACCATTTCCCCTGCGATTTTTGAAAAGCGCGAAAGCCTGCCTTCGATGTACAAGAAACCGTCCTCGTCAAAACGTCCGAGATCTCCGGTCCTTAGCCATCCGTCATGCAGCACTTCGGCGGTACGTTTTGGATCATTGAGATAGCCTTCGAAAATATTCGGGCCTTTAACCCAGAGCATCCCCGTCGATTCGAGCGGCAACCGCGCACCTGTGTCAGGGTCGCGGATTTGCGCCGCCATGCCGGGCGCGAGTTTTCCAGTCGATCCCCTGCGGCTGCTTGGTTGTACGTAGAGTTTTGAGTCGAGGGTTGCGGGTTGTGGCAGATTGACACTCACTACCGGCGAGGTTTCTGTGAGTCCATATCCCTGCAGCACTTCTTTGCCGAATCGGGCTTCGAACGCGTCTGCAAGGTCCATCGGCAGCTTTTCCGCGCCGGTAACGATCAGCTCAAGACTGCGGAGTTGGTGCGCCTCGGCTTTGCGCAGGTATCCGCGCAAAAATGTCGGCGTGCTGCACAGGAGTTGGATCCCGTATTTCTCAATCAGCTCGACGTTTTTGGGAATATCCAGCGGGCTCGGGAATGAAATCGCCTGCAGCCCCTTGAGGATCGGGTACCAGAGGGTGACCGTACTGCCGAAGGAATGGAAGATCGGGAGGCAAGCGAGGATCCGCGATTCGGGGCGCAATCCGAGCATCGTGGAAAACTGATCCACGTTTCCGAGAATGTTCCGGTGCGAGAGCACGACGCCCTTCGGATCACCGGAGCTGCCGCTTGTGAACAGAATGATGGCCTCTTCGCGGTCTCCTTGGGTCGGGGTGCGAGCGATCCAGGCGACGGCCGGTGCTGGCAACACCGCACACAGCGCTTTCCATGCGACGATTTTTGGAAAAAGCCGAGGCAGGATCTTTTCGACAAACAGCAGACTGTCGGGCCAGGGGAAGGCGGGAAATTTTTCCTTGAACGCCTCGGCGGTGATCGCCTGCTGGATCTCTGCGATGCGCAGCGCGGCCTTGATCGCGTCTGCGCTCGCGGTGAAGTTGAGGTTCACGGGAATCTTGTTTGCGAGAACCACCGCTAGGTTGGCAATGGCCGCGCCCTTGCCCGGCGGAAGCACGATTGCGATGCGGCGCTCCGGGCAGTGTTTGCGGATGTAAGCCGAAAGCGCAAGAGCCGCGGCTAGCAGCGTGCCGCGCGATATTTTGCCCGCATCCATCCCGTCAATGATTGCAGGCTGCGAGGGGGCGCGCATCAGTCCGCGAATGGCTTCAATCCCAAGATGGCTGCGGTGTTCTGGGCGGGCTTGAAATGCGCGTTCGCCGAGATGGAGCAAAGTTTCGCGCACCCGCGAGACGGTGGCTTCATCCGAGGGAATCGCCTCCCCAAAGGTGACGCTCATCGGGTATGGAAAGCATTTTGGCCATTTGAAAAAGAAGCGTCCTTCGGAGAAGGAAAAAATCGAGCCCCAGAGTTGATCAAGCCAGACCGGAACAACAGGGGCTGCGGCCGACCGTGCGATGAGCTCGAATCCGCGCCTGAGTTTCAAGAGGGTCCCGATTCGCGAGATCTCACCTTCAGGAAACAGACATACCACCTCTCCCTGCCGGAGTAGCTCGGCGGCCGTGACGATCGCCTCCTTCGCGCGCTTTTGGGAAACGGGCACACCGCCGAAAATGCGCAGGATCGGATTGAGTGTGCGCGAACGGTACAATTGGTCGTCCACCAGGAAGCGGATCGGCCGGGGACAGGCAACCTGGAGCAGAATGGCATCCACCCAGCTCAGGTGGTTGGGCAGAAGCAGAAAGCCGCCCGCGGGCAGTGCGGGAGAAGGGGCGGAGGTGATCCGGTAAAAGCGGTTAACGATCCAGCTGCCGACCAGACGCAGCACGGCTGGTGCGAGGGGTTCATGGGGTTGGGAGTTCATTCGGGGTGGAAGCGCGGATAACCCTGTAGTCCGCTTTGGCGACAACCGCCATTCTCTTTCGCTCAAGGACGCGGGATTGCGGTTCCGCCCCGCATTGAGCATGGTGCCTGTGGATATGAATGCGGTACTGGATCAAAAGCCTTTCCTGTTGCGGCTCGGTGCGTTTGTGCGGTTTTCGCACACCGTGTTTGCGCTGCCCTTCGCCCTGAGCTCGATGTGGGAGGCGGGGAATGGGCGCGTGCAGGCGGCGGTGTTCGGTTGGATTCTGGCTTGCATGGTCGGGGCGAGGACGGCGGCGATGTGCTTTAACCGGTTGATGGATTGGGAAATCGATAAGGGCAACCCGCGCACGGCGGACCGACATAAGTTGGTGACCCGGCCCCAGGCATGGGGCGTACTGGCGGTTTCCGTGGGCCTGGTGTTCGCGGCCACTTGGAGTCTGAATCCAATGTGTTTTTACCTCACGCCGCTGATGCTGTTGATCATCGGGTTTTACTCGCTGACAAAGCGGTTCACCGCGTTGTCGCACCTTTTCCTCGGACTCGCGCTGGGCGTGGCGCCCATCGGCGCCTCTCTCGCGGTGAGCGGCGTGTTTTGGAGGTTGCCCGCATTCCTGCTCGGAGGGGCCGTTGCGCTCTGGACGTTCGGGTTTGATCTGATTTACAGCACGCTTGATGTCGAATTCGACAAGGGTAGGGGGCTGTACAGCTTTCCTTCACGCTACGGTGTGGGCGCCGCGCTGAAACTGGCGCGCGGTTTGCACGTGGCGGCAGCGGTTGGGTTCGCTGGATTTGGATGGGCGGCGCATTTGGGCGCGGCCTACTGGGCGGGTTTTGGCGTGGCCCTACTGGGGTTGGTGTGGGAACACCGGCTGGCGCGTACGCTTGACGTGGGGTTGGTGAACCGCGCGTTTTTCCAAATTAACGCGATGGTGAGCGTCGCTTTGCTGGCCGGAGTGGCAATTGACCTGCGCGTGGTTCAAAACGCAATGCGGTGACAGGATTGGCAAACATTTGCTTTTCGCTCCGTTTCCGCAATTCGCGCGCGGCATCGTCGCGGGGCGCGCTAAAGCCGTCCGCAGCTGCTCTTCTGGGACTGGCGGTTCGCGCAACCCTCTGATGTGGCCATGGCCAAAGCTATCCGCGAATGGCAAAGCTCACTTCCGGACTGCCCCAACCCCGAATGCGTTCAGCTGCTCGCTGCTGCCGAATCTCCGCAAAAGAAACCCCAGAAGAAATCCCAACCCTGCCCGCTGAATTCGCCCACAACCGCCGAACAGCCCTAGAGTGTCCGTGTTCACGGGGGCTAAAACTGATACTGAAGAAAACGCTTTTTGCGTACGATAGAGCAGGGAGACACGTCTGGTTTTCGGCCACTCCATGTTTCGCCCTCATCGAGCCGGACAGGCGGATTTCCCTCATCCGGCTCTCGGAGGCTGTTTTCCGGTTTGCTTCATGAGCCGTAATTCCAAACCTCTTGGATCGGGAATTTCACCAGTCCGTAATCCCTGTGTAGTTGATCGTCATGAACGCGCCGCGGCAATGCAGCTTCTGCCCCCGGAGGTACGTAAAAAACATTTCTGCTATCGAGGCGCGATTTTAAGCGGCAAATGGGGCTTTGTTTTGGAGTAAGTAAGTGGATGGAAGCCCCACGATCCCAAAATCACGACCAATTCCTGCGCCTCTATGTGGAACATGAGGAGGCGCTTAATGCCTTCGTGCGCACCCTGGTTCCTACCCGGGACGATGCGCGTGAGGTCATGCAGGAGACGGCAGTGGTCTTGTGGCGGAAGTTCGACCAATTGGAAATGCCGGAGGATTTCCGGCGCTGGGCCTATGTCGTGGCGCGCTTTGAAGCCCTGGCATTCCTCCGGGACAGAGCGCGCGAACGTCTGGTCTTTGACGAAGACATCTTGGCCCTCCTGGCCGACGAAGTCAGCGCCCAGACCGATCTCTACGAGGCGGAGCGCAATGCCCTCGAGAGCTGCCTGGGCAAACTCCAGCCGGCGCAGCGCAATCTGCTCAACGCCGCCTATGCCCCTGGAGTGCGCATCGATCAATTGGCTGCGCAGTCCGGCCGTTCGCCCATGTCTTTCTATAAAACCCTGCACCGCATGCGCTTGTCCTTGATGGATTGCACCCGGCGGACGCTCGCGCAGGAGGAATCCGCATGAAGACAGACCCGATTGAACTCGCCCAACGCTATATCGACGGCTCCGCTTCCCCAGAGGACTTCCGCGTCTTGCAGAATCTCCTGCGCGCTGACCCCGCGTTCCGACGCCAGTTCGCTCGTTACGCCAACATCGATGCCGCACTGGGCAGTGCAAAGGTCTCGAAGAACCCGATCGCGACTGCAGACTTCTCGCCCAGCACTCACAGCGCCAGGGGCTGGTTTAATTGGCGCCCGCTGGCTGCGGCGGCGGCAGGTTTGGCTATCGGCCTGTTCAGTGCCTCGATGGTCTTCGGTTATACTTCTCCTCAGCTCGCGGCCTTGGCACGGCGGGAACTGTTACTGCTGGCGGAGGGTTTTGAGTTGGCTGCCCAGCCTGGGGTTCGCGGGGTTCCGAAGGATTTGGGGGGATGGGGCGGGGATAGGGCCCGGATTGTGGAGGCGGAAAGCGGGGTCGTTCCACGGGAGGGGAAGCGGATGCTGCAGTTGGTACGTTCGGATTTTGAAGGGGAAGAATCCGCTGTGAGCGCCTCGGCAGACCAGCTGCGGGTTTTGGATTTGCAGGCGTATGCCGACGCGATTGCCACTGGCCAGGCGGTGCTGGACACCTCGGCCTGGTTCCGGGTGCTCCCGCGCGAGGGGGAGAAGCTCGTAGCCGGGATCAAGATCCATGCCTTTGCCACCGATCCCACTTCCCAT
>JBILUQ010000022.1:0-24179 GCA_044370935.1 Chthoniobacteraceae bacterium
CAGCGACCCGCGAGATGGTGAAGCGCGTCGAGTTCGACAATGCATTCATCTTCCGTTACTCGCCGCGCCGAGACACCCCGGCAGCGACCATGGAGGAACAGCTTCCTGAATCTGTGAAAGAGGAGCGCAACCAGGATCTCCTCGGCGTGCTCAACGCGATTGTCATCAGAAAACACGAGGAATTGGTGGGCACGAATGTGGAGGTGCTATGCGAGGGCTTGAGCAAGAACAACGATCAGCGACTGTCCGGACGCACGCCACAAAACAAGATCGTGATTTTTGAAGGCAATCGGCGTCACTACGGCCAACTACTGGATGTGCGCGTCACGCGCTCAAGCGGCTTCACGCTGTACGGGGATGCGGCGATCCTCTAGCGGTGCGGCGCCTGCGATTCAAAACTCCCCGTCACCCAAGCCCACATTTTTCAACGTCCAATGCGCCAATACCACGAACTACTCCGACTGGTACTCGAAAGTGGCCATCAAAAATCCGACCGCACGGGCACTGGCACGTTGTCGGTTTTCGGGGCGCAAACCCGCTTTAACCTGTCGCAGGGTTTTCCGCTGCTCACGACGAAGAAGCTTCACCTCAAGAGTATCATTCACGAGCTTTTGTGGTTTTTGCGCGGCGACACCAACGTGCGCTCGCTTCAGGAGGTGGGCGTCACCATTTGGAACGAGTGGGCGGACGCCGACGGGAACCTTGGGCGTGTCTACGGCGCACAATGGACCGACTGGCGTACACCCGACGGCAGTTCTATCAACCAGATCCACGATGCCATCGCACGCATCCGCCGCGATCCCGACAGCCGCAGGCATCTGGTGTGCGCCTGGAACCCGGGTGAAATCGATTTGATGGCGCTACCACCCTGCCACACCCTTTTTCAATTCTACGTGGCAAACGGCAAACTGAGCTGCCAGCTCTACCAACGCAGCGCCGACCTGTTTCTCGGCGTGCCGTTCAATATCGCGTCCTACGCTTTACTCACAATGATGGTGGCACAGGTGTGCGACCTCCATCCCGGCGATTTTGTCCACACCTTTGGCGATCTGCACTTGTATTCAAACCACCTCGAACAGGCGCGTCTCCAGCTTTCGCGCGAACCGCGCGCATTGCCCGTGATGCGAATCAACCCGGCGGTGCGCGAGATCACGGATTTCAAGTTCGAAGATTTCACTTTGGAATCGTACGACCCGCATCCGGCAATAAAGGCGCCCATCGCCGTCTGAGCCGCGACGCATACACAAACATGAAGGCGATCGCAGCAATGGCCAAAAACCGCGTGATCGGGGCGCACGGTAAAATCCCGTGGCACCTTCCCGAGGACTTTCGCTGGTTCAAACGCGCCACAATGGGCGGCGTGATTGTCATGGGTCGCAAAACTTACGAAAGCCTCGGCAAACCACTGCCAGGCCGAGAAAATGTAGTGCTGTCGCGCACGGTCGATATCCCCGGCGTGCGTATGTTACGGAGCGTTGAGGAGCTGCTTTCGCTTTCCTTTGGCGAACGTGAAGTGTGGATCATCGGCGGCAGCGAGCTGTATGCACAAACACTCCCGTTCTGCTCGGATCTCTACCTGAGCATGGTCAACCTTGAACCATCGGGAGACGCGCTGTTTCCCTCATTCGAATCGGATTTTGAGCTGGGAGAAGTCATCGAGTCGCACGCTGAATTCGAAGTGCAGCATTACAAAAGACGCCGCACGACATAGCGCAGCACGACATCAGCATCCGAGGCTCAGAGCGCTTGCCTTGGTCCAGCCGGTAAGGCATTGACCGCACTTGAAGTATTCGCAGAACTTGCAGAATTCGTCTCGGGAAACAGTGGCAGCAGCATTTGCCTGCGAATAGGAGGCACAAGCGTCGAAACCCCGAGGCCCAGCAGCCTCAACGGGCCTGTCACCAACCGGTGCGTTGCAAGCAAGTGACAGGCGATCCGGTAAAGCTCACGAGCTGTCGTCACAGGTTCGTCCAAGCGCAGCTGTCGCGTAAGCGTTCTGAAATCCGTGTAGCGAACCTTCACCTGAACCGTCAGCGCGCCGCACTCGTGCTCCTCGAGGGCGCAGCGGACGTCCTCCGCGAGGGCGTGCAAGACCTCCCGCAGTTCGGCGCGGCTATCCGTGTCGACGGGGAATGTGTGCTCTGAACTGATGCTTTTGCGTTCGCGCTCGAGTTCAATTTCCCGATCATCCTCGCCGAATGCACGGCCTCTGAGGCTGGCCGCATACGAACCCACAATGTCCTCCAACCTCAGCGTGGTGTCCTGCAGATCGCTGATCTTCCAGAGTCCCTGCGCTTCCAAGGCTTCCGCCGTAACCGGCCCGACACCGTGGATGCTTCGAACCGAAAGCGGTCGGAGAAATTCCACCTTCCTGCTCTCTTCGATCAGCGTGAGCCCGTTTGGTTTCTCGTAATCACTGCCAAGCTTTGCGAGAAATTTGTTGGAAGCGACGCCTATGCTTGCGGTCAAGCCGCGCTCTTCAAAAACGCGGTTTTTGATATCACGCGCCAATGGAAGCGCACGTTGCAAAGCTTCATCCGCACTTTTACAAGGCTCACCAACAAAGCTCAAATCCAGGTAAGCTTCATCCACAGACACCTGTTCAACAAGCGGCGTGTAGCTCTCGAAAATACCCATGATCTTTACTGACTCAGCCCTGTACACATCCATGCGGGGTCTCACAAAAACCGCCGACGGACACAACTTCGCCGCGGTGCGCGAAGGCATCGCGGACCGCACCTTGAAGCGCCTCGCCTCGTAGCTTGCTGCGCACACTACGCCGCGCTGATTCGGCGGCGAACCGACCACCAGCGGCTTTCCACGGTACTCCGGATTGTCGCGCTGTTCGACGGACGCAAAGAACGCATCCATGTCGACATGCAGAATCACGCGATGCCGCGGATTCGGGCTGGTCTGCGCCGAGGCGAGCAGCGTTTGCCCGGGGTCCATTCGATTGACAAAAGTTGGACTACTGGCTGGCGGCCGCGACGGGCTTCACTTTGTCATCCATCCACCGCAACAAATCGCGCGGCTCGTTTTGCACAGAAGCGCCCGCCTGCGGTACCTCGACGCCAGCCGCCCACAGGATACCATTCACCACCAGCCTGCGCTGGCCTTCCACGCCCCAGTTACGATGCAGATCGCAGCCGGTAAACCCAAAACTCCTGCCGCCCGAAGGCCGCTCGTACGCCCAACCAATTACCTCGGCGCGGCCCACATTCGCCTTCGCATCCGCAGTGGAGCGGTTTTTGTCCGGAACCAGTCCAGACGCCAGAGGAAATGCGCCTTTTCGGAAATGCAGATTGAAGAGCCATCCGTCCAAGGGAGCCGCGAAAGAACTGACTCCACGCGTCACAGGGTGCGATGGGAATTCATTAAACTCCATATCCCAATGACCGCGGGACCCGATGTCGGGCTGCCACACTGCCCCGAGCCAATCACCGATTTGCTCGGAAACCAACCGGGGTACATCAACCGCCTGGTGAAGCATCACGAAGCCCGCGCCGCGCTTGATCGCGGCGGCCATGCGTGCCATCCGTGAGGGTTCAAGGAATGGTAGTTTCGGACCACCGTCGGCGAATACGACGATGCATTGCGCTTTATCGATCAGAGACTCGTCTGTCGGCCAGCCATTGGCGGCTTGCACCGCCACGACTCCCGGGTTTTGACCCAGCCAGTTGGCTAGCAGAGTGCATCCGGCGAAGTACTCATGCTGGCCGGGCTTGTTGGATGGCTCGCCGGCAATCAAGAGAACGGGTGCTCCCTTTGCGTTGGAGGGCAGTTGTTCAAGCGCGACTCCAGACTGCTCGGGGCTTAACGCGAAGATCGCGCTCCCACAGTTTAAGCTAATCGCGAAGAGAGATATGATTTTTACGAATCGCATAGGAGTGGAATTGGAATGCTGCATTGCTTTCGAAGCGCATGCTCTTGCGCACGCTTACGCAAACAGATCAGAGACTACATGGCCGTGAACATCGGTGAGCCGGAAATCGCGGCCCGCGTGACGGTATGTGAGCTTTTCATGGTCGAGCCCCAGCGCGTGAAGCAGTGTCGCATGGAGGTCGTGCATGTGCACTTTGTCGGAGATCGCGTGGTGTCCAAACTCGTCGGTCTCGCCGTAGGCGACGCCGGACCTGAATCCGCCACCTGCAAGCCAGATGGAAAAGCCCGCCGGATTGTGATCCCGTCCCGTCCCGTTCTTTTCCGCATAAGGCGTGCGGCCGAATTCGCCACCCCACCAGACAATGGTGTCCTCGAGCATGCCGCGCTGCTTTAGATCGGCGAGCAAACCCGCGACAGGCCGGTCAACGGCGAGGGCGTGGTCACCATGTTTTTTGAGGTTCGAGTGCTGGTCCCATGCGGGGTTGTTTGTGTTGTCAGCGTAGCTTACCTGAATGAAGCGCACGCCCGATTCAGCCATGCGCCGCGCGAGCAGGCACTGCCGGCCGAACTGATCGGTTGCAGCCGTCCCGATTCCGTAAAGGTCGCGCACATGCTGCGGCTCTGAATCCAAGTCAAACGCGAGCGGCCCCGCAGTCTGCATGCGCCAGGCGAGCTCGTAGCTTTCCACCATCGCCTCAACATCCGAGCCGGCAGCAATTCCAGCTGACTGTACCGAATTCAGCGCGCGAATCGCCTCGAGTTGCCGCACATCGCCGCCAAACGGATTGCTCGCGGTCATGTTGCGAATCACTGCATCCTTGGCGGGAACACCGGCGCGGCCGATGGCGGTGCCTTGATATGCAGCGGGAAGAAAGGCTGTCCCGTAGTTGCGCGGCCCGCCGTTGCCCATCGCGGGTGAAATTGTGACGAAGCCGGGGAGATTTTGATTCTCTGCGCCCAACCCGTAGCTAACCCACGCGCCCATGGATGGCCTTAAAAAATTTGTGGATCCGGTATGTAAAAAAAGTGTGGCGGGCCCGTGGGCGATGCCCTCGGTTTGCATCGACCGGACGACGCAAAGGTCGTCAGCATGCTTCGCCATTTCCGGAAACAGATCCGACACCCAGAGACCGCTCTGTCCGCGTTTTTCAAACTGCCACATGGGTGCCATCACACGCTGCTTTGGACTGGTGCCTGTTTTTGCAATCGCCCGCAGATCATCGAAGTCGAGTAGTTTTCCATTATCCTCAATGAGGCGAGGCTTGTAATCAAAGCTGTCGACGTGACTGACGCCACCGGACATGAACAGAAAAATAATACGTTTGGCACGGGCTGGAACCACGCCAGTTTTTGGCGCCATGGAGCTCAATCCTGCGGCAGCGGCCTCCGGATTTCTTCCTGCGAGACCGGCCAAGGCCATCGATCCGAAACCGCAGGCAAGTCTTGAAAGCGCCGAACGGCGTGTCGTACCCAGAAGCGGTTGGGTGGAGAGAGGTGAGCGCATGTCCGTTGGGGTTAGGGTTGGAGGGGGAGGCCGGAGGTTACCGAATGTATCTGAAATCCACGCTGGCGAAAAGCGCATGCGCAACACGGGCGAGGCGTTGCGCGGGATTCTCTTCCGTCGGGGCAGAGTTGTATAGCGCTGAAAGCACATTCGCCTCGGTCGGCGACGGGTGCCTTCCAAGGATTGCGAGGCATAGCTCGTTCATGGCGCGCACCGGGTCTCGCGAGGAAGCGGCGAGCCGCTCGCCAGCGGCTTTCGCCTGTTCCCCGGCAAATGCGCTGTTTAGGAAGAACAATGCCTGCGGTGCAACGGTGCTCGCCTCACGCACGCCGATGCTGTTGTTGATATCGCCAAAATCAAACACATCGAAAACTTCGTGCCTTCGGTTTCGAAATGCCGGCGTGTAAAGACTGCGCCGCACGTCGGTGAACACATAGTTGTACTCGATGTTCGCCGCGCTGGATTCATTCGCATTGATATCTTTTGCGCCGTTGATATTCGGTCCGCCAAACTCACGGCTCAACCTGCCGCCGGCGTGCAGCATTGAATCGCGGATCTGATCCGCATCCATGCGACGGACCGAGTGTCTTGAAAGCAGTTTATTCGTCGGATCCGCGGCAAGCGGCGCCTCTTCGGCCAGGCGCCATGCGTGGGATGTGACCATTTCGCGCACGAGCTGTTTTAAACTCCATCCCTGCTCGACGAAGCGCGCGGTCAAGTGGTCCAGCAGCTCCGGATGCGTCGGCTTCTCGCCTGTGGTACCGAAATTTTCGGTAGACGCGACCAGCCCCGAGCCGAAGACCCAGGCCCAAATTCGATTTACCAAGACACGCGCAGTAAGCGGATTTCTGTCCGCTGTGAGCCATTTCGCAAACTGTGTGCGCCCGCTTTGCGATGAGTCGAATTCGACGTGTTTCGCGTCGTCCACCATCACCGCGCGCAAGAAACCGCGGGGCACTATTTCTCCCTTCTGTTTTGCAATGCCGCGCACCCGCAGCGCCGTGTCGCCGATTTCGACATTCTCGGACACAACCATGGCGACTGAACGCGGCGGGGCTTTTTTCTCGAGTTGTTTGAGCTCGTCGCTGAGGGCGGCAAGGATTTTGCGAGCATCCTGATCTGGATTGCCGTCTTTGGAAATATGCTTCTGCGCGACCGCAGGATTCGGGCCGCCTGAGGTCGCTTCTGTGTTTGGTTCGCTCGTATTTAAATCCGCTGTAGCCGATGCTTTTGCAACAGTCCTGACTGCAGGCATGGCGTCCTGAATGAATTGAACGGCGTCAACCACGACATGTCCGGCGCCGCCTGCGTTGCTCACCAAAACAAAACCTGCGCCGTCTTTTTCAAAACGAAACGTGCCGAGCGATGTGAAATGACCGTCCACTGCCGGCTCTTCGGTCTCGTTCACTGTGACGACCTCTTCGCCGTCCGCATGAAAGACTGTGACACGCACCTCTTTTGACCGATTTGGCCCTGCGGAATACGCGAAGCGGACTTCATACCGGCCCGAGTTAGGAAACACGGGCGTGAATGTAGCGGTCTTCTCCCCTTTACCGTTGTTGTCATCGGTGAGGTATCCAACCCCCACGTAGTTTTTAAAAAAGCTGGAGGTTTTCCACGCTCCTACCAGTTTGGCATCGGCATCATCCAGAACGATCCCGTTAAGACGGTCGATGGCAATGGGAACTTTCGCGATGGATTCGCCTTGGACCGAACTCGAATTGAGCCGGGCGATTTGCGTACGGGCCACTTCAATTTTGGCCTTGAGCTGCGTGATCTTTTCCTTGTGTTCGTGCTCCAGTCGCTCCTCCTCAGGATGGCCTGGAAGCGGCTCGACAACCCAGCGCGCGACGTTGTCGGTGAGATTGTGAAGGGTTCTGGTGCTGCTGAAAATTCCGGCAAGCGCGTAGTAGTCTCGCTGCGGGATAGGATCAAATTTGTGGTCGTGGCAGCGCGCGCAGCCGATGGTTTGACCAAGGAAAGCTTTGCCGATGGTGTCGAGTTGTTCGTCGATGATATCGAACCGGAGCTGCTGCTTGTCCTGCTCCTCGTAATTGGTGGGGCCGAGCGCAAGAAAGCCGGTGGCCGTCAAAAGCCTCGCCCGTTCCTGCACCGTCGAGAAAGGGAGAAGGTCGCCAGCAATTTGCTCCGTGATGAACCGGTTGAGGGGCACGTCGGCGTGAATGGAGTTCAGGACATAGTCGCGGTACCTCCAAGCATCCTTGAATAGAAGCGTGCGGCCGCCGCCACTCGACTCCGCAAACCGGGTCAAATCCAACCAGCGCCGCGCAAACGCCTCGGCAAACGTCGTGGATGCAATCAAGGCGTCAGCTGTCTTTGAAACCGCTTCAAGCCGGTTGCTCTTGTATTGCACCTCGAAGGCGTCGATCGCCTCCGGCTCGGGTGGCAGCCCGGTCAGCAGCAAGTAAAGCCTGCGACAAACTACAGCCGCGTCGGCGTCTCGAACCGGCGTGATCGAAGCCTCCTCCATGGCGCGCAGCAAAAACCGGTCGATGGCCCCCTCAGCCCACGCGGCGTTTTTAACTACGGGCTCCGCCTGTGGGGCGACGGCGCGGTATGCCCAGTGAGTGGCGGCTTCTTCAAGCGGAAGCGCGCGGGACTTAGTGTGCGCGGCGTTTTGCGCCGCCGGATCTTCGCGCCGCGGGTCATGGGCTCCCGTGCGAACCCACTGTTCAAGGATCTCAAGTTCGCGTGCCGCTAGTTTTTTTCTAGGCGGCATTTGAAAATCCGGGTCCCGGTAGCGAACCGCCTTAATCAACAGACTGGCGTCTGGATCGTTCGGCAAGATGGCGGGGCCTGAGTCGCCACCGATTTTCCAGCCCGACTCGAGATCGAGACGTAATCCACCCTTGATCTTCTTTGCTGCGCTGTGGCATTCGAGACAGTGCTCCTCGAGCAGTGGGCGGACTTTTTTCTCAAAATGCTCCGCCTCGTCACCCAACACGGGAGCGGCCACGAGCGCAGCCGGCAGCAGTAAGGCAACGCCTAGCGTGCGGAGCCTTTCGAAAGTGCGCGGGTTTGATAATTCGGAGTGCATGCAGGGGGGGAAGGGCAAGCCGAGGCTTCATCAGGCTCGTTGGCGGACCACTAAGTCAAGCTGAACAGTGATTTTTTCAATTCAATCGCCGAACTTTGGCCGCGATCCAGGAAAGAGGTTTGATCATCCCCCTTCATCCCCGTCTTTTACAAGGTTGTATAGATCCATGGTTGTCCGAAACCCGAAACAGCCGCAATATACAAGGCGTCGTGCCCCGCCACTTCACGAAAGCACCAAGACGGCACGGTCAATCTCCCCGCGCAACTGTTCATCTTTCCAGAACACACATCCGTTATGGCACGACCCACTATCTCTTCAGTCAAAGAACTCAACTACGATGCCATTGTGATCGGCTCAGGCATCTCCGGGGGCTGGGCGGCGAAGGAACTCACGGAAAAAGGGCTGCGCGTCTTGATGCTGGAACGCGGCCACCAGCTCGAGCACGTCAGCGGCTACGAGAATGCGATGAAGGCTCCGTGGGAATCGCAATACGGCGGCAAGCTTACGTTGGAGCAGATCGATTCGCATCCAAAACTCGCAAGGGATTATCCCTACAACGAGATGACCGAAAAGTACTGGATGCGCGACTGCGACTCGCTTTACCGCGAGGAAAAGCGGTTTGACTGGTACCGCCCGAATATCGTCGGAGGAAAGTCCATCATGTGGGGCCGGCAATGCTACCGGCTCAGTGATTTGGATTTTGAGGCGAACCTAAAAGACGGCATCGGCGTCGACTGGCCGATCCGGTACGCCGACATCGCGTCCTGGTATTCTTACGTCGAAAAGTTCGCGGGCATCTCGGGCGAAAAGCTCGGGCTTGCCCACCTCCCCGACAGCGAGTTTCTACCGCCCATGGACATGTATCATGTGGAAAAGGAAGTGCGCAAACGGGTCGAAAAGCTGTTCCCCGGACGCATCCTCACCATCGGGCGCGTCGCGAACCTTTCAGCCGCTGGCAAGGCGCAGATGGACGTGGGCCGCGGCCCCTGCCAGTACCGGAACAAGTGCTCGCTCGGCTGCCCGTTCGGCGCGTATTTCAGCTCGCAATCGGCAACCCTCCCGGCGGCGGCCAAGACGGGACGACTCACACTTCGTCCCGACTCGATCGTGACACAGATCATTTATGATGACTCTTCGGAAAAGGCGAAGGGCGTGAGGGTGCGAGACGCGGTCACCATGGAGGACCGCGAGTACTACGCGAAGATTGTCTTTGTGTGTGCGAGCGCTATCAGCTCGACAACGATTTTACTCAACTCAATTTCAAGCCGCTTTCCGGACGGCTTGGGCAATGATTCCGGACAGCTCGGCCGCAACCTGATGGACCACCATTTCCGCGTGGGCGCAAGCGGCGTGTGGGAGGGCGATAAAGACACCTACTTTTACGGACGCCGCGCGAATGGCATTTACATGCCGCGCTACCGCAACATCGGCTCGGACAAGCGCGATTATATCCGCGGCTTTGGCTATCAGGGCGGTGGCGGCCGGGAAAACTGGCAGCGCGGTGTCGCGGAACTTTCCTTCGGCGTCGAGATGAAGAACGAGCTGACTCAACCCGGAGCATGGACCATGGGGCTGGCGGGGTTTGGCGAAATGCTACCGCATCCCGAGAATCGCATGTATCTGGACAAAAACGGCAGGGACAAATGGGGCATGCCGGTGGTGGTGTTCAACGCGGAGCTGCGCGAGAACGAAAAGAAGATGCGCATCGACATGGCCAATGACGCGAAGGAAATGCTTGAAGCGTCCGGACTCAAAAACGTGAAGTCTTTCGACAACGGCTCCTTTCCCGGCATGGCCATTCACGAGATGGGTACGGCACGCATGGGCCATGACCCGAAGACCTCAGTGCTCAATAAGCACAATCAGTTGCACACCGTCAAAAACGTGTTTGTCACCGATGGCGCATGCATGACCTCGGCGTCTTGCGTCAACCCGTCACTTACCTACATGGCGCTCACCGCGCGGGCAGTGGACTTCGCAGTCGACGAGCTCAAGAAACAGAACCTATAGCTCACCCGGAAAGCTAGGAGGCAGTGAGGTGAACCTTGTCGGCTTCCTTGACCGCTCGTGGAATGGTTGGACGTGAATTACCGCAGGTTTTCTAACGAGGGAAGGGGCGATTGAACAGGACCAGAACAAATCACGGCCCCCCCCTGGGAACATGAAGCCCCTGCTTCGCTGACACGCTCACATCGGGATGTCTTCTCCCTCTTGGCCCCTTCGCTGCTGCGCAACCTCTTCGGTCCAACCCGCGTCTGGGCGCAGCTGGGGCTACGCGCTCCCAGGGGCGGCAAAAGCTTCGCTCCGAGCGAGGCTGTCCTAAGCTCGCGACTCTGGCCTTTTGGAGCCAGCAACTAAATTCACCAACTATTGGAGCCGGATTTCTAGACCTCGCTGCCCACTGGAAGAACCTCACCCGATCATTCCCACTGCCCCCCCTGGGAACGCGAAGCCCCTGCTTCACTCAGACCACCGCGGAGCTGCTATATCTCTCAGCCCGCCAATGGTAGTCGTGACATCGCGCTGGCGCCGAAACTCAGCGCCCGCTAGTTGACAAATGCAATTGTCAAAGCAACGCGGTCCTAAGGCTGTTTCTTGCCGAATTCCGCACCACGCGCGTCGATCAGTTTTGCAACAAACCCTGTATCGTACGAACCGCGCACAAAGTCGGGGTCGTGCATGATGGCCTGCTGAAATGGGATCGTCGTTTTGATTCCACGGATGATGTACTCGCTCAGCGCACGGCGCATGCGCGCGATCGCGTTCTCGCGAGAAGTTCCCATCGCGATCACTTTTGCGATCATCGAGTCGTAATGCGGCGGAACCGTGTAGCCGGTGTAAGCGTGCGAATCAATGCGCACACCACGGCCTCCGGGAGCGTAATAGAGCTCGAGTTTTCCAGGGCACGGCGAGAAGTTGTTGAACGGATCCTCGGCATTCACGCGGCACTCAATCGCGTGATAGCGGCGCTTGGCGGCGCGGACGTAATGCGAAAGCTCCTCTCCCGCGGCGACCTTGATTTGCTCCTTCACCAAATCAATCCCGTACGCTTCCTCGGTGATGCAATGCTCCACCTGGATGCGTGTGTTCATTTCCATGAAATAGAAATTCCCGCGGTTATCGACGAGGTATTCGATGGTGCCAGCGCCTTGGTATCCCACGGATTTCGCGAGCTTCACAGACGCGTCACCCATGCGGGTGCGCAAGTCGTCGGTCATCAGCGGGCTCGGGCATTCCTCGATGATCTTCTGGTTGCGGCGTTGCATGGAGCAATCGCGCTCGCCGATGTGCACCACGTTGCCGTGGCCGTCGGCCATCACCTGAAACTCAATGTGGTGCGGGTTCTCGATGAGTTTTTCGATGTACACGCCCGCATTGCCAAAAGCTTTTTCCGCCTCCATGCGCGCACCATGAAATCCCTGAACAAGCGAGCCGTCGTTGTGAGCCGGACGCATGCCGCGACCTCCGCCGCCCGCGACGGCTTTAATCATCACCGGGTATCCGATCTCCCGCGCAATTCGCAGTGCATCCTTCTCATTTTCCACGAGTCCTTCGGAACCGGGGGTCACGGGAACGCCGGCGGCGCGGGCGGTCGCGCGGGCCACGTTTTTGTCGCCCATCGAGCGGATCGCATCAGGAGGCGGCCCGATGAACTTGATGTTGCAGCTCGCACACACCTCGGCGAAGTGTGCGTTCTCGGCTAAAAACCCGTAGCCTGGATGAATCGCGTCTACGTTGCCGATTTCGGCTGCGGAGATAATGCGATCGATTTTGAGATAGGACTGGGCGCTGGGCGCTGGCCCGATGCAAACGGCTTGGTCGGCGAGCTGCACGTGCAGTGAGTCGACATCGGCCTCGGAATAAACGGCGAGCGTTTTAATCCCCAGTTCCTTGCAAGCGCGGATGACTCGAAGCGCGATTTCACCGCGGTTGGCGATCAGGACCTTATTAAACATGCGATAATTACAGGGCTTTGCGTTGAACCTTCAATGGGGCGGATCCTGACAACCGGCTCCGGCGGGGTGCGCCATCAGCCAGACCGCCGAATCAAGCGAGGCTTTGCTCCGGGATCGTCTACCGAATCCGGAACAGCGCCTGACCGTATTGGACGGGCTTTCCGTTTTCAGCGAGAATTTCAGTGATGACGCCGGAGACTTCGGCCTTGATCTCGTTCATCACCTTCATGGCTTCGATAATGCAGATGGTGGTGTCGGGAGTGACCTGCTGGCCCACGGAAACAAAAGGAGAAGATTCTGGCGAAGCGGCCGAGTAGAAGGTGCCGACCATCGGGGACGGCAGATCGCGGTCGCCGGAGGCTGATCCCGAACCTGCTACGGGAGCCAAAGCTGACTGCGCCGGGGCCAAAGCCGCCGCGACTGGCGCGGAGGCGAATGCTTGGGTGGTGACGATCGGCTGGAAGTCGCCGCCACGCTTGAGGGTGATCTTGAAGCCCTCTTGCTCGAGAGAAAACTCAGAGAGGTCGTTTTTACGGATCAGAGCAATCAGCTCTTTGATTTCTTTAAGGTCCAAGTTGAGTGCCTCCGGTTAAAGGATGAATTAGTGAAACTTAACGGAGTTGTTTCAGAATGGTCAAGCAACGCGGCTGAGTCCGAGCGTCTTTCACGGGAATCTGATGTTAATTCCCGCAATTCTCAAGGTTTTTGAATCCGCGCCTCCCATGCACGCGCAATCTCCACGATTGTCGCCTGTAGCGAGATGGAAATGTCCCAATTTGGATAATGCGCGCGCATCTTGGACAGGTCGCTGTAGTAGCAGATGTGGTCACCCACGCGGGCTGTGTCCTCGTAGCGGAACTTTTGGGCGTGCCCTGAAATGTACTCCGTGATTTTGAAAGCCTCTAGGATCGAGCAGGAGTTCTGTTTGCCTCCGCCGATGTTGTACACCTCGGCCACTCGCGGGTTCTGGAAAAACTGCCAGATGAAGCGAGCAACATCCGTGCTGTGGATATTGTCCCGGACTTGTTTGCCCTTGTACCCGAAGATCGTGTATTCCCGCTGCTCGAGGTTGCATTTTACTAAGTAACTCAGGAATCCGTGCAACTGCACGCCGCTATGATTCGGGCCAGTCAGGCAGCCTCCGCGCAGCACGCAGGTGGGCATTCCAAAATAGCGGCCGTATTCCTGCACCAGGACGTCCGCTGCCACTTTTGAGGCGCCAAATAGCGAATGCGTGGACTGGTCTATGGAGAAGTCCTCTGCAATCCCGTTGGCGAACGCCGGGTCCGCGTAATCCCAGCGCGTTTCCTGCTCGCTCATCGCGATGGAATTGGGCCGGTCACCGTAGACCTTGTTGGTGGACATGTGAATAAAGGGCGATTCGGGACAGAACCTGCGCGCGGCTTCGAGCAAGTTCAAGGTGCCCACGGCATTGGTTTCAAAGTCGTCGAATGGAATCGCCGCGGCGCGGTCGTGCGAGGGCTGCGCGGCCGTGTGCACGATGGCAGCAGGGCGCAGCGTTTCAATGAGCGCCAGCACTCCATCCCGGTCGCGAATATCGACCGAGTGATGCCCGAATCCCTGAATGCTTGCCGCAAGGCGCTCCCGATTCCAGCTGGTGTCGCCCTGCGGTCCGAAGAAGACGGCCCGCTGATTGTTGTCGATCCCATGCACGGCGCAACCCTGTTCGTGAAAATACAGGCAGACTTCCGAGCCGATGAGCCCGGAGGAACCTGTGACGAGAACTTGCGGTTTTGCCATGGGGTATAGCTAAGCGCCAAAGTGCGCCAGTGTTCAAGCTGTCTGCCCGAGAGAAGGCGGGTCGGAACGTTTACGATAATCGCCTCGGCTCAGTGTCTTCTCAAGCCACACGTAGAGGCAGATGAAAAGATAACGGCTCCCCATTTCAGAGATTTTCAACTTCGCCACCCCGAAGCGCCTGTTTTTCCAGGTAATCGGGATCACGGTCCAGGAATAGCCCCGCACAATCGCCTTGAGCGGCAGCTCCACCGTAAGGTTGAAGTGCTGCGAAAGGATCGGGCTCACGCCCTGGATGACCGAGCGCCGGTACGCCTTGAATGCGTTGGTGGTGTCGTTGAGTTTGATCCGAAACAGAAGGCGGATGAAAAAATTAAACGCCCTGTTCAAAACGAGCTTTACCCAAGGATAATCAATCACGCCGCCGCCCTTCAAAAAGCGGCTCCCAAACACGCAGTCGTAGCCTTCGTTAAGCGCATTCCAATAGCGCACCACGTCGCGGCAATCGTCCGATTCGTCCGCCATCATGATCACCACTGCATCCCCGCGCATCTGCGAAAGCCCGAGTTGGATCGCGCGGCCGAATCCGTTGAGCCCGCGGTTCATCACCGGACGCACCTCGGGGATTTCCGCGGCTGCCTGGGAAAGAACCTCCCACGTTCGGTCCGTGGACCCGTCGTCCACCACAACGATCTCGTGCGGGATCCCGCGCAACGAAAGCTCCAGATGCAGGTGGCGAAGCGTCGGGGGAATCGCCCCCTCCTCGTTCCTGGCGGGAATCACGACTGATAACAACTGGAGCGGCTGGCTGCTCACTGGGTGGGAGAATGGGTTGGCGGTGAACAGTGAATCGGTCCGAGGCTTTCAATCGCGCGCTATCCGCACAGGTCCAGCCATCGTGGATTGGCCTGCGCATGGGCCGCGATTTCTTCCAATATCGAAACCATACTTCGGGAAGGGGACCAATCCCATGTTTTTTGCGCGAGAGCCGAGTCGAGGACGACCCAGGGCAGGTCGAAAGGACGCTCCTGAGCATCCTGCGCCACAGTTTGTTCCCCGAACCGGTCGGCACACCAGTCGCTGAGCTCCCGCAGCGAACGCGCGCTCTCGATGCCGCCGCTGAAGTTCACCACCCGCGGTACGGGCTTTGCGCCGGCAGCGGATCCAGCCGCAGCCTGCTTGAGCAGCACTGGCGCCAGATCGGCGGGATGCAGGCAATCGCGCACCTGATGGCCGTGCCCGCCGAATCCCAGAAAACGCAACGGTCTTTTCGACGCCCAGCTGTGGATCCAGAACGAAAAAATCCCCTGATCCGCCTTCCCGAACTGGCCCGCCCCGGCCAGCACTCCGCAGCGGTTGATCCACACCGGAAAGCCGAACGCGCTTCCGTATTCCAAGGCGAGGCGCTCCGCGCAGAATTTGGATGTGCCGTACAAGGACAAGGGCGGCTCTGATGAAAACGACTCCGGGATTCCCGCCGCATACGAAGATGCGCCGGGCACGGGCCGAAACGCATTGCCCTGCAATTCCAGAGGAATCGCACGCAGCGCCTCGATCCCGTACACACGGCTTGTGGAAAGCAGAGTGAACACCGCACCGTGTGTGCGGCAGAATTCGAGCATCGCCACCGTGCTGAAGAGATTAATGTCCAGCAGTTCTCGGGATGTGGATTCGCTGGAAAGCCCCGCGAGCACCGAGGGGTTCGCGGCCGCGTCGATTAGCCAGTCCACCGGCGCGTGCTGCGCGAGCACGGCTGGATCCCGCAAATCCGCCACCTGCACCGTGCATCCGAGAGCGCGCAGCGCAGGCAGGTTGGTTTCAGATCCGCGCCGGGAAAGATTATCGACACCAAAAATCTGGAGTCCCTCGCGATGCGCCATCAGCGAGCGTGCGATCGCATTTCCAGCGAATCCACAAATACCTGTGATGAGAACGCGCATGCCAGTTCACGCCGCGCAAAACGCCCCGGGGGCGTTATTGCGTGGGGGGAGTTTCCCGGTAAGGAGTATTGTTTTTGTAGGACTCAATCCGCAATTTGATGCCTTGCGCGAGCTGCCCCTGCTCACCGCCCGGCACGATTTCGAGGGCTTTCTTCGCGGCATCAACAGCCTCATCGAATTTACCAAGCTGCGCCAACGCTGCGCCGAGCGCATCGTGAAAAGCGGGCTCTTTACCCTGGGTCAATTCGACGCCCTTTGCCGCCAAGTCACGCGCCTCAAATCCGCGGCGTATGTTGACATCAGGGTGCGTGGAAAGGATCCAGGACAGACGGTAAATCGCCTGCAGATCATCCCCATGGCTAAGGCCTGCTTTCCAAACGTTCACCGCATCGGCCACTGCCCCGTTCTTCAAAAGCGACTCTGCCAGATTTCGGTATGCCTCAAGATAATTCGGATCCAGCGAAATCGCGGACTGGTAGTAGTTGATCGCCGAAGTTTTGTCTCCGCGCGCGCCAAGCAGGCTCGCAAGGTTGTTGTAAGCACGGGCGTGCCGGGGCTCCGCCTGAATGGCTCGTTTGAATGCATCGACGGCCTCGTCTTGTCTGCCCAACCTGTAATACACATTGCCGAGACTAAAATGGCCTTCAGCAAAACGCGGCTGCAACGCAACCGTTTTGCTGAAGTATTCGCCCGCCTTCTTGAGAGTTTCGGGATCCTGCGAGGTTTCGCTTAGCAACAACCCGAGGTTGTAACAAGCCTCCAAGTCTCCCGGGCTAAGTTCAACCGCCTTAGTGAAGGCTTCGATGGCCTCGGGGAATTTGCGCTGCTGCGCGTAGATGCTTGCGAGATTCCGGTGCATCAGTCCCCAGCGCGGGTGTTCCTTTGCGGCGAGACTCTGGAAATGAGCAGCCTCCTCGAGCTCCCCTTTTGATCGCAGCAGCACGCTCAGATTGTTTAAGGAACCGACCATGTGCATGTTGAGCCTGAGCGCTTCCCGGAAATGCTTTTCAGCCACGTTTCGGTCGCCCTTGTCGCCCTTCATCTGAATGGCTGAGGCGTACTTTTCGTTGGCGTAATCGTTGTCTTCGGTGACGGCCAATGAATGCGCCCAAAGACTTTCATCGTCCCGCCAAGTTTGGGCCTGTTTCCAAGCTCCAATGGAGAGCATCACCACGATTGCAGCCGCAGCTGCAACGCAGAGTTGCTGCAGCACGGCGGGCTGTACGTCAGCCGGGCTCGCCCCAGCTTCAGCGCTGGCTTCAGCGCTGGCCTTGGTGGGCGCTGGGCGATTCCGGGCGATCGCAGCTAGAGTCCACGAAACACAGATCGCGAATCCGATCTGCGTAATGTAGGTGTAACGGTCCGCGGCGATCTGGATGCCGCCTGGGACAAGGCCAATGACCGGCAGCATGGTTCCCAAAAACCAGAACCAACCGACAATAAACATGGGTTGCTTGCGCCTCACCAGCCATGCAAGCACCGTAATGACCAACAGCACCACAAGCGCCACCAACGCGTGGGATGGCTGCGGGCCCACGGCGAAGAAGGGGTAGTGCGCAGAAAGATGCGTCGGCGCGAAGAACTGCCACACATAGCGGCAGTACGAAATCGGGATGTACATCAACCGCGGAACGAGGTCCAAAATCGGGATCGGCCGAAAGGGTTCGCCCACTGCGTAAACCGCCCCGATCGCTGACGCGAATGCCAGGATGAACAAAGGCACTTTTTCCAGAACCAACGGAATGAGCCCCCGCACAACGGTTCCCCAGTTTTGGGTGGGATCCGACGGGTCTGGTTCAATTTTGAGCCGGTTGAGCGGCCAGTAGTCCAGCAACAGGAAAACAAACGGCACCGTCACAAGCATCGGCTTCGAGATGAGACCGAGCGCAAATAGGATGCACAGGATGCGGAGCCTGAAGGGAAGGGTGGCGAAGAGAAACGAAAACCAGGCGATCACACCCAGCACGTAAAGGCAGCGCTTGAGAATGAGCAGGGTCGTGGCCGCCGGCAAATGAGCGCTGATTGCCGCGGTGAACTTTTCATCCAGCAACGGCAGAAATGGCATCACCAGCAGGCTCGACCACAATGCGATGAACTTCACCGTGGAGAGCGAAAACTTTTTACTCGGGGGCGGTTCCGGTTTTTCGACGTAATAGGCGTACGCCCACAGGGTGGCCATGAGGAAAAGGCCGCTGAGCACGTCCTTGCGTTCGGTGACCCAGGCAACGGACTCGGCCCTCAGCGGATGAATGGCAAAAAGAGTCGCGGCGAACGCGCTCCTCCAAGTCGCGCCCGTGAGACGACGGAGGGATAAAAACAGCAGGGCGGATGCGGCGGCCTGGAGCAGGACGTTGTGCAGGTGAAACCAGCCCGCCTTCAGACCCGACACCTGGCTGTCAAACATGAAGGACAGCGACGTCAGAGGGTGCCACTGGCCCACATGGCTGTTGGTAAACGCCCACCAGATGCTCGAGGGGGCCAGACCCGCCTGCACCGCGGGAATCTCCTGAATGTACTGGTTGTCGTCGAAACTCAGGAATCCGAACTGCCAGGCCTGCCCGAAGACCATGATCACCAAAAGGGCGATGGCGAGGGCAATCCAGAGCTCCGTGCTGGAAAACGCCAGTGCTGGCGGCCTGGAAGGGACATCCGCCTGAGGCGGGGGCTGCCCGTTGCGCTTGGAAGACTTGGGCCCTCTCTTGCCGGACTCCGAGCCACTCGGGGAGGAAGGGTTGGATTGACTAGAAACGTCCATGCGTTCTGAGGGGTTGGGTGTTTAACCTAAAGATCAAAAGTTAAGGTAGAAAGAATACACGCTCACTGAGCTATGCAAAGAGGGGAATCTAAACACCGCCCGGAACCTGCTTGTGAGGCCCGTGAAAGTTTGTCAGCTCACCTGAATTACCGGTTAAGCACAGTGGGAACCTCTCACCAAATGTTTGTGATTTGGGGCTCCGCACATTTTAATCAGAAACAAATGTCCCACCAATCCGCCGTTCAATTGTTCTTTGAGGGCCACGTCCAGGGGGTCGGCTTCCGGCACTGCGTGCGGAGGGAGGCCTGCGGCTTTGAAGTCTCCGGCTGGGTGCGCAACCTTCCCGATGGAAGAGTGGAGTTGCAGGCCTGCGGGGACCGGGAGGAGCTGCTGGCCTTCGTTCAGGCAGTCCGGGAAAGCGAACTCAAAAGCCATATCCGCAAAGAGGAATTACACTGGATCGCCCCCTTCGCGAGCCGCGGCTTTGAGATCCTCCGCTAGCTCCTCAGCTGGTTTTGGCGCGCTCTCGCACCGGCCCCTTGTCCAGAGGACCCCTGAAAAGCTTGAAACTAGTTTTTATTTTCAATTGCGTTTCACCCGCAGAAGCTTTTAGCCAATACTTTTCTCTGAAAATAACCAATCAATGGGGCATTATTTGCTTTCCTCAGAGGCGTGGTTTTGGCGAGGTGGTTGCATCCTGTTCCCCGCTGGGTACAATCTGTCAGCTCAAGGATTTCATGAAAGCTATCGTCACTCTTGCGGCGCTGATTTGCAGCGTCACCATCTCTTTTGCGCAAACGGGTGCGGGAAAGCCGTCTAAGCAGCCACCGGGTTCGCCTGCGGTCACCCAGCTGGAGTCTGGCCCCGCCACTTTGGAGGCTGTGCCGCCCAAAATCGGCTCGGCCCGCATGTCGGCAGACTCCCTCCAAGCCGCTTCCAACGATGAAGATGCGTTCCACCTGTGGGATCTCATCCAAAAAGGCGGCTGGGCCATGATCCCCCTAGGCGCTCTTTCCGTGATCACAGTCATGCTGGTGCTGGTATTCACACTGACCATCCGCCGCGGAACGATTGCGTCCCGGCAGTACCTCAACACGGTGGAAGTATTGATCCGCAAGAAAGATTACCTCGGGGTCCTCGCGGTCTCAAACCGCCACGGTGAAGTTCTGGCCCGAGTCGTTCAGCGTGCGCTGGATTTCGCCACCAAGAATCCCGGCGTGCCCTTCGAGAGCCTGAAAGAGGTGGCTGAATCCGAAGGGAGCATGCAGGCTTCCGCGATCCAGCACAGGGTCGCCTACCTCGCGGACATCGGAATCCTAGCCCCGATGGTTGGGCTCTTCGGTACAGTGGTCGGGATCATCCGCTCGTTCGCTGCCATCGGCAAAGGCAGCGCTTCTCTTTCCCGCGACGTTCTGTTGGCCAGCGGGGTTTCCGAAGCGCTGGTTGCTACCGCGGGCGGCCTCGTTCTGGCGGTCATTGCGGCGGGGTTTTATTCAATCTTCCGGAACCGGACACAGGCCCTCATTTCTGAACTGGAAGGCGCTTCGAGTCATGTGATGGGCCTTTTGGCCGCAAGTTACCAGAAGCGGCGTGAACCCGCCCGCACCGAGGACGAACTCTAGGCATCCGGAAACGCATGAAGTTCCGCAACCGTTCCGAACCCGTTACCGTCGCGTTTCAAATCGCGCCGATGGTGGACATCCTTTTGGTGCTGCTCTGCTTTTTCGTGGTCACATGGAGCATGGCCCGGAAGGAGAACGAACTGGATGTCCGGGTGCCTTCCGCTCAGGCAGGCCAGGAAAGCAATCCGGTCGTAAATCAAACCGTTCTGAACGTCAAAGCGGATGGCAGCATCGTTTGGGATCGCAAGCTCATCACCCGAGAAGCGCTTTTGGAGCGGCTCAAAAGCCTGGCAGCTCTTTTCCCCGACTACGCGATTATTCTGCGTGGAGACGTTAAGACGGATTACGATCATATTGTGCAAGTGCTGGACACGTGCCGCCAGGCGGGAATTTGGAACGTGGCCTTCGCCACTTCAAAATCCGAATGAACCCCAAGCCTTGATGAAACGGGCGATTGCAGTCTGCCTCTCCTCACTGTTGACGGCGGTCACCGCAGCTCCGGTGGCTCCGCCAAAAGTCGTCCCCGTCAAACCCTCGAAGCCTGCGGCTCCAGCGACAAATCCGCCGCCGCCGGTGGTTCCAGCTCAACCGCCCCCCGAGCCCGCCCCTCCAACAACGCCGCCCGCACAAGGAACGCCGCCCGCACAAGGGGCCCCAGAGGCAGCGCCCAATCCTGCGCCAACCGCCCCGCCCTCCGTCCCGAAGGTACTCCCTCTTAGCGCGCAGCCGCCAGCGCCGCAGCCCCAAGCCCGTGTTGCAAAACCAGCACCAGCGGCAACGGTTCCCCTTAGCAGCAAACCCAAAACGCTGCCGCCGGCGCCACAACCGATGGCTCCCCCCGCGATGCCCGTCACACCGGCTGGCTCACTCCCCGATTTCCGTGATCAGGAGGCTCCGCTCATCAACGGCGTACCGCGTCAGTCGGTGACTGAAAAACCGAGCACGCGCCTTCCCGGGACCCTCTCGCCAAATGCCGTGAACGCCGCGGGCGACGTGGCCCAACTCGGTTTGGCTGACGCCTTGTACTCAAAAGAGCAATGGGACGCGGCGGCCGCGGAATACCTCAAGTTCATCGAAAAATACCCCAGCAACGCTGACCTTCCAGCCGCCATGTACCGGCTTGCGGAGTCCATGCTCAAGCAGGGCAATGTCAACTCAGCGCGCCTCTATTACGGCAAGCTGCTGGCGCTTCCCAAAGCCGGGCCGCTCGGGGGAGTGGCGGCGTACAAGCTCGCCGAGTACGAGTTTCAAGAAGAGGACTACGCCAACGCTTTTGCGCATTACAAAAAGGCGTCGCTGGAAATCGCAGAGGAAAAGGTCCGTCAAAGCGCCCAATACTTTTCCGCGCGATCGCTCCAGCTTCTCAACCGGAAGGTTGAAGCGCGAGCCGCCTATGCGCCGCTGGCTGATGCCAAGGAGGATCATCCGTTCCGCGAAGCAAGCCAGTTCCAGCTCGCGATCCTTTTAAAGGACGCTGCCCGTGATTCGGAGGCGCTGCCGCGTTTTGAAAAACTCTCAAAGGAAGCAGTCACGCCGACCATCAAGATCGAGTCGTTCGTGCGCGCCGCATTCATCAAGCTCGAGCAAAACAACGCCACCGCCGCGCTCCCCGAACTTGAGCAGTCTCTCGTGACGCCCGGCACCGAACCGTGGCATCCGTCCATCCGTCTCGGCATTCTTCGCGCCCAAGTCGCGCTTGGGAACGCGGAGAAAATCGTGGCGGGCTTTGCGGAAGCCGAGCAGTTCATCGAGCCCGCGCAATTGCCGGACGCCCTAGTCCTGCTCGCCAACGCTCAGCGCCAGCTCAAGCAGTTCGCCCCAGCCGTGGACACCTATTCGCGGGTAATCACGCTCGCTCCGGAGTCGAGTCTCGCCGCTGAAGCCAGATACTGGCGCCTCGTGTGCTCCTACAATCTCGAGCTGCCGCATCTACCAGTCGAGATCGACGAATTTCTTGCGTCCAATCCGAAGCCCGCGGAACGCGACAACGCCATTCTCATGAAGGCCGAGTTTTTAAGGCTTCGCAAAGACTATAAAAGCGCCGCGGCCGCCTATGGTGAGGCTGTGAAATCAAAGGAGCTCAAACCCGAGCGCCGCAGCGAAGCGTTGCTGCGCTGGTCCGAGTGCTCCGTGCTCGTTGGCGATGCGCAGCAAACCATCAACGCGACAACGCAGCTCCTTGCCGCCGCGCCTAATCATCCGTTGGCTGCCACCGCACTGTTCTGGCGCGCAGAAACACAGCGCCGAAACAAGGCTGCCGCTGCAGCCGAGCGTGACTACGCCGAGCTTGTCAACAAGCACCCTGATTCTGCTGATCGCGAAACCGCCCTCAAACAAATGGCACTTCTGCGTGGCGAACAAAACGACAACGCAGGAATGGCGGCTCATTACGAGAAGTTGCTCGCGGACTACCCAAAAAGCGCGACCCGCGCCGAAGCCCACCACTGGATCGGATGGGCGGCGTATGAAACCAAAGATTACAAGAAGGCGATGGCGCACCTGATCGAATCACGGACGCTTGATTCGGATAAATACTTTGAATCGGACAGCCTGCGGTTGATTTACTGTTGCTACAACCTGAACAACCCGGATGACTTTTGGAAATACGTCCAAGAGTACCAACCGAAAGGTAAAACAAGAATTGCCGCGGATGTTCTGCGCTGGTGTGCGCAGCATTTCAGCCAGGCCAAGGCTCCGGCAAAGGCGGAACCGGTTCTGGCGATGATTACCAGCTCTGCTGAAGTCAACGAAGCCGACTGGTTTCAACTCGCCGAAACGCAGTTTGAGCTAGAGAAATACAAGGAAGCAGAGGCCGCTGTTGGAGCCTACCTCAAGCTTGTCGAGCATCCCGTGCCAAAAGCACGGGGCCTGTTGATTCGAGCCAAATGCGAACTGCAGCAAAAGCGTTTCGAAAATGCGCAAAAAACTGTTGAGGAAGCCCTGCTCTTGCAACCCGAAGGCGTGCTTAACGGCGAATCACGGATGATTGCCGGCGACATCCAAGCGGGCCAGCAAGCCTGGGACAACGCCGCAAAGACCTACGCGAGCATCGCGGTTGTTTTTGACGACGATCGACTCGTGCCGCTTTCCATGGAAAAAGCGACAGCGGCCTACCGTGCTGCGGGAAAAACGAAGGAGGCGAGCGACATGCTCAACAAGCTGCAAAGTCGTTTTCCGGAATGGGCTCGTGAGCGCGGTATCCGGTAGTGTTAGTCCGTCGCTGTTGCTTTCCCTATAAAGCGATGCATTGGGTGCTCTCTGTTGCAGTCAGGAATGCTGTGTGACGAGTCATGAGAAACAACCGCCAGATACTCTCACGGAGTGTGTTTGAATTTCGCGATGCTTTTTTAGATACTCGATTTGCCGAGAGCCCTTGGAACCGCTCAGCGCGAGATGTGCAACGTCTTGTGTACAACCCGCGTCAAGGCGCAGTTAGGGCAGCGTGGTCCCACGAGTGTGCTGAAACTCATCCAGTGTACAGGGAAGCGCGCAGGCCCCTTGCCCCTTGAATTTTATCCACCTCCCATGTCATCCCGCTCCCCAAAGAAGACTGCAGACACGACAAACATCTCGGGCACCACAGGAAACCGCACCCCTTCGAAGCACGCGTCGCAGACCATGGCATCTGTGACTGAACTCGCTTCCCAGCGCAAATGGAAGGACGCAGCTGCGCTATTAAAAAAAGCGCTCTCTGCAGAGCCGGG